>NZ_ABCR01000003.1:0-397103 GCF_000170875.1 Roseobacter sp. AzwK-3b
CGAATTCAACGATCTGCCCCATGCCATGCGCTTCGGTCGCACTCCAAGGCAGTTTGTCGACCTGTTCACCCAAACGTTGGATGGAATAAAATCGCAACCGGCCGAAACGATCATTCTCGACATCTTTGCCCATGGCCATTGCTATGGCCGTCCCGCCGCGGCTTGGGCAATCGACGAAATTTCCCGGGTCTGCAAGCAAGACGCAACGCTCTGGCTCACAACGCGTTCAGAGATTGCGTCGTATTGCACTCACGCCGGCCAGCAGGCCGCTTGAAGCCATTGAAGCGATCTGCGCTAGGGTTCGACCACTGCGCAGGGACGATGGGACTTTTCAGGGCTTTGATCCAGGCTTGGGATCAGGCGGGCGGCATTGGTTTCCAGACGGCACATAAGCAATCTACGCAGACCTGATGTCGCAGTTTCAGCGCCAGACCAATTCGCGTGGAGCTGGCGAAAAGATCCGCTTTGATGCAAGCGACGAACCGGCGTTGACCATCTTTCGACGTCTTATCAATGCCAATCCCCGCACCGGCAACCACAGCCTCCAGATGCGCGCGCGGCAACGCACATGGCGGAGGCACTCAAATACAGATGACTGTGGCGAGGATGGCGCGCACCAAGGGTGCGGTGACTGCCATTTCGGACAGTTGGAAGGCAATGGCACGGGTATCGCGGCCAAAACGTGTCCGCGCAGGACACGCGCTCCGGCACGTGTATCTTCAATTTCAAGACGGTGTCTGGCCCGGCTGAGGCAGGACTTTGCCACCGATCGGATATTGCCTCTCCAAAGATAGATGGGACCAAACCTGTTGCTGGTCTACCCAGTTTGCGAACTCGAAAGGCCGATATGTATTCGATCCGCACACGAGCACAGCCACTGGCACACACACCGAAGCCGGCCCTGCAAGCTGGGTCCGCAGCATGTCTGGGTCATGCAAGACCGGACGGGATAGCCCTTGCCGCGGGTTGACACCCACAGAGCGCCCCTACCCCACCGTGCCTTTTCTCTGAGCGCGGTCACAAGCCTTGTTACTATGCGTGGCACCGCGCGGGCGGTCGGGGCCGTGCCGCTGGAGGCGCGCGACGCCAGCGTGGCGCGACTTGAACGGTTGCTTGGCCGTGGATGATCTTGGAGTGATGACGCGTGCCGGGATCGCCGAGGCGCGCCCGTTCTGGCCCAGCGATTATTCCGGGCTGATCGTCCGGCATCTGATGCGGCATCCTGGCCTTCTCCATGGGCGTCAGGTCCTGGATCTGGGCACCGGGTCGGGGATTCTGGCTGGAACTGCGTTGCAGCTTGGGGCGGCGGGGGTCGTGGCGACCGATCTGGATCACGATGCATTGCATCTTGCCGACGACAGGTTGGCGCGGATCGCGCCCGAGGCCAGTGTGCAGCTTTGCCAGGGCGCCATGTGGGAGGCGGTCGCATCGGACGCCCGGTTCGATCTGGTGCTGGCCAATCTGCCCAATTTCCCCGCAAGGCAATTAGAAAGTGGAACCCGCGCCGCGTTCTGGTCGGTGGGCGGTGCGGATGGGCGCAAGGTGCTCGATCCGTTTCTGCTCGGGCTGCCAAGGCGGCTGCGGCAGGGAGCCAGCGCGGTCTTTACGCAAAACCGCTGTGTCGGGCTGCGGATGACGCTGGAACGTCTGGCGGCGGCGGGCTGTGCCGCGCGTGTCGAGGAGACCGCGCTGGTGCCAGTCGGGCCGGACAAAATCACGGCACTGTCGCGGGTCAACCACGAGCCGGAGGGCGTGATCGAGATGGCGGGTTTCGTGTTCCTGGAGGTGGCGTTGATCGTTGTGGAGAGCGAAGAGCCAGGGAGCCGGTCAATATAGGGACGGGAGAAGACAGGATGAGCAGGCTTCGAGGGTTTCGCGCGCTTTGCATGCTGGCGGCGCTGATATCGGTGGTCGCGCCGTCGCCGGGCGCGACGCAGACCACCGGGCTACCGGCGGTCGAGGCCCTGCATGAGAGTGTGACCCCAGGCTGTGAGACCCAAGCCGGCGAGACCCGGTCGGTGGAGGAACGGGTGGTATGCGAGCGCCTTCTCCGGGTCGGGCTGCGTGGGGACTATCCGCGCTTCGCCGAGATCGGTCCGATTGGCCACAGCGGGTTCGAGGCCGATATCGCCCGCGAGATCGCAGCGCGACTGAACGTGGCGTTGAAGGTTGTGCCGGTCACGCCGGTGAACCGGATCTCGAAGCTGGGCGAGGGAGAGGTCGATCTGGTCATCGCCACCATGGGGCATAACACGCAGCGCGATCCCACGGTTCATTTCCTGCGCCCGCATTATTTCCAGAGCGAGACGATCCTCCTGGGCGCGGCAGATCAGAACCCTCTGACCTGGAAGGATCTGGAGACCCGTCTGGTCTGCACGACAGTGGGGAATTATTCCAACGTGATCCTCGCGCCGGATGTGGGGCGCCTGATGCTGTTCTCGCGGTCACAACAACTGATCGATGCGCTGCTGAACGAGATGTGCCCCCTGATCGCGCAGGATGACACGCTGCTGTTGCCGCTGATCTCGTCCGAGACCGAGCCGAGCCGGTTCGAGCGCAAGCTGGGCTTTGCGCCGGTGCCCTGGGGGATGGCGATGCCCTTGGGGATATCCGCCGAGATGGCGACGGCGATGTCGGAGATCCTGAAGGAGATGCACCGCGACGGCAGCTTTCTGCGGCTTGCCCGCAAGCATGATGTGCCGGTGGCGTTCCTGACCGAGGAACAGGCGCGCTGGCAATCGGTGGAGTGTCGCGCCGCGCCTGAAACCTGCCTGTCGCCACCGCTGAACGTGCAGCTGGTTCGGAGCCCTGTGGCGGGTCTGGGCACGACAATCGAGAACGCGTTGAAGGCGCGGCTGGGGATTGAGGTGCGTCTGGGGTTCATGGAAAGCGATGTGGCGTGGCGGATGTTTCTGGGCGGTCTGGGGACATCCATGCTGGCAGTGTGCCTTGCGCTTATCTCGACGGCGCTGATCGGCCTATCGATCGGCAAGATGCTGGTCAGCCCGGTCTGGCTTCTGCGGGTGCTGGCGAAATCGGTTTTGACGATCTTTCAGAACGCGCCGGTCATGCTGGTGCTGGTGGTCATGGGGACGCTGACCGTCTGGACGTTTTCGTATTCTTACAGTTCCGCCATGTTGGCGGCCATTCTGGCGATTGCGGGGATTAACGGCAGTTTCGCCGGTGCCGCCGTGGCCGAAGCCTACAGGATCACCCACGCCCACGAGGGCACATCGCGGTTCATGCGCGCGCTCAGCCTGTCGTCGGCGCAACTGGACAGTTACCTGATCAACGCGGTGCGCGGCATCTCGGCGGCGAGCGTCGTGGGCGTGCCCGATCTGGTCAACGCGTTGAATGGCATTACCGCGTTTTCCGGGTCGCAGACGTTCTATTATTGGCTGTTGGTGCTGTTCTACATCGCCGCCGTGCTGTTCTCGGCACAGCTGACGCGGCGGGGGCTGGCGCGGCTTCTGCCCAAGGAAGGAGCCGTCACATGATGCTTTTGGAGGCGGTGTCGCCGGATTTTCTTCTGGCGTTCCTGAGGGGATTTTCCCTGAACCTGGGCGCATCGGTGCTGGCCCTGATGATCGGTCTGCCGCTGGCCTTCGTGACGGCGTTGGGGATACTGTCGTCGGCCAGGACCGTGTCGCGCTTGTTCAGAACCTATAACCGGCTTTTGCACGCGCTGCCGGTCTTCGTGGTCCTGTTCTTCTTGTCGGGCCTCTTGCCGAACGGGGGCACGTGGCTTGGTCCGATTTCCGAGATACGGCCGCTGGTTTTGCTGGTTCTCGGCAATATCCCCTACGTGGCGGCCTATGGCGCCGATCAGTTCGTCGCGATGTTCCGGCATCTGCGTAACGGTGACAGGCGCGCGGCGCTGCTGGTCATTCCCAGTTGCGGGCGAGCCTTGCAGATGGTGATCTCGACATCCTGTCTGGGGGCGGCGATCGGTGTGCCCGAGGCGATGTCGGTGGTGATCTTCACCGCCGAGCAGATGGCGGATGAGGCTGCGCGGCTGATGTTCTTCGTGGTGGTGGGCCTTCTGTTCGTCGTGGCGCAGCGGATTTGCGTCACGCCCTTTGTCATCCTGCACCGGGTCGCGGACCGGCGCGCCCTGTCGGCCGAGGTGACCGCGGACGCCGCCCGATGATCCGGCTCACGGGCGTATGGTAACACTGCAGACTGGCCAACGGACCGGCCAGCATGGCCATGGATGCTTAGCCATGCCTCAGTCCACGCTGCGCCCTGCAACGTTGCTGTGAAGTCGCCCTCCCCGAACCGTTCCTTAATCCAGCATTTGCCCGGAAGACTCGGTCAGTCTCCAGCGCTTGGTCCAGATCGAATCGTTTACAAAACTAGTATTGTAGTTATTTTAATCCAATGACCACGACCAGCCCCAATGCCCGTGCCCTTGCCGCTCTCGGCCATGATGCCCGCCTGTCGATCTTTCGGCTGTTGGTGAAGGCCGGGGACGACGGCCTGCGGGTCAGCGACATCGGCGAGCACCTGGGGCTTGCCCCATCGACGCTGGCGCATCACCTCTCGGCGCTGGTCGATGCGGGGCTGGTGCTGCAGGAGAAGCAAGGGCGGGAGGTGTTCAACCGCGTCGATTATCCCGCGATGCGTCGCTTGATGGATTTCCTGACCTCGGAGTGCTGCGCCGGCGTCACGATCAACTCTTCGGAGGATGCAACGTGAGATGCAAGCGCCCTATTTCTTGCCTTAAAACAACTGCAATTCCGGAATTTTAGAGATGACTGATACAAGCCTTTCAGCACCCGCCCCCCGGTCCTTGCTGCGCCACGTATTGCGGAACCAGCGGGTTTGGCTCGCCTCGGCGCTGATCCTTTCGACGCTGGCGGTGGTCGACACATCACAGGCTCTGGCAAGCACGCTCTTCGCAGGCGGCGCACTCCTGAACACGACGCCGTTTCTGATCCTGTCCATCACCATTGCCGCCTGGGCCAACGCCACTGGCGCCGACAACATGATCGCCAAGGCATTCACCGGCGCCCCGCTTCTGATGATCGGGCTCGGCGCGCTGGCCGGAGGTATTTCGCCCTTCTGCTCCTGCGGGGTGATCCCGCTGATCGCAGCGCTCCTTGCCATGGGCGTGCCGCTGTCGGCGGTCATGGCCTTCTGGCTGGCCTCACCGATCATGGACCCGTCGATGTTCGTGCTGACAGCTGGCATGCTCGACCTGGAGTTCGCGGTCGCCAAGACGTTCGCCGCCATCGGGCTGGGCGTCT
Source organism: Roseobacter sp. AzwK-3b (assembly GCF_000170875.1). Classification (NCBI taxonomy): domain Bacteria; kingdom Pseudomonadati; phylum Pseudomonadota; class Alphaproteobacteria; order Rhodobacterales; family Roseobacteraceae; genus Roseobacter; species Roseobacter sp. AzwK-3b. Next base: position 5,250 of record NZ_ABCR01000003.1, read on the forward strand.
TTGGCGGCACGGTGGTGCATCTGCTTATGAAAGCCGGGGCCTTTGCAGATCCGCTGCGCGAAGGGATCGGCAATGGCGGCTGCGGTGGCGCAAAGATCCGCGCGCCGAAGCCCGTCGCCTGGCGCTTCTGGGCGGATGCCGACCGGCGGGCGATGTTCGGCAGGACGGCGATGAGCACGACGCTGTTTCTGGCGAAATGGCTGACACTGGCCTTTATCCTCGAAAGCCTGATGCTGGCCTGGATCCCGGCCGAGACCGTGACCGCGAACTTGGGTGGCGAGGGCCTGTTACCGATCCTCACTGCGACGCTGGTGGGCGTGCCGGCCTATCTGAACGGCTACGCGGCCCTGCCGCTGGTCGGCGGGCTGATCGATCAAGGCATGGCGCCGGGCGCGGGCATGGCCTTTCTCGTCGCGGGCGGTGTCACCTCGATCCCGGCGGCCATGGCAGTCTGGGCGCTTGCGCGACCGCAGGTGTTTGCGGTCTATATCGGCCTGTCGCTCAGCGGGGCCTTCGCGTCGGGACTGCTGTTCCAACTCTGGGCCTCAATGACATGAAGCGTCGCGTCCGGGCACACAGGCCTGATATTCTGATCGACGCATCATCATGATTTCACGACTGTCGTCAGCGCGGCGCGGGCTGATCGTCACCGCGCTCGGATCCTCGCTCACCGTAAGCTGGGCCTCGAGCTACTATATTCCAGCAGTCCTGGCCGTGCCCATGGCCGAGGAGCTCGGCCTGTCCCCTGTCTGGGTGTTCGGCGCCTTCTCCATGGCGATGGTGGTCTCGGCCATGGTTGGACCCTGGGCCGGTGCACGGATCGACGGCGTCGGCGGGCGCGGGGTTCTAATGCTCTCGAATCTCGTCTTTGCGGTGGGGCTCGGGCTGCTCGCACTGGCTCCGACGCCTGTGATCCTGTTCGCCGGCTGGGCTGTGATCGGGCTCGGCATGGGGATCGGGCTCTACGAGGCGGGCTTCGCCACGCTCGCGGGGATTTATGGCAAGGACGCGCGCGGGCCGATCACCGGCATAACCCTGATTGCAGGATTCGCAAGCACGGTCGGCTGGCCGCTCTCAGGGCTGATGTTGGCAACATGGGGCTGGCGCGAGGCCTGCGTCGGCTGGGCGCTGATCCATCTGGTCGTAGCCTTGCCACTGAACGCTTGGCTGCCCAAGGGCAGCGAAAGGATCGTCGCCCCAAGCCCCCCGGAAGAAGACGGGCCGCCGCCTTCACGCCTCGCGCTCTGGCTCCTCGCCTTTGTCTTCGCCGCCACTTTGTTCAACTCAACCGCGATGGCTGCGCACCTGCCGGGCCTCCTGCAAGCCGCCGGGGCGAGCACGGCCGTGGCGATCGCGGCGGGAGCCCTCATTGGCCCGGCGCAGGTCGCCGCAAGGGTGCTGGAGTTCGGCCTGCTGCGCCGGTTCCATCCGCTGATCTCCACGCGCGCGGCTGCCGCAGCGCATCCGGTGGCCGCCGTAGCACTGGTGATCTTCGGCGCACCGGCGGCCTACGCCTTCACGCTTCTGCACGGCGCGGGGAACGGCATTATGACCATCGCCAAGGGCACGCTTCCTCTGGCCCTGTTCGGCGCGGCGGGCTATGGACGGCGAACCGGCTGGCTCAATGCCCCGGCCCGCATCCTGCAAGCGGCCGCACCGCTGATCTTCAGCGCCGCGCTGACGGACTGGGGCCTCTCGGCCATATGGCTGACGGCTGGCTTAGGCGTCGCCTCATTCATCGCCCTGCTGATACTCAAGCGCAGCTAAGTCGCCCAGTTTCCAGTCCAAAGACCAAGACTACAGGTTTTCCGTGGCCTTGCGCCTCGCCTCATGAGTCCCTGCCCCACTGTGCAGACTGAGCAAAACAAGATCATGATCCTGTGCAAATACCGCCTCGCCAACACCCCTGCCCGCGGCAGTGTGGCCGCGGGGCTGGTCAACATGTTCGCGCCCTCGGGCGGTGGTCAATGGGCCGTGCAGGGGCCGATCATGATCCAGGCGGCGCAGGAACTGGGCGCCGACATACCGAGCGTGGCGCTTGGCCTCGCCTGGGGCGAGGCGTGGACAAACATGATCCAGCCGTTCTGGACCCTGCTGCCCATGCTGGCCATCGCGGGCTTGGGCATTCGCGATATCATGGGCTATACGGCTGTTGTGCTGCTGGTCAGCGGTGTGGTCATTGGTGGTATCCTGCTCGCAGTCTGAGCATCATCGGGGTGCCTGTTCAACAGGTGTCCCCCCCGAAACCCGAGGATAAGCCGTGCCCCATACCGATGACATCACCCAGCTTTCCGCCGTGGAGCTTGCCGCGCTGATCCGGGCTCGGCGCATCAGCTGCCGCGAAGTGACTGGCGCCTTTCTCAACAAGATCGAGACGCACAATCCAGCGATCAACGCGATCTGCACGCTGGATGCCGACCGCGCGCTGGACACGGCTGATGCGCTTGATCGTGACATCGCGGCGGGCCTTGGCGCGGGGCGCAGCCTTATGGGCCTGCCCATCGTGCTCAAGGATCTCACGCCGACGGCAGGCATCCGCACGACACGCGGCTCGCGGCTTTTCGAAAACTGGGTCCCGTCCGAGGATGCGGCCCTCGTCACCCGGCTCAAGGATCAGGGCGCCGTTGTTCTGGGCAAGACCAACACGCCCGAATTCGGGCACAAGGCAATCACCGACAATGCGATCTTCGGCCCCACGGCCAATCCCTGGCGGCGCGACCGGATCGCAGGAGGGTCAAGCGGCGGATCGGCAGCGGCCGTGGCGGCAGCCCTCGTGCCTTTCGCCGAAGGCAGCGACGGGGCCGGATCGATCCGCATTCCCGCCAGCATCTGCGGCACTGTGGGCTTCAAGCCCACCTTCGGGCGGGTGCCGGATGTGGCGCAAAGCTTCTTCAGCCACACGCCCTATTTCCACAACGGGCCGATCGCGCGCAGCGTGGCGGATGCCGATCTGCTGTACCGCGCGATGCTCGGCCCCAGCTCCGGCGGCATCTTCTCGCTCCCTGTCGAGCAACCGAACGGGCTTGCGCAGAAACCGCTTTGCGACATCCGCGTGGCCTTCAGCCCCGATCTCGGCCTCTTTCCCGTGCGCGCCGATATCGTGCGGGCCTGTCGCAAGGGTGCCGAAGTTTTCGAGACGCTTGGCTGTCAGGTGGTCGAGGCCGATCTGACGCTGCCCCCGGACACCGAAGCGGCGTTTCTCGATCTCTGGCGCGCCAAGGTCGCGGGCCTTTATGGAGACCTCGGCGCGGGCGATCTCGATCTTCTCGAACCGGTCGTCCAGACCCTGATCGAAGAAGGGCGCGCCATCGACATGGTGCGCTTCGGCAAGGCCCTCAAGACCCGTGACCGCGTATGGCAGGCGATGACCGCACTTTTTGACAAGGTCGATATCCTGCTCTGCCCCACCACCTGTGTCACGGCTTTCAGCCAGTCGGACGGCCCGCCGGCCAAGATCGCGGGACAGCTGGTCAATCCGCTGATCGGCTGGTTCCTGACCTACCCGATGAACATGACAGGCCACCCGGTGATCTCGGTGCCCTGCGGGCTCTGCGACGAGGGGCTGCCCGTCGGCCTGCAGATCGCCGGACGCAGGCTCGAGGATGATCTCGTGCTCCGACTTGCGGCGCATTTCGAAGCCGCGCACCCTTGGCCCAAGATCGCACCGCTGTAACAATGCCACGGGACCGGATCACGGTTCTTGCCCCCTATGATGTCATCGGCATGGTCGCGGCAATCGGCCACGAGTTCGGCAGCTGCGCATTCCATCTCGATGCCTATAGCGATTCCCGCGATATCGTGGATCTCTTCCACAAGCACCGCGCCTCGTCCGACGCGATCCTGATCGGCGGGCCTCTCGCCCATGATTACCTCATGCAGCAGATCACCGGCCTGCCGCGCACCAACGATGTTCCGATCGGCTTCGTGCCCTATGACGAGACGGCGATCTTCCGCGTCCTGTTCGAAATGGCGCGCGACCGCTCCGACATCGATCTCGAGCCCATGCGCATCAGCATCGACCACCCCGCGGGCGATCATATCCGCGAATGCGTCGAGGAAATCGATCTTGGCGTCGGCAACACCTTTTGCAAGGAATGCTCCTCCGCCGAGAATGTCGCCGCACTGACCGCGTTTCACTCGTCCCTTTGGCGCGAAGGCCATGTCAGCGCCGCCCTGACCAGTGTGCATTTCGTATACGAACGACTTCGCGAGCTGTCGGTTCCGGTCTACCGGATCCAACCCTCGAAATCCGCGATCCGCACCGCCATCACGGCACTCGAAGACCGCCTTCGCGAACGGCAGCTTCAGGACCGGCAGATCGCCCTTGTCGCCATCCGCTTCAAGGATGCGGCATCCGGCTCAGGGCGCGTGGATATCCGCAGCAACCTCGACCGGCGCAGATTGCCGGTCGAACGGCGCCTGAATGCCCTGGCCGAACGGTTGTCCGGCGTCGCGCAATGGGTCTCGCCCACCGAGGTCCATATCCTCACGACACGCCACCATGTCGAGCAGGACGGCTGCATCGCCCAAACCGCCCGTCTCGCCGCGGATTTACGGCGCGATTACGGGCTCGATACGGCCATCGTCGCCGGCATTGCCGATGCCGCGAACGACGCCCTGTCGCTGGTTCGACATACGCTGGCGCGCAGAGCTGACCCACCGGACAGGGATATCTGGATCGTGGATGCCGACCGCATCGTGCAGCATGACAGCACCTCCGATACCTGCCTGCGCTATGACACCGCAAGCAGCGACCCCACCCTCCTGAAAAAGGCCGAAGGCGCGCATATAGGGATTGCATCGGTCAACCGCGTGCTCGCCTGTCTGACGGACAACCAGATCGACCATTTCTGTACCGATTATCTGGCAAAATGGCCCGGCCAAAGACCGATGATACGGGCATAAACCTTAGTCATATATCGGGGTTCATTTAGTCATTCCGACTTCAGTCCAATGGCTTTCCACAGCCTGACGGGAAACATGTCCGACAAACGAGGCACGAGCAGCCTCCCGTTTGCGGAGATATGACATGCAAACCACAATTGCCGAAGATGGCGACCCGGCAACCCAACCCCTGTTTGACGCCGCCGTGCTGCATATCGTGCGCAGCTACAAACAGGCCTTTTGCGCCGACAACCGGACGCGGCCCTCGCGTCTCGTAATCACAACGACCCGTGCCGGGGACGTGGCCTGCGCCACCAGCATATCGTGCCACTCCGAAGGGTTCTTTTCGCAGCAATATCTCGACGCCCCCATCAGCCAGTTGCTCGCCGGGCGGACCGGCCTGAACGTCGCCCCAGAAACCATCCTCGAAGTCGGCGGCCTGGCCTGCACCTCGCCCTTCGCGGCCTATCCCACCTTGCGCTCCGTGTTCCAATGGGGACGCGAGCGTGGCATCGGCTGGGGCATCTTCACCGCCACAACCGAGGTCCGGCGCCTGATCACGCGCGCGCGGATCACGCCTCTCATGCTTGCCCCCGCCCAGGCCAGCCGGGTGCAGGACCCCGCGCAATGGGGCGATTACTACGAGCATGATCCATGGGTCTGCGCCTTTCGCGACCCGGCTCAAGCGACGGACGCCCCCCTACCCGCAGCCGAGACAGCCTGATGACCGACCGTGTGTTCAACGCCCTTTCGCGGCATGCCGCCCAAAGCCCCGAGAAAACCGCGCTGCGCTCCGGCACAAGATGCATCGCGTATCGCAGCCTTGCGGCCTTTCTTGCGCAGAATGCAAAGACACTGACGGGACCTGCGCGGGTCATCGGCATCAGCACAAGCGACCCGCTGGACGCCGCCTTGGCCGATCTCGCCCTGACCTATAGCGGCCATGTATCGGTTCATGTCCCGCCGTTCTTTTCAGCGTCCCAACAGGCGCATCTTGTCGAAGCGGCCGGTGTCGAGACGGTCATCGGCACCTCTCAAGCGCCCGTGACACCGCTGGATCTCTGCCCGCCCGAATCCTGTCCGCGGCTAGCCGCGCCGCTTGATCCGCCCATGGCAGGCGCGCGCCGGATCATCTTCACCTCGGGGTCATCCGGCACCCCCAAGGGCGTGCTGATCGGCGAACGTCAAATGGCCGCCGCACTCGCCGCGCTTGAAAAGGCGATTGCCCCCGTCCGCGAGGATATTCATCTCTCCCTTCTGCCCGTGGCGCAGTTGCTCGAACAGGTTGCCGGTCTCTATCTTCCGCTTCTGGCCGGGGCCGAGGTTCATTTCTGCCCCGAGGCGCTCGCTGCGCTGTTCGGCGGGCCGATGGCGCCCATCGTGGCGGCCATGGCCTCGGCACGCCCCACAACAAGCATCCTTGTTCCCGCACTCCTGTCGCGCCTCGTCTCGGAGCTCAGGACAACCGCGACGCAAGGCCCGGCCAGCCTGCGCCTGATCGCTGTGGGCGGCGCCAGAACCTCCCCGGCCCTTCTGGCCGAGGCCGAGGCCCATGGCTTGCCCGTCCATGAGGGGTACGGCCTGTCGGAATGTTGCTCGGTCGTGTCCCTGAACGGGCCGCTTGACGCGCGTGCAGGCACGGTGGGCCGGGTTCTGGACGGGGTCGAGGTCCGTATCGACGATGGTGAAATCGTCGTGTCCGGCCCGACCGTCATGGAAGGGTATATCGGCCATCCCCCCGTCACCGGAGAGTGGCGCACCGGCGATTTGGGCCGGTTCGAAGAGGGCCGGCTGATCGTCGAAGGCCGCAAGGACTGGCTGATCGTCACGCCGCAGGGCCGCAACATCAACCCCGAATGGGTTGAGGCCGCTCTGTGCGCCGACCCGCGCATCCCCGCGGCGGGGCTTTATCTTGCGCCCGATGACCAGCTCGAGATCATCGCCGTTCTCGCCGCCCCGGTCGCGCCTGCACAGATCGACGCCCTTCTGTCCGACCTGCCCCCATATGCGCGCCCAAGCCGGGTGCGTTTCGCACCCGCCTCGCAAGCGGGGCTTCTGAAACCCGGCGGTGGCATCGACCGCAGCCAACTGGCGCAGCTGTCCGGAATCCTCCCATTTTTTCCACTTTCCCATGACATGAAGGACTGCGTCGCATGACCACCTCCCCTCCCAAAGCCCTGATCACCGGGGCCGGTTCCGGCATCGGTCGTGCGCTCGCCATCGAGGCCGCGCGCTCGGGCCATGATCTTGTGCTGGTCGGTCGCAGACAGGCCCAGCTCGAAGACACGGCGGCCCTTCTGGGCCATGCCCCGGTCCGCCTTGTCGCCGCCGATATCACGACCCCCGAGGGGCGCGCAGAGATCGTTGCCGCCACCGGCACCCGGCTGGATGTACTGGTGAACAATGCCGGGCGGCTGGCCGTCGGGCGGCTCACCGATCTTGACGACGCAGAAATCGCTGACACCGTCAGCACCAACCTCACCGCCGCCGTGCAACTGACCCGTGACCTCGTCCCGGCGCTTTGTGCCACGCAAGGGCGGATCGTCAATATCGGCTCCATGTTCGGGCTGATCGCCTTTCCCTATTTCTCGGCCTATTCGGCCACGAAATTCGCCATGCGCGGCCTTTCCGATGCCCTGCGCCGCGAATTGGCGGAATTCGGCATCTCGGTCACCTATGTCGCCCCGCGCGCCACACGCACCCCGGCCCAAGGCAGCTTCGCCCATCTGGTCGAACCCTTCGGAATGGCCCTCGACGATCCCGACCGCGTGGCCCGACGCGCATGGCACGGGATCATGGCGGGCCGCAAGATCATCTATCCGGGGCTGGGCGAACGGGTCTTTGCGCTGCTGCAGGCCCTTGCCCCTTCGATCATCGACATGGCGTTGACCCACAAGGCAGGCACCGCCAAGGCGCAGGCCGCGCTCAACAGCTATACAAAACAGAAAGAGGCTTGATCCATGAGCTACAACATCATTCGCCCCACCGCCGAAGCGCAGCCCGTCACCGACCCTGCCGTGGTGGCGCAAATTCGCACCAACCTGTCCGAGGATGGCTGGACGCTGCTGCGTGGCTTTCGCCCCGACATGACCGCGTTCAGCTCCCTGACCACCGCCCTTTGCCGGAAAATCACCTTCGACCCGGCGCGCGACTACGGCGATGAAAACACCCAGAAGGTCGACGCCGGAACCGGCCCGATCGGGCTTCATACGGAAAACGGCAATACGCCGGTCTGCCCCGATATCGTCGCCTTCTACAGCCCCGTCGCCGCCTTCGAGGGATCGCAGACCACGATTTGCGACGGTCGCGCCGTGTACGAGGCGATGACCGACGCGCAAAAATCCCGCTGGCGGCGTGACATGGTCGTTGAACGCTACCTCCCCGAGCAATTGTGGAAACGCTATCTGGCCAACGAACACCCCGCCATTTCCAGCCCCGAAGAGGTCACCGCGCGCCATGTCGAAGAGTTTCGCGCCGCGATCCCGAACCAGGATTTCGACATGCTCGAGGATGGCGGCATCACCTATCGCCTGACCCTGGCCCCGGTGCGCGCCTCCGCCCTGTCGGGTGGCGAGGGGTTCGCCAACGCGGTGCTTGGTCCCTCACATAACTACGCACCGCCGCGCTATCGCTTCGGCGACGACGATGTCGTCAGCCAGGACGAGATCGAAGAGCTTCGCGACCTGGCCGAGGCCTCTACGCACGAGATCAACTGGCAGGACGGCGATATCGCGGTTCTCGACAACACCCGGATCATGCATGGCCGCCGCGCCATCGTGGACACCAACCGGCAACTCTTCATCGGCATGGGCAATCTCTGATGCGGCCCGACCGATCCAGTCCCGACCATCTGACGGAGAAAAAGACATGAAACCTATCGCAAGCCTCTTCCTTGTGGCCCTGTTCGCCGCCGGCCCCGCGCTGTCCGACCCGATCGAAGGTCTATGGCGCACGGCACCGGACGATCACGGCGATATCGGCTATATCCGCGTCGCCTCCTGCGGCAATACCTATTGCGGCGTGCTGGAGCGCGCCGAAAATCAACAGGGCGAGGCGATCCAGCCCGACACGCTGGGGCGCAAGATCGTCTGGAATCTGAAACCCTCAAAGTCCGGGGAATACGAGGGCCGGATCTATGCGCCGGACCGCGACAAGGAATACATGTCGAAATTGGAGCTGTCGGGAAACCGCATTTCCGTCAACGGCTGTATCTTGGGCGGAATGATCTGCCGCAACGGCGGTCACTGGTCTCGGGTGCAATAACCCCAACGCCGCATCCGCGTCTGGATGCGGCCCCCCGGCACCACCTTTCAGGCCCCCGATCAAGGGGGCCTTTGCGCTGCGTCCCCGCCCTCAGGTTGGCATTGCCTTTGGATCGCACTTGTTCTCTTATGGGCACCGTAACCCGCAAGGATATGTCCCATTCAGCACATAGGCGCCATGCAGGCCAGCACCCTGAAATACGTGACACTGTTCCTGATCGGCAGCGTCGTCTTTTTCGTGTTCGACGTTGCCAGCGATATTTATGAACGTGTGATTGCAAACAGCGCGCCGGGCTTTCTCGACGCGATCCACCTGTGTTTCGAGGTGTTCTCGGCCGTGGCGCTGGTTCTGGCGATCCGCATTCTTGTCCAGCAGCTGCGCTGGCTCGAAGCGCGCAACAGACAACAATCCGAGTCGCTGAGTTTCCTGCGCGGCGAAATGGACAGTTTCGTACGCGGCAAGTTCGAAGAATGGAACCTCACCTCAGCCGAGCGTGATATCGCGATGTATATGCTGAAAGGCTTGAGCATCGCCGATATCGCCGCCGCACGGTCCACCGCCGAAGGCACCGTCAAGGCGCAGACATCGAACATCTTCCGCAAGACGGGCGTTGCGTCGCGCATGGAGCTGATGAGCCTTTTCATGGACGAGTTCCTCGATGTCGGCATCAGGCTTGGCGACGGTCAGAAATCATAAGACGCGCCGCCTGCCGCCTGTGTGAGCGGTGCTTCTCCGGTGACGTAAAAGTGCCGCTTGCCGCGACAGTCAGAGCGAGATCACCAACCCGTCTTCCGCTTTTTCGAACTGCCCAGCAAGATCGCGTGACAGCATGTCCTCGTTCATATGGGTCAGGATCAGGCGTTTTGGCGCCAGACGCGGAAGATGCGACCCGAGCGTCACGAGATCGAGATGGAAAGGCACTTTCTTTTCAAAGAAATACGCCTCGGCAATCAGACAATCCGCATCGCTGCACACATCATAGAGCGTATCCACCCATTCGGTATCGCCGGTATAGGCAAGGCGCTTGCCCTCCACCTCAAAGCGATATGCCAGGAATGGCCCGTCCACGGGACCATGCCGCACCCGCGCCGCCTTGACCGTCACGGACCCGATCACAAGCGGCTCTCCCGGTTGCAGCTCGATCAGCTGCAGGTCGAATTTCGGCACCGTACCGCTCGAGCCCGCAAAGGCCGTTTCCATCACCTGCACGAACGCCTTTTGCAGACCTTCGGGGCCGACAATGGTCAGCGGCGCCCGGCGCTTGGCGAAAAACTGCGCATCCAGCATGAAATACGGCAGCCCGCCGAAATGATCCCCGTGAAAATGGGTGATGAATATGGTGTCGATCGCGGCGCGGTCGATCTGCATGGCCTTGAGCGCAATCATCGACGACGCCCCGCAATCAATCAGAAAACGGGTCTCTTCGGTGGCCACATGGAAGCATGTATTGAAGCGTCCCCCACTGCCGAAAGCGTCGCCCGTCCCTACGAATGTGATCTGCATCTGGTGCCTTTTCCAGTGTCTCGCCCCGGCGGAATACAAGCTCCAGATCGTTTGAGTGTCAATTGACGGCCAGAAGACCGCCTGAAGAAACACCCGCAAGCAGTTGTTTATATGAAATAAACAAAAACCGCCCCTCCACCGACAGCGACCGAACTCTTCCAATCCCTCAATATTCCACATATTGGAACACTGTACTGAATATCAGAATACATTTGCCCCATCCAAAATGTTCTGCTATTCAGGCTGCAATTCCAAATAACGGGACGATTCATGGACTCGACCGTCGTCAAAGCCTTCTCCCTTCTGGAGATCCTCGCCCAAAGCGACCAGCCACTCGGCGTGACCGATCTGGCAGGTCGGCTGGGCCTGGGCAAAAGCAACGTCCATCGTCTTCTGCAGACCCTCATCGCGCTCGATTACGTCCAGAAAACCGACGGCGCGGGCTATATCGCGACGCTCAGAATGTGGGAGTTCGGCAGCAGAATCGTGTCGCGCATCGTCTTGCGCGACGTGGCACAGCCCACCATGCGGCGCCTCTCGACGCTCACCAAGGAAGCGGTGCACCTGTCTCAATACGAACACGGCGAGGTCATCTATCTCGACAAGATCGAAAGCAAGGAACCCGTGCGCGCCTACACGCAACTCGGTGGCCGTGCGCCCGCCTATTGCACCGCCACCGGCAAGATCATGATGGCCTACCTCCCCGAGACCGAGATCCGGCAGGTCTATGACAGCGTCGAAAAATGCACGCCGAGCACCGTCACGGACGTGGAAACCTTTCTGGCGCAATGCTCCGAGGCCCGGCTCCGGCGCTACGCGCTCAACACCGGCGAATGGCGCTCGGACGTGATCGGCCTTGCCTCACCCATCGCGGACCGCAGTGGCGTGGTCGTATCGGCCATCGGCATCTCGGCGCCCGCAAGCCGTCTCGGGGCGGGCGAGATCGAACGCTACGCGCCCGAACTGGTCGCGGCGGGCCGCGACATTTCCCTGCAACTGGGCTGCACCGCCGACCTCTGGGACCGGCTGGGGGCCGTGCAATGACCCTCCGCCGCGCGCCGACACCCGACTGATCCCTCAAATATCAAGGATTGAACCAGACCATGTCCTCACTGAATGGCATCAAAGTCATCGAGTTTTGCGAAATCGCGGCCGGCCCCTTTTGCGGGATGCTGCTGGCTGACATGGGCGCCGATGTTATAAAGGTCGAGCGTCCGACCGGCGATGCGATGCGCACATGGCCGCCGCTCAGCGACGGCTACAGCGAAAATTTCGCCTCGGTCAATCGCGGCAAACGCTCGATCTGCCTGAACCTGAAGGATGCGGACGACATTGCCCACGCGCGCCGGTTGATCCTTGGCGCGGATGTGGTGCTCGAAAATTTCCGCCCCGGCGTGATGCAGCGCAACGGCCTCGATTACGCCACCATGTCCGCGCTGAACCCCGGCCTCATCTATTGCTCGATCTCCGCCTTCGGTCAAACCGGTCCCCGGTCCAAGGAAGGCGGCTTCGATCTCACCATGCAGGCCATGAGCGGCGTGATGAGCGTCACCGGCGAACCGGGCGGCGCGCCCGTGAAATGCGGCGTGCCCCTGTGCGATTTCGTCTCCGGGCTTTACGGGGCCTATGGGATCGCCGCGGCCCTCAATGCCCGCGCAAACACCGGCAAAGGCCAGCATATCGACGTTTCCATGCTGGGGGCGACGCTTGGGGTCTCGGCCCTCCAGACCAGCGAATTCTTCGGCACCGGCAAAGCCCCCCGCAAGCTGGGATCGGCCCATCCGCGCAACGCCCCCTATCAGGCGTTCGAGGCCGAGGATGGCCATTTCGGCATGGCGGCGGGCAATAACGGCCTCTGGGCCTCGGTCTGCCGCGTCGTGGGGCGCGAAGATCTTGAACAAGATCCCCGCTTCATCGACCCCACAACCCGCGCACAAAATCAGGACACGCTGCGCGATCTGCTCGAGGCGATCTTCCGCACGAAACCCATCGCGCATTGGATCGCGGCCTTCAGCGAGGCGGGCGTTCCCTGCAGCCCGATCAACACCTATCCCGAAGTTCTGCAGGACCCACAAGTGGCGCATATGGGCTGGGTGCAGCAGATCGAGCTGCCCAACGGCGTGAACACCCAGACCTTCGGCCCGGTCTTGCGCATCAACGACGCGGCGCAGTCGGTCACCCGCAGACCCCCGGCCCTTGGCGAGCATACCGACGAAATACTGGCCCAACTGACAGCCAGCGGCGAGGCATAGAACAACCGATGACCGCTCCCGCCCCCAAACTTCTGGTCGATCAGCACGAGGATGTGCTCACCCTCACGTTCGACACTCCGACCAAGGCGAACGCGCTGGCGCCCGATGTCGTCGAGCAGATGATCGACACGCTCGACACTGCACAAGGCGTGCGCCTCGCGGTCCTCCGGGGCAATGGCAGGAATTTCTGCGCGGGCTTCGATCTCTCCGGTCTCGAAGACATGAGCGACGGGGATCTTCTGTGGCGCTTCGTGCGGATCGAGATGCTGTTGCAGAAGGTGCACAAGGCGCCCTTCCCCACCCTTGCCCTGGCCCAGGGCCAGGTGGTCGGCGCAGGCGCGGACCTTTTCGCCGCCTGCTGGAAGCGCATCGCGACCCAGGACACCAGGTTCCGTATGCCCGGCTGGAATTTCGAGCTGGCGCTCGGCACAAGGCGGCTGGCGCAGCTGATCGGTATGGACGGCGCGCGCGACATGCTGATCGACACCCGCGCCGTGTCCGCCCCGGAAGCCGTCTCGCTTGGGCTGGCCACGGACATCGCCGAGCCCGCCGACTGGCCCGCGCTGATCGACCGCCTCGCCGCCCGCGCCCGCAGCCTGCCTGACGGCGCCACCCGCGACATGCTCCGGCTCACAAGCCCCGACACCGATGATCTCGACCTCGCGGCAGTGGTCCGAACCGCCGGACGACCCGGCCTCAAGGATCGCATTCTCGCCTATCGACGACGGATGGAGGCCAAAAGCAAAGAGAAACCCGCGGCATCCCCTGCAGGGTGACACAGCCGCGACCGCAGACACATCGCTCGGGCGTGAGGCCCGACGATGTCGAGACTGCCCCGGAGGAGGAGCACAGGTGACGGGCGCTGCCCGCCACGCAACGAAGGAGGAGACACCATGACCAAGACCTTGTTGAAATTCGCCATATCCGGCACGTTCGCCGCCCTGATGAGCACAGCCGCCATCGCAGAAGAGATCAAACTGGACAAGCCCGCAGGCTACGGCAACCGTCCCTTGACCGTGATTGTGCCCTATGGCGCCGGAGGCGGCTCCGACCAGCTGTCGCGCGCCATGGTCAAGGCGGTCGAGGAAGAAACCGACCTGACATTCCAGATCGTCAACAAGCCCGGCGGCGGTGGAACGGCCGCGATTCCCGACTTCATGATCGCACCTGCGGATGGGCATACCATCATGCAGCATATCGACACCGCCGTGGCCGCCTATGCCAAGGGCGATATCCGCGAGAACCCAGCAGAAGACTGGATTCCGCTCTGCACCACGCAGATCACCTTCAGCCAGATTTATATCCGTCCCGAAGAAGACCGCTACACCGACTGGGAGAGCTTCTTGGCCTATGCCCAGGAAAAACCGGGCGAGCTGTCGATGGGCCTTCTGGGTAAGGTCGGCTCGATGGAGCTGGTGACGATGCGGCAGCTTTCCTCGGCTCTGGGCCTCGATCTGCGTCAGGTGACATTCGACAAGCCCGCGGAAACCTATGGCTCGCTGATCGGCGCACAGGTCGACGTGCTGTTCGAGCAGCCCGGCGACGTCCGCAGCTTCCTTGATGCCGGTCAGATGAAACCGATCTTGACCATTCTGAACGAGCGTCCCGCAGCCTTCGCCGACGTGCCAACGCACCGCGAAGTCGGTGCCGATTTCGACCCTCTTACCCGCTTCCGCGGCTTTTACGTGAAGGCAGGAACGGCCCCCGACCGGGTGGAATATCTCGAGAATGTCTGCAAGGTCGGTTTCGCCAACGAAGGCTACGCCGCGTTCAACGAATCCAAGTACATGAACCTGATCGACAGCTTCCGCGACAGCGAAGGCTCCAAAGAGCTCATCGCCAAGACCATCGAAAGCTACCGGACGATCTACAAGGAAATCGGCCTGATCCAATAAGGCAGGCGCCTCGCAATGCAGGTCCGGAGTGCGCGCCACTCCGGGCCAGCACCCGCCTTTGCCAGCCGCCGTTCGCCTCGGGAGATAAAGCCAGATGAGTCACTCAGACCAAGCCGCCCAAGCACCGGCTCCATCATCGTCGCGCTACATGCGTTTCATCGCGGAATGGTGCTTTTGGGCCGTGCTGATCGGGATCTACTATCAGCAGACCACGTATTTCGAGAACCATATCGAAAACTACAATTTCGGCGCCGCAGGCTGGCCACGCGTCATCGCGCTTGCGGCCCTCGCAGGCGCGACATTCCAGCTTGTGTTGCAGGTGCATACGCTGCGCTCCGGCCTGCCCTTCGAGGAGAGCGCACAGATCTCGCTGAATATGCCCGCCCGCGACTGGATCCATCGCATCGCGATCTTCTGCTGGCCCTTCGTGTTCCTCTATGCCACGCCACGCATCGGCGCTTACGTGTCGCTGCCCCTGTTCATCCTGGGCCTTCTGTTGCTGCTCGGTGTGCGCCGGATCAAGCCGCTCGTGCTGGTTCTGGCGGTGGTCTACGGGCTGATGCTCATCGTCTTCACCCGCTACTTCTATGTCGCCCTGCCCGTCGGGGCCGAGGGCATTTTCTACAACATCAATATCGCGATCATCGAGTTCGCACGCATGGGAAGGTAATTTGATGCTCGAGCAGTTCATTCAGGGCACACTGACGCTCTTCGGCAGCGGCACCTCGGTGATGATCTTTTTCCTCGGCCTGATCGGCGGGATGCTGTTCGGCGCCATTCCCGGCGTCAACATGCTGACCTTGGGGGCGGTGCTCCTGCCCTTCACGGTCGCGATGAGCCCCGACAACGCGATCATGCTCTTTTCGGTCATCTATTGCGCAGGCGTGTTCGGCGGCGCCATAACGGCGATCCTGTTCAATATCCCCGGCGCCCCCGAAAACGCGCCCACCTGCCTTGATGGCTACCCGATGACACTCAACGGGCAGGCCGGCAAGGCCATCGGCGCGGCGGTGAGTTGTTCGGCCATCGGCGGGACCGCCTCGGCGGTGGTGATGATGCTCTTTACCGGGGTCGTGGCCTCTTTCGCCGTGCGTGCCTTCGGTCCGCCCGAGATCTTTGCGCTCATCATCTTCGGCCTCACGGTTTCGGCCTCGATCGGCGCCAAGACGCTGTGGAAAGGCTGGCTGTCGGTCTTCGCGGGCCTGATGATCGCCGCCGTCGGAACCGATCCGATCGGTGGAACGCCGCGCTTCAGCAACGGCAACATCCTCGGGATGGAGTATCAATCCTACTACCTCTCCGCAGGCGTGCATTTCATCCCGATGATCCTCGGCTTCTTTGCGGTCTCCGAAGTTCTGGGACAAGCGATCGCCATCTCCAAGGGCGAACGCAAACGCCCCAAGGCGAATATCGAATTCCCCACCATCGCCGAATTCGTGGCAGTGCGCTGGACGATCCTGCGCTCCACGCTGATCGGCATGTTCGCCGGTGTCCTTCCGGGGATCGGCGCCACGCTCGCAGCCTTCCTCGGCTACAGTCAGGCCAGGCAATGGTCCAAGAACCGGGCCAATTTCGGCAAGGGCGAGATGGAAGGCGTCGTGGCCTCCGAAACCGCCAACAACGCGGCGACCGGCGCGGCCATGATCCCGCTTCTGGCGCTCGGCCTGCCGGGCGGGGCGCTCACGGCCATGATCATGGGCATCTTCCAGATCCATGGCATGGAGCCGGGTCCGCTGATCTTTATCACGTCGGGCGATCTTGTCTGGGTCACCTTCGCGGCGATGTTCTGGGCCAATATCCTCATCATCTTCCTGGGCTGGCTGCAGACCAAGACCGTGGTTCACATTCTTCGGGTGCCCTTCCGGTGGCTCGCACCGGGCATTCTCGTGCTGGCGATCATCGGCTCTTATGCGCTGCGCAACCTGTTCATCGACGTGTGGGTGATGTTCCTGGCCGGTGTGATCGGCTACATGCTTCGGACCACCGGCTATTCCGCGGCAGGCGTCGTGCTCGGCCTCATCCTCGGAGGCATCGGCGAGTCGGCCTTTGCCAAATCGATGCAGTTGCTCGATTATCAGGTCCTGGAATTCTTCCAGCGTCCGATTGCGGCAACCCTGCTGATCTTGTCGATCGTCATGCTCGTGGTCAGCGTCGTCAGCGAATGGCGACAAGGGCGCAAGACGCAACCCATCGAGATCTGACGCCACACACGCGTACGGCCCGCAGCCACACTAGGCCCGGGCATGACACGAGCCAAACACAAAACACTCCCGGCCTCACCGCCGGGAGTGTTCCATTTCGGAAAACGCGAGTCCCGCCCGCGCCGGATCGCAGCCCACTTTTTCGCACATGCGTGATTGATGCGTACAGGTCTGCGCAACTCCCTCCCCGCACGCCATCCCGGAAAAAGACAAGCAACAGCGTCCCACCCATAAAAAGCGGACGCATGTGGACACATCAGGACAATGCGGATTTCGGATGGTGCCCAAGGTGGGATTCGAACCCACACGCCTTGCGGCGGGGGATTTTGAATCCCCTGCGTCTACCGTTCCGCCACTTGGGCACAGTATCCGTCTACCCAAGCCTCGCGCCCTCGTCCAGAGCCACTGACGGAAATTTGCACAACTCGTGCTTGACCGCCCGGCCCCTGCATGCTCAGACGCCCTCACCCCGGCAACAGGATGCCCCATCATGCTCAGACGGCTTTATGACTGGACGATCCGCATGTCCGACCACCCCCGCGCACTTTGGGTGCTGGCGGCGGTGTCTTTCGTGGAAAGCTCGGTCTTCCCGATCCCGCCGGATGTGCTCATGATCCCGATGATCCTGGCGCGGCCCTCTCGGGCATGGCTGATCGCTCTGGTCGCCCTTGTCAGTTCCGTACTCGGCGGGATCCTGGGCTATGCGATCGGCGCGCTCGCCTATGAACAGGTGGGCCAGCCGATCCTCGAATCGCTCGGCAAGGGCGACGCCATGACCGAGTTCAACACCCGCTTCAACGATTTCGGCTTCTGGGCGGTGCTGACCGCCGGGATCACGCCGTTTCCCTATAAGGTCATCACCATCATGTCCGGCTGGACCGGGATGCCGCTGGTCACCTTCATCGCCACCTCGATTCTCGCGCGGGGCCTTCGGTTCTTTCTCGTCGCCGCCCTGCTGTGGAAATACGGCGCGCCGATCCGCGATTTCATCGAGCGGCGTCTGGGCCTGATGGCCATCCTTTTCATAGCGCTGCTGTTTGGCGGCTTCTATCTGGTGCGGCACCTGTGATGCCGTCGCGCCGCATATGGATCCTGCTCGCGGCGGGCGGGTCGGCGGCGCTGATGCTGGGCGCCCTCGGCTTTCAGTATCTCGGTGACATGCCCCCCTGCAAACTGTGCTACTGGCAGCGCTATCCCCATTGGGCCGCTATCGGCATCGGCGCGGCAGCCCTGCTGGTGCCGATTGCGGCGCTGACGCTGCTTGGCGCGCTCGCCGCCCTCACCACCGCCGCCATCGGTTTTTATCACACCGGGGTCGAGCGGGACTGGTGGGAAGGCCCGGCCTCCTGCTCTGCCGGTGGCGCCTCGGGGATGAGTGCCGATGACCTCTTCGCGCAGATCATGGCCGCCCCCCTCGTGCGCTGCGACGAGGTGCCCTGGCAGATGTTCGGCCTCTCCATGGCCAGTTGGAACACGCTCGCCTCACTGGCGCTTGTCGCCTGCTGGATCATGGCCTTCCGCCGGGCCTGATTTGGGTCTGCCGGGCCGCGTTGTGTACAAGATGGACACAAATTGCGCCAAACGGATCCCGGTTCGTCCCAATCGCGTGTAGGTTTCGTACAAATCCTACACATCGCCCCCCGATCAGTTGCCGGATTTGCGGGTGTTGAGCAAAAGGCTGGTTTCCGAGCTGGCAATCCCGTCAAATCTCCGGATTTGCCCCAGAATCGCGTCGAACCCTTCCAGCGTCTCGGTCCCGATCTCAACAATCAGATCCCATCGCCCATTCGTGGTATGCACCGCCCGAACCGCGCTCAACCCATTGATCTGACGTATTATTCTATCCGTGCCGCGACCTTCGATCCCGATCATCATCAGCCCTCGCACCGGGTCTCTGGCGGTATCCGCCTTCAGGACGACTGAAAAACCAAGGATCTCCCCCGAGGCTTTCAACCGCTCGATCCGCCCCCGCACCGTGGTCCGCGACACCCCCAGCATCATCGCCAGATCCGACAAGGACGCCCGCGCATCATGCCGCAGCGCCGAAATCAACTTGCGATCCGTTTCGTCCATATCGTCCGTTCCGGCTGTCATTTCGGAGATTATACCATCTAAATGTGCAATTTGACCGCTGTAAATCAACCCATATCGGCGAAATATTTCCCAAGTCTTTATATGGGATTTTCCGTACCATGCCTCGAAACTGCGTTCTGATCGGCGCCCCGGTGGATAGCGGCAAACGCCGCCAAGGCTGCCTCATGGGCCCCGACGCCCTCCGCATCGCCGGTTTGCACGATGCCCTGACAGGCCTCGGCCACCATGTCACCGACCTTGGTAACCTCTCCCCGCGGCCTGTCGCTGAACCCTGCGACATGCCGGCCCATATCCACGCCCCGCACCAAACGAAGTCTTGGGCGCAAGCCATTGCAAACGCAATAGAATCCATCTCCGCAGATGACCTGCCGATCTTCCTTGGCGGCGATCACAGCCTGTCCTTGGGGTCAGTCCCCGGCATGGCCCGCCACGCCGCCGCACAGGGCAAACCCCAATTCGTGCTCTGGCTCGACGCCCATAGTGATTTTCACACACCGTCAAGTTCGACCTCCGGGAACCTGCATGGCACCCCCCTCGCCTATGCCACGGGAAAAAAAGGATTTTCCGGTTTCCCACGGGTGCAGCCCCCGGTCCCCGAGGACCATATTTGCATCCTCGGCCTGCGCTCGGTGGATGCGGCGGAACGTGACATGCTGCAAGCCTCCGGCATCCGCCGTCACGATATGCGCGACATCGATGAGACCGGCATCGCCCGCCCCCTCGCCGCCTTCCTCGACACGGTCGCGCAGGCAAATGGCGCGCTGCATGTCTCGTTCGACGTGGATTTTCTGGACCCCGGCTTCGCCCCCGCCGTCGGCACCACCGTCCCCGGCGGCGCCACCATCCGCGAGGCGCATCTGGTCATGGAGATGATCTGCGACAGCGGGTTGATGAGCTCTCTGGACCTTGTGGAGCTCAATCCGTTTCTCGACGAGCGCGGCCGCACGGCACAGGTGATGGTCGATCTCGTGGCCTCGGCCCTTGGTCGCCGCGTCTTTGACCGCCAGACACAAGCCTTTGGATAAAAGGAAAAAAACCATGACACATTCTGCACCTTCAGCCAAAGCTCTAGTGCCCTTCGTCTCGGTCGAGGCGATGATGAAGCTTGTTCATCACATCGGCATCGAGCCGATGCTGCGCGGTCTGGCCGACTATATCGAACAGGATTTCCGCCGATGGGAGCTTTTCGACAAGACCCCCCGTGTCGCCAGCCATTCCGCCCAAGGTGTGATCGAACTGATGCCCACCTCCGACGGCGAGGTCTATGGGTTCAAATATGTCAACGGCCACCCCGGCAACACCCGTCAGGGGCTGCAGACCGTCACCGCCTTCGGTCTTCTGGCGGATGTCGGCAATGGCTACCCTGTGCTTTTAAGCGAGATGACGATCCTCACCGCGCTGCGCACCGCAGCCACCTCGGCGATGGTGGCGCGGCACCTTGCGCCGAAAGGCGCAGACACGATGGCGATGATCGGCAATGGTGCGCAGTCAGAATTCCAAAGCCTCGCCATGAAGGCGATCTGCGGCCTCAGATCGGTGCGCCTGTGGGATATCGACCCCGCCGCGACACACAAAGCAGCAAACAATCTCAAAGGCTTGGGGCTAGATGTTCATGTGTGCAACAGCGCCGAAGCCGCGATCGAAGGCGCGCAGATCATCACCACCTGCACCGCCGACAAGCAATACGCGACGATCCTGACCGACAACATGGTCGGCGCCGGTGTCCATATCAACGCGATCGGCGGCGACTGTCCCGGCAAGACGGAACTGGCCCCCGCCGTCCTTCTACGCAGCGACATCTTCGTGGAATATCCCGACCAGACCCGGATCGAGGGCGAAATCCAGCAATTGCCCTGCGATCACCCCGTCACGCAGATCTGGGAGGTCATCGCGGGCCGCAAACCGGGGCGCACCAGCACCGGGCAGATCACGCTTTTCGACAGCGTCGGCTTCGCCATCGAGGATTTCAGCGCCCTGCGCTATCTGCGGGACGCGATCAAGGGGACCGATCTTTACATGGAGCTGGATCTACTGGCCGACCCCGATGATCCGCATGATCTGTTCGGGATGCTGCAGCGCGCGGCCCCCTGAACGCGTTTCGCTTATGCTCAGATCAAAGGCGGAACGCTTCAGGCCGCATCCCTCATCAGCGCCACCAGATCCGCCACCTCCAACGGCACCGGATTGCCCTTCATCGACGAGGACCCAACCGCTGCCTGCGCCAGATCCTTGTGATCCGCTGCCCGAACGCCCATTGCCGCAAGGCCGGGAAGACCCGCGGCCTCGGCCCAGTGGACAAGCCGATGGGGCGCCTGATCGGCGGTGCCGCCCAAGGCATCGGCGATCCATTCCGACACTTGCGCCAGACGCCCGCTTGCATCCCCCGTCGCACGCTCGGCATTGCACTCCAGAACGAAGGGCAGCAATCGCCCGCAGACCGCACCATGCGGCGCCCCGGACATCCCACCGATCGGCCCGGCCAGCCCATGCACCGCCCCAAGCGCCGCGTTCGCCAGCGCCAAGCCGCCGTAAAGACTGACCAATGCCATCGCGTCACGCGCCTCCGAGGACTCCCCCTCCTGCAGACGGCAGAGGGCCTGCAGACCACGCGGAATGGCATCCCGGCAGAGCGCATCGGTCAGGGCATTGGCCTTGGGGCTGACATAGGGCTCGATCACCTGCGTTACGGCGTCCAGTCCACTGGCAAGGGTCACGGCCCATGGCGTGCCATCTGTCAGAGCCGGATCGACAATCGCCACATCCGCGATCATGCGCGGATCACGCAGCGACACCTTGCGCCGCGCCTCCGGCACGGCAATCACCGCATTCTTCGTCACCTCGGCCCCAGTTCCGGCCGTTGTGGGAATCGCGACGAAGGGCAAGGGCGCATGATCCAGCGGAAGGCCCTGCCCGACCACCTCGAGATGCTCGAGCATGGGCCGTGTCGCAGGCACCAACGCCGCGATGGCCTTGCCCGCATCGATTACAGATCCACCGCCACAGGCGACGATCACGCGCGCGCCGCATCTGCGCGCTGCGGCCACCCCCGCCTCGATCAGGACGACATCGGGCTCTTGGGGAACGGCAAACCCCTCGACCTGAACGCCAGATGCGGCCAGATCATTGCGCAACCACGCGACACGGTCGGCAGCGGCCCCATGCACCAGCAAGACGCGATCAGCCCGCTGCGCGATCCGCGACGCCGCCTGTTGCGCCATGCCCCGCCCAAACAGGATTTCCCCCGGCGACAGGAACGAGAAAGCGGCAAGCGTCATGGTGATGGTCCTTTTCATGGTGCGTGATCCTGTCTGTCACAGGGTTAGCGCGCAGAAAAGCGTCTGCTGGCCGATGCGCGCAAGAAAAAAGGGGCGCCAGCATGGCGCCCCTGAGGTTCACGAGATCAGGCTCACTCTTTGTACCGCCCGGTTTCTGCCTGCGGCCTGATCCGCGTCGGGGACGAGCGCACTCGCCCCGGAACACGATGAGTCGAAGCTGGTTCGCCCCCACCCTGTTTCTGTGACCTCACAGGACCACCCGGCCCCGTGCTGTCCACGCGCCCCCCGTCGGGGGCGCGATCTCCTTAGCTACAGCCCGAGGTGGAGCCGCAGGTGTTGCACTTCATGCAGGTGCCGTTGCGCACCAGCGTGTAGTTGCCGCATTCCCCGCAGGCTTCGCCCTCATAGCCCTGCATCCGCGCTTTGGACGCCGCATCCATCGACACCGACCCTGTCGCATAGGTCGCCGTCATGGTGGTCGTGGTGGACGCCATCGCAGCCCGTGCTGTGGAGGTTTCGGGCACCGGGGTCTGCAAGGTCTGCACCGGATCGCCCGATGTCTGATAGGCCATGGCCCCGGCCTGTCCGCCGTTCAGCACCACCAACTCCTGCGGCAGACGTTTGCGCAGATAGCCCGTCGAGCTGATCTGCTTGAGCACCTCCAGCGACCGCGAGGCGGCGGCATCGCTCATCTCGCTGACATTGGACACGCCCTCTTCCTCGCCGCGTCCCAGATCGTCGAAGGACGCGCCCTGCGGCTTCACATGCGCGAGGTCCGTGCGGTCCAGATAGCTGACCGCCAGTTCCCGGAAGATGTAGTCGAGGATCGATGTGGCATTCTTGATGCTGTCATTGCCCTGCACCATGCCTGCCGGCTCGAACTTGGTGAAGGTGAAGGCATCAACGAACTCTTCCAGCGGCACACCATATTGCAGGCCAACCGACACCGCGATGGCGAAGTTGTTCATCATCGCGCGGAAGCCGGCGCCTTCCTTGTGCATGTCGATGAAGATTTCGCCAAGTTGCCATCCTCGTATTCGCCGGTGCGCAGATACACCTTGTGCCCGCCCACGATCGCCTTCTGGGTATAGCCCTTGCGGCGTTCCGGCATTTTCTGGCGATGCGATCTGATGATCTCCTTGACGATGACCTTCTCGACGATCTTCTCGGCCAGAACGGCGGCCTTTTCCTGTGCCGAGCCGTTTTCAAGGATCTCGGCGGCGT
Source organism: Roseobacter sp. AzwK-3b (assembly GCF_000170875.1). Taxonomy (NCBI): domain Bacteria; kingdom Pseudomonadati; phylum Pseudomonadota; class Alphaproteobacteria; order Rhodobacterales; family Roseobacteraceae; genus Roseobacter; species Roseobacter sp. AzwK-3b. The sequence continues at coordinate 28,841 of NZ_ABCR01000003.1, forward strand.
CCTCGTCATCCTCGACAAGGCTTGCGGCGAGCGGCTGGCTGAGTTTCGAGCCGTCGCGGTAAAGCGCATTGGCTTTCACCCCGAGCGACCAGCTCAACTCATAGGCCTTCTGGCAATCCTCGATCGTGGCGTCGTTGGGCATGTTGATCGTCTTAGAGATGGCCCCCGAGATGAAGCTCTGTGCCGCGGCCATCATGTAGATGTGGCTGTCCACGCTCAGATAACGCTTGCCCTTCTTGCCGCAGGGATTGGCGCAGTCGAAGACGGTCAGATGCTCTTCTTTCAGATGCGGTGCACCTTCCAGGGTCATCGTCCCGCAGACGTGATCGTTGGCCGCGTCGATATCGGCTTTCGAATAGCCCAGATGCGCGAGCATGTCGAAGGTCGGATCGTTGAGTTTCTCCGCCGGAATGCCCAGAACATTGGTGCAGAATTCTGCGCCAAGCGTCCACTGGTTGAACACGAAGCGGATATCGAAGGCGCTGCCAAGGGCGGCATCGACCTTCTGCAGCTCGTTCGGGCCAAACCCATGCCCCACAAGCGAGGTATGGTTGATCCCCGGCGCATTGCCAATCGTGCCATGACCGACAGCATAGCTGACAATCTCTTCGATTTGCGCCGACCCATAGCCCAACTTTTCAAGCGCCGCAGGCACCGAGTGGTTGATAATCTTGAAATAACCACCCCCGGCCAGCTTCTTGAACTTGACCAGCGCGAAGTCCGGCTCGATCCCGGTGGTGTCGCAATCCATCACCAGGCCGATCGTGCCGGTGGGCGCGATGACGGTGGCTTGCGCATTGCGATAGCCGTGCTTTTCACCAAGGCGCAGCGCCTCGTCCCAGCTGGCCATCGCCAAATCCACCAGCCGCGCATCCGGGCAGTTCTTCTGGTCAAGGGGCAGCGGTTTGATCGCCAGCGCCTCGTACCCGTCCGAATTGCCATAGGCCGCGTTGCGGTGGTTGCGGATGACCCGGAGCATATGTTCGCGGTTACGCTCATAGCCCGCAAAGGCACCAAGCTCGCCCGCCATCTCGGCCGAGGTGGCATAGGATACGCCCGTCATAAGCGCGGTCAGTGCACCGCACATCGCGCGGCCTTCGTCGCTGTCATAGCCAAGGCCCATATTCATCAGCAGGCCGCCGATATTGGCATAACCAAGCCCGAGTGTCCGGAACTCGTAGCTGAGCTGCGCGATTTCCTTGGACGGGAATTGCGCCATCATCACCGAGATTTCCAGCGTCACGGTCCACAGCCGGGTGGCGTGGACATAGCTTTCCGCATCGAACGCGCCATTGTGGAAGAATTGCAGAAGGTTCATCGACGCAAGGTTGCAGGCCGTGTCGTCAAGGAACATGTATTCGGAACACGGGTTCGAGCCACGGATCGCACCATCCTCGGGGCAGGTATGCCACGCATTGACGGTGTCGTGATACTGGATGCCCGGATCGGCGCAGGCCCATGCCGCATGGCCCACCTGCTCCCAAAGATCGCGCGCCTTGATGGTCTTGGCGACGCCGCCATCGGTGCGGTTGATCAGCGCCCAGTCCTCGTCCTTGCGCACCGCTTCGAGGAACGCATCGGTCACCCGGATCGAGTTGTTCGAGTTCTGGCCCGATACGCTCGCATAGGCCTCGCTGTCCCAATCGGTATCATAGGTCGGGAACTCGATGCTGACATAGCCCTGCTTGGCGTAATCCAGCACGCGCTTGACATAGGTTTCGGGGATCTGCACCTGCTTGGCGCTGCGGATCGCAGCCTTCAGGCTAGGGTTCTTCTTGGGGTCAACAGCGTCTTCGCTGCTGCCGTCCCATTCGCGAATCGCTGTGAAGATCTCGTTCAGCTTCTGCTCGTGCATCTTGGAGCCCGCGACGATCGACGCCACTTTCTGCTCTTCGCGCACCTTCCAGTTGATGAACTCTTCGATGTCGGGGTGGTCCGCGTCGCAGATCACCATCTTGGCCGCCCGGCGCGTGGTGCCGCCCGACTTGATTGCGCCCGCCGCGCGGTCGCCGATCTTCAGAAAGCCCATCAGGCCCGACGACTTGCCACCGCCCGACAGTTTTTCACCCGCGGCGCGCAAGCTGGAGAAGTTGGTGCCAGTGCCCGAGCCGTATTTGAACAGGCGCGCCTCGCGCACCCACAGATCCATGATGCCGCCATCGCCCACCAGATCATCGGCGACCGACTGGATGAAACACGCATGAGGCTGCGGGTGCTCATAGGCGCTGCTCGATTTGGTCAGTTCGCCCGTCTGGTAATCCACGTAGTAATGACCCTGGCTGGGGCCGTCGATGCCATAGGCCCAGTGCAGTCCGGTGTTGAACCACTGCGGGCTGTTGGGCGCCGCCATCTGGCGGGCCAGCATGTAACGCATCTCGTCGAAATAGGCGCGCGCATCTTCCTCAGTGGTGAAATATCCACCTTTCCAGCCCCAATAGGCCCAAGCGCCGGCCAAACGGTCGAACACCTGCTTGGCGCTGGTTTCGCCTTCGAATCCAGTGTTGTCATCCGCCGGAACCGAGCGCCACAGGAACTTGGGAACGCCCTTTTCCTTGACGCGCTTCACTTTGACAGGAACGCCGGCCTTGCGGAAATATTTCTGTGCGATGACGTCGCTGGCCACCTGACTCCAACGCGAAGGCACCTCGACGTTATCCAGCTTGAAAACGGTCGTGCCATCCGGATTGCGGATTTCCGAGCTGGTGGTCACGAAATCCAGCTCGGCGTAAGCGTCCTGCCCTGCTTTGGTGAACTTTCTTTCTATCTTCATGTTCTTGCTGCCCCATAATTCAGCGTTTCACGTCAAAGTCGTCCGATCCCGCAGCCCCGTCGGGCCGTGTCACTCGGCAGAAACGTCCCCCGCTCCGGCACGGCGCAACGCCGTACAGGTTTGTTGTCCCGATCACGTCGGGTATCTGATGGGGTTCTGTCCCTGACCGACCGCCGCACACTATATCTTGTGGCTTCAGCGTCGGCCCATACAAAGTGACGTATACAGAGGGGGGCGGTCAACGGAATTTTTACCAGTTTGGACCTAAAAATTTCATTGACCTGCAACCGGCGGTTTGGACCGGGCTACGCGATGTGATTCACCCGCGCCTCGTTGCTGCTGTGCCGCGCGGCCACGACGGCACCCCGGCATTGTCGAAAGCGGCGTGTTTTTAGAGGGTTATAGCCCGGATTTGAGGTGCGATCCTAACGACCCCCACTACGAACGAACGCACTCCATTGCGTCGGACAGGCAAAAACACTGCGCCTGCCCGTCCACTACATGTAGTGGTCACTTCCTGGGCATCCCACCATAGGCAGCGCATCACGGGGCAAAAATGCCACGGCCCGCACAGAATCGGCGAGCCATCATGGCGGCAATCATCAATGTGGAGAAGTGGTCGGGGCGGCGAGATTCGAACTCACGACCCCCTGTACCCAAAACAGGTGCGCTACCAGACTGCGCTACGCCCCGGACCGTGTGCGTGTCTACTCTGCCAGATCAGGATTGAAAAGGCCTAACAGGACCATGCCGCGCGATCTTGGGCGATTGCGGGATGCCGCAACTGAGTACCGCGCGCGATCCCCATCTGCCTCGAAAGGCCCCCATTGATCTCAAGCACATACTGGATGTTATCGCCGCCAAATTTCGGGCGCAGATCCCCCGGCTGTGCTTGGTGATGCACATGTTGCACCATGCCGGTATTGTCCATGAAGATGATATCCAGCGGGATCAGGGTGTTCTTCATCCAGAATCCCACCCGTTTCGGCGCAGGATACACGAACAGCATGCCCGCACTGCGAGGCATGCTTTCGCGATTCATGAGGCCCTGAGCACGTTCGGCATCGTCATCCGCCACTTCGACGGAGAAACGTGCCTCGCCCCAGGACCCCCTGAGATTGACCTGGTCTTGCCGACACTCGGATGCCCAGGCCGGCAGGCCCAGACAGACAATCAGAACCAAAGCGCTTAGCGCGGTTCCTTTACGGCCATTTCCCATCCACACACCTCAGTGGCCATACGGCCACGTTTGCCTTCGATCACACGCATGGCAAGCGCTTCACCCGGCTGCAAATCTGCCAGACCCGAGCGACGCAGAACCTCGACATGCACGAAGACATCCTCGTCACGGCCGAACGTATTGGCAAAACCGAAGCCCTTACCCTTATCGAACCATTTCACTCTCGCCGGCTCCAATGGAGCCGAGCGCATCACCTCGGGATCGATCTCATCGAGATCGGCCAGACCGGTGCCTTCCATGTCATCAGGCGGCTCGATTGAATGAACCTCAACCGCCTGAATCCCTCTTTCCGTATCTTGTACGTCGATTTCAACGCCTGCGCGGTCGGCAACAGAACTTTGGCCGAAGTTGCGCAACACATTGGCATGTAAAAGAATATCAGGACCGCCTTCATCGGCGACAACAAAACCAAAGCCCTTTACAGGGTCAAACCACTTAACACGTCCTTTTATCCTACGAGTGAATTCATTTTCCTTGGTCACTTCTTTCCTACCCAAACAGTCTTAATCCCCCAAGACTGCCTAGAGTCTTGCGATACATCAGCACTGAGTTTCAAGCTGAAAATCCATTTTTATCAGCGCCTTGCATTTTGCGTCACGTGAATATCAAGGGTTGAGACGGTGAATTTCCCATTCATTTTCAGGGTCTTCGCGTCGCCAGACAAACCTGTCATGCAGTCGAAATGCGCCATCTGCCCAGAATTCGATTTCTACAGGCGACAGACGAAAACCGCCCCAAAACGGCGGGCGCTCGGGATTCGGTCCCTTTTGGGCGGTGATTTTGGCGACCTTCGCCATCAATGCCGTGCGCGATTCCAAAGGCTCCGACTGCCGCGAGGCCCAGGCCCCCAAACGGCTCTTGAGCGATCGCGACGCGTAATAGGCATCCGCCTCGGGCCCATCCTCGCGGGTCACGGTGCCGCGAATGCGCAACTGCCGGCGCAGCGATTTCCAGTGCAGCACCATGGCGGCCTTGCCGGATTGCTCAAGCTCGTGCCCCTTGGCGCTGTTGTAATTGGTGTAGAACCAGAAGCTGTCGGGACCGATCTCCTTGAGCAGCACCATGCGCACATTGGGAAGCCCGGTCGCGTCCACCGTGGCCAGCGCCACGGCATTGGGGTCGTTGATCTCGCTCTGTTCGGCCTCTTCCAGCCAATGCTGTGCGATGACGAAGGGATCATCCCCGGCGAAAATGCCTGTTCTGTCGGTCATGTCCTGTTTTCCATTTGCGTGTCTCATGCCGGCGCCTAGCTCGTCGCCCGCCATCAGGCAAGTGTTCCTTGGTCTTGAAGCGCGCGCGACGCGGGCGCGTTTCGCTTGATGCCCCATCGGCGATCGCCTAAAGGGAACAGCAGAACGAAAGCTGGGCTGGGGGCAAGAAATGTCAAATCAACTGATGGCGGGCAAGCGCGGTCTCATCATGGGTCTTGCGAACGACAAGTCCATCGCTTGGGGAATCGCCAAGGCCTGCGCCGATGCCGGCGCCGAGCTTGCCTTCTCCTATCAGGGTGAGGCGCTAAAGAAGCGCGTGGGTCCCTTGGCCGAACAGCTTGGCTCATCCATCGTTCTGCCCTGCGATGTCGGCGACATGGACACGGTCGATGCGCTTTTCTCGGATCTCGAAGCCCGATGGGGCAAGCTGGATTTCGTCGTGCATGCCATCGGCTTTTCCGACAAGACCGAATTGCGCGGGCGCTACGTCGATACCAGCCGGGCGAATTTCCTGAACACGATGGACATTTCGGTCTATTCCTTCACCGCCATCGCGCAGCGCGCCGAAAAGATGATGAACGAAGGCGGCTCTATGCTGACGCTTACCTATTATGGCGCCGAGCAGGTGATGCCGCATTACAACGTGATGGGCGTCGCCAAGGCCGCTCTCGAGGCCAGCGTGATGTATCTGGCCGAGGATCTGGGCAAGGACGGCATCCGCGTCAACGCGATCAGCGCCGGTCCGATCAAGACGCTTGCCGCCAGCGGCATCGGCGATTTCCGCTATATCCTGAAATGGAACGAGCTGAACTCGCCGCTGCGGCGCAACGTGACCATCGAGGATGTGGGCAAATCCGCGCTCTACCTGCTCAGCGATCTGGGCAGCGGCACCACTGGCGAAGTCCTGCATGTCGACGCGGGCTATCACGTCGTCGGCATGAAGGCGGTGGACGCGCCCGATATCGACAAGACCTGACACCGGCTCGTCTGGGCCTGCCGTTGACCGTGCCAGCCTGCGGATCACGGCGCCCCCTGCCGCAAGACACCAAGGACCACCCCATGACAGACCGCCTGCCCCATGAAAAAGGCTTCCACGTCAGCTGGGATCAATTGCACCGTGATGCGCGCGCACTGGCGTGGCGGCTGCAGGATGTCGCACCGGCGGGCGGAGAATGGCGCGCCGTGATCGCAATCACCCGCGGCGGCATGGCCCCTGCGATGATCGTCGCCCGCGAGCTGGACATTCGCACCGTCGATACGATCAGCGTGAAATCCTACAACCATCAGACCCAGTCCGAAGCCCAAGTCATCAAATCGCCCGACATGGATCTTGTCGGTGACGGTGAGGGCGTGCTGATCGTCGATGATCTGGTCGATACCGGGCGCACCCTCAAGGTGGTGCGCGAGCGGATGCCCAAGGCCCATGTGGCGACCGTCTATGCCAAACCCATGGGGCGCGACATGGTCGATACCTTCGTGACCGAAGTCAGCCAGGACACCTGGATCTTCTTCCCCTGGGACATGGCCCTTCAATATGTCGAGCCCTATCGCGGCGCCTGACCCCCTATCGGAGACACAGATGATGCGCCTGCCCCGTACCGCCACTACCTTTGCCCCTCCGGTGATGGAAGCGCGGCGCTGGCTGGACGGCGTCACATTCCCCGAGGATCGCCCGCTGATCAATGTCAGTCAGGCAGCCCCTGTGGATGTGCCCCCCGAAGCCTTGCGCCAGGTGATTGCCGAGGCCGCGATGTCAGACCCTCAGGCGCATCTTTACGGGCCGGTTCTGGGCAATCCCGAGTTGCGCGCCGAACTGGCCGCACAGTGGTCCACCTCCTATGGCGGCGATGTCAGCTCGCGACAGGTCGCGATCACCTCGGGGTGCAATGAGGCGTTCTGCGCCAGCATCGCGACGCTCTGCACCGATGGCGACGAAGTCATCCTTCCGACGCCTTGGTACTTCAATCACAAGATGTGGCTGGATATCAGCGGCGTGCAAACGGTCCCACTGGCCACAGATGCCGAACTGCTGCCAGATCCCGACGAGGCCGCACGTCTGGTCACCGATCGTACCCGCGCCATCGTGCTGGTCACCCCGAACAATCCCGGCGGCGTGGAGTATCCCGCCGATCTGGTGCGTGCCTTCTTAGAATTGGCCAAATCGCGCGGCATCGCGCTCATCATCGACGAAACCTATCGCGATTTCGACGCGCGCCCCGGTGCGCCGCATGATCTGTTTGCCGATCCCGACTGGGGCGACACGCTGATCCATCTCTATTCCTTTTCCAAGGCCTACCGGCTGACCGGACACCGGGTCGGCGCGATGGTCACCGGAGCCGCGCGACTGGCCGAGGTCGAGAAATTCCTCGATGCAGTCACCATATGCCCCAACCAGCTGGGCCAGATCGCAGCGCTTTGGGGGATGCGCAACCTGTCGCAATGGCTGGCGGGGGAACGGGCCGAGATCCTGGACCGCCGCACCGCGATCCATGACAACATGCCCAAGCTGCGCGAGGCCGGATGGCGCTTGATGGGGTGTGGTGCATATTTCGCCTATCTCGAACACCCTTTCGCGCTGCCATCCAATGAAGTGGCCCCGAAACTCGTGCGCGAGGCGGGCATTCTGCTCTTGCCCGGCACGATGTTCCAGCCCGAAGGGTCCGCCGCAGGCGCGCGGCAGATGCGCGTGGCCTTCGCCAATGTGGACCGGCCCCGGATCGGGGTGCTGTTCGACCGTCTGGCGTCACTGGGCTGGCCTCTTGCCCCTGCCACGGACAGCGCGTAGACAGGTCCGAACCACGAGTATCAAGCCATTTCACGAGGGGGCCGCATGGCAGCCAAGGGCATATCGAGAACGTTTGTCTGGATCCTGATGGGTCTTCTCATCATCGGTCTGGCGGGCTTTGGCGCGACCAATCTGGGTGGCGCATTCGGCACTGTCGCCCGCGTCGGCACCGCAGAAATCCGCACGAACGACTATGCCCGCGCCCTACAGAACGAAATCCGCGCCCGCGAAGCCGAACGTGGCGGGGCCATTTCGTTCCAGCAGGCCCGCGAGATGGGCATCCCCGATCAGGTGCTGGCACAGCTTGTCACCACCGCCTCCTTCGATCACGAGGCGACCCGGCTGGGGGTCTCGATCGGTGACGACAATCTGCGCCAGCAGATCCTCGGCATCCCGGCATTCCAGGGGATCGACGGCAATTTCGACCGCGAGGCCTATGCCTTCACGCTGGACCGGATCGGGCTGACCGAAGCCGAGTTCGAAGACGACATGCGCGAGGAAACCGCCCGCGCCCTCGTGCAAAGCGCCGTGATGGCCGGTGTGACCGTGCCCGACGCCTATTTCGAGACCCTGCTGACCTATCTGGGCGAGGAGCGCGATGTCACCTGGGCCGTGCTCGAGCGCGCCGATCTCGACACCGGATTGCCAACCCCGACCGAGGAAGACCTGCGCAGCTATCATCAAGGCAACCTGCCCAGCTTCACGACACCTGAAACCAAGCGGCTCACCTATGCCTGGCTCACGCCCGAGATGATCATCGACACGGTCGAGGTGGAAGAACAATCCCTGCGCGACGCCTATGAAGAGCGCATAGACGAATTCAACCAGCCCGAGCGCCGCCTTGTCGAGCGTCTGGCCTTTGCGGACACGGGCACGGCTGAAACAGCGATTGCCGGAATCAACGATGGCAGCACAGACTTCGAAACCCTCGTGGCGCAACGCGGTCTCGATCTGGTCGACGTGGATCTGGGCGATGTCGCCCGCGAGGATCTGGGCACCGCCGCAGAGGTTGTCTTCGCAGCCCAGGCCGGTGACGTGGTCGGCCCGGTCGAAACCGATCTCGGGCCGGCGCTCTTCCGGATCAACGCCATTCTGTCCGCACAGGAAACCGCCTTCGAAGAGGCCGAACCGCTTCTGCGCGACACGCTTGCCGCCGACCGCGCCCGGCGCGTCATCGACAGCCGCATCGACCGCATCGCCGATCTGCTGGCCGGTGGCGCCACGATCGAGGATCTGGCCGCCGAGACCGACATGGAACAGGGCCAGATCGACTGGCATCCCGGCGTGACCGAAGGGATCGGCGCCTATGACGCCTTCCGGCAGGCCGCTCAGGCGATCACCGAGGATGATTTTCCCGATGTCGAACAGCTTGGCGATGGCGGCATCTTCGCCATGCGCCTCGACCGCGTGGTCGACCCCGAAATCCAGCCGCTCGACGAGGTGCGCGATGCGGTTCTTGCCGGTTGGCGCCAGCAGGCCACCGTCGCGGCGCTGACCGAAAAGGCCGAGCCGCTGGTGGCCGACCTTCGCAACGGCCGAGACTTTGCCGATCTGGGTCTGGACACCCTCGATGCGCAAAACCTGACACGGCAAGGCTTTCAACCAGATACCCCGACTGAGTTCATCGAGACCGTCTTCGACATGGAGCAAGGCGGCATCGCCCTGATCGAAGGCACTACGCGCGTGTTCATCCTGCGGCTCGACGCCGTCCGCCCGCCTTCCTCCGACAACGAAGAACTGGCCCGGCTTCGGACCGCGCTTCGCGACCAGTCCGCCTCCAGCATGGCGCAGGATTTCTACCAGCTGCTCGCAACCGACATCCGGACCCGCGCCGAAATCGAAATCGATCAGCAGGCGATCAACGCCGTGCACGGCACTTTCCAGTAAGGGGCGCGGTTCGTGGAGCTGACACCAAGTTTTGAGGAATTCGCCACTGGGTTCGAAGCCGGGCGCAATCAGGTTGTCTATGCCCGTCTTGCGGCCGATCTCGACACGCCTGTGTCGTTGATGCTCAAGCTGACGGGGGCGGCGCGCGATGCCTTCATACTGGAATCGGTGACCGGCGGCGAGGTGCGCGGGCGCTATTCGATCATCGGCATGAAACCCGATCTGATCTGGCAATGCCATGGCACCACCAGCCGCATCAACCGACAGGCGCGCTACGACACCGACAGTTTCGAGCATCAACAGGGCGATCCCCTGACAAATCTGCGAGCGCTGATCGCTGAAAGCCGGATCGACCTGCCCGAGGACCTGCCCGCGGCCAGCGCGGGGCTCTTCGGCTATCTTGGCTATGACATGATCCGGCTGGTCGAGCATTTGCCGGATGTGAACCCCGATCCACTGGGCCTGCCCGACGCCGTGATGATCCGTCCCTCGGTGGTGGCGGTGCTCGATGGCGTCAAGGGCGATGTGATCGTCGTGGCGCCCGCATGGGCGGCAGACGGGCAATCGGCGCGCGCGGCTTACGCGCAGGCCGCCGAACGGGTGATGGATGCGGTGCGCGATCTGGATCGCGCCCTGCCCCGGCAAGCCCGCGATCTGGGTAAAGCGGCCCCCGAAGACAGCGCGCCCGTGTCGAACTTCACCCATGAGGGCTACAAGCAGGCGGTGGAGAAGGCCAAGGACTACATCCGCGCAGGCGATATCTTTCAGGTGGTCCCCAGCCAGCGCTGGACACAGGAATTCCGCCAGCCTCCCTTCTCGCTCTACCGCTCGCTGCGGCGCACCAACCCGTCGCCCTTCATGTTCTATTTCAACTTCGGCGGCTTTCAGGTGGTGGGCGCCAGCCCGGAAATCCTCGTGCGGGTGATGGATGGCGAGGTCACCGTCCGCCCGATCGCGGGCACCCGCCCGCGCGGCGCCACCCCCGAAGAGGACCGCGCCAACGAGGCGGATCTTTTGTCCGATCCAAAGGAACTTGCCGAACATCTGATGCTGCTCGATCTGGGCCGCAACGATGTGGGCCGGGTTGCAAGGATCGGCACCGTCCATCCGACCGAGGAATTCATCATCGAACGCTACAGCCACGTGATGCATATCGTCTCGAACGTGGTGGGCGAGCTGGCCGAGGATCAGGATGCCCTGTCGGCGTTGCTGGCCGGGTTGCCTGCGGGGACGGTCTCAGGCGCGCCCAAGGTCCGCGCCATGCAGATCATCGACGAGCTGGAGCCGGAAAAGCGCGGCGTCTATGGCGGCGGCGTGGGCTATTTCAGTGCGGGGGGCGATATGGATGTCTGCATCGCGCTGCGCACCGCGGTGGTCAAGGATGAAAAGCTTTATATTCAAGCCGGTGGCGGTGTCGTCTATGACAGCGACCCCGAGGCGGAGTATATGGAAACGGTGCACAAATCCGGGGCCATCCGGCGGGCGGCGGCGGATGCCGCGCGCTTCAGCGGCGATGGTAATCTTTGAACCGCGCTTGATACAGATCAAAGCTACACTGCCGGATCACCTTTAGACAGGCCTCACATTCCCATCCCGGAATGTATCTTATCGGAGGCCAAATGACCGTTTTTTCCCGTTTCCTCACCATTCCCGCCCTTGCCATGGCGGTGGCGCTGTCCACCCCAGCCCTGCCCGTCTGGGCCGACAGCCCGGCTGCCACCATCGCCAGTTCCGTTGTCGTGGCAGAGCTGCCTGAAAAGAAGATCAACAAGACCGGGCTTTACGTCACAGCCGCCGATTCCATCGCCGCTGTCGCCGCCCGCGACGATGTTCTGCTGGTGGATGTCCGCAGCCCCGAAGAGGCGATGTTCGTGGGCTATGCGACGCCGACGGATATCCTTCTGCCCTTCAAGCTGGTGAACCCGGACCATCCCTACAATGCGAAAAAGCAAATCTTCGGAATGATGGACAACCCCGATTTCGTCCCGCAAATGAAGGCCTTTCTTGCAGACAAGGACCCGGCGGCGGTGCTCATCATGTGCCGGTCAGGATCGCGCAGCGCGGCGGCTGTCGATGCGCTGGTCGAGGCCGGGGTGACCGCGCCGCTTTATACGGTGGTCGACGGGTTCGAGGGCGACAAGGCCGAGACCGGGGCGCGAAGCGTCAATGGCTGGAAAAATGCAGGCGGAGACTGGACCTACAAGATCCGCGCCGACCTGATGCCGCAAGGTGCTGCCACCAACTGATCGCTTGCCAGCCATGGCGCGCTCGGGCATGAGGGCGTCATGGCACGGCTGATCCTGTTCAACAAACCCTACGGTGTCCTGTCGCAATTCACCGACAAGGGCATGGCCGACAGCAAGCGGGCGACGCTGTCGGATCACATCGATCTGCCGGGGGTCTATCCCGCCGGACGGCTGGATCGCGACAGCGAGGGGCTCTTGCTGCTGACCGATGACGGAAAGCTTCAAGAACGCATCGCAAGCCCCCGTTTCAAAACAGAAAAAATCTATCTCGTACAGGTCGAGCGCATCCCGGACGATGCCGCTATCGAGGCGCTGTGCCGGGGCGTCACCCTTAAGGACGGGCCGACACGCCCGGCCCGTGTGAGCCGCATCGCGCCGCCCGATCTGTGGGAGCGCGATCCGCCCGTCCGCTTTCGCAAATCGGTGCCCGATTGCTGGCTCAGCATCACCATATCCGAAGGCCGCAACCGGCAGGTGCGGCGCATGACGGCGCATGTGGGGCACCCCACGCTCAGGCTGGTGCGCTGGCGGATCGGGGCGTGGTCACTTGACGGGCTGGCGCCCGGCACATGGCGCGACGCACCCCCTGAGACCCTCGGCACACCGGTCAAAAACCGGGGTCGGTAAAACGTCGGTATCGCGTCGGTATTGCGTCAGTGCGGTATCGGTGCCGAGAATCAGTACCGCCCGATGGTGAAATCCTTAATCTCGGCGAGAACCTTGCCCGCCTTGTCCACCGCCTTGAGGTCCACCGAATAGCGATTGTTGCGCCCCCCCGAACAGGGCGGCAGATAGCCGGGGCTGGCGAATTTGCCGGTCGATTTGGCCGCCGCCATCACCTGCGCGCCGCCCGGCAGGGTCTTGGTCATGCCGGGCACCGCCGGCAGATCGGTCACGGCACCGCGCACCGGAAAGGCGATGGTCCCATGCCCGCCATTGCGCGACAGCGGCTGGTAACTCTTGTCGTTGAATTGCGCCACGATCCATGTGGCCCCTGCCGGAATGCCCGAGACGCGCATCGGCGGTGTGCCCCCCTTGCCGCCCTGAAGCTGGCAATGCTGTCCTGCGGGGATCTTGCCGCCAGTCCATCCGCCCATCAGCTGCGCGGACATTTCAGCCGAAGCAACTCCTGCGGACAAGAGAAGCCCAAATGCGGCTGTGACACAGATTTTCATGATCAAGACCTTTCCAAAACTCATTCACCGGCGCACGGATCCTGCCGCTTTAGGGAACCAGACTAAGCCCGGCCCGTCCAGTGACAGTTCTATTTTTTGGCCTCAAAGGATCATTGACCCGTCAATAGAGCCGATACCGGCGCAAGCGCCACCCGGCTGGCACGGTCCTGCAAGCCCCACAACAGCAGGGCGCTGATCGTGTCGGGGCGCAAGCGACCCACCATGATGACCCCCACCTCTTCCTGACCGGCGCGGAAGGCCGCCTGATCGAGAAAACGCCGGATCGCCGCGTCATCCTGCCCGGCGCTGTCGAAATCCCGAAACACCGTGGCCGAGGGCACGCCGGCTTTCGCCGCCAGCTTTTGCGCGGTATCAAGCCCATCGGGGAACATCACCAGACCATGCCCGGTTTCCAACAGGATCGCCGCCATCTGTTCGCTGGCGTCACGATTGGCCTGCAGCGCGTCACCGGGCGCTTCCATCACGGCCACCGCTTCGGGCACAGCCTTGAGGAACGTCTCCATCGCCACCTCTGTATCAATGGCACTGGCGCCGTCGGGCAGATCGGTGATGGCCAGAACCTCGAATCCGGCCGCGCGATAGGCGCCTGAGCGCTGCAGCGCGCCGGGCCAGGACGCATCGACCGCCATGCTGATCGGATAGGGGAAATCCAGCACCGCATCCGGGCCGATCGGGCTGCTGCCATCGTCGATCAGGACGATGGACATGAGCGGCTTGTTGTCCGGATTGGCGAACTCCACCGCGAAACGCTCGATCGCGGGACGGGATGTGTCATCGACCGCCTCGGGGGTCTGGGCGCTGTCGGCGCCCTGCCCGGCCTCCGGCGCGGCCTCGGGCGCAGGATCTTCCGGGGTTTCCCGCAGCGAGGGCAGACGATCGGTCGTCACGCCCTGTGCCAGATTGTCGATCGTGCCCGAAGGTTCGCCAGTGCCGATGGTCCGTGGCGCGGGCTGCTCCGTCCGGGCGGTCTCGGGCACAGCAGGTTCGGGCGCGGGTGTTTCCGGTTCGGCGGTCTCGGGCGCAGCAGGCTCGGGCGCGGCTATCTCAGGCTCGGGCGCGGCATCTGCTGGCGCCTCCGCAGGGGCCGTGCCGACGCCAGGGAACGCGCCGCTATTGTCTTCGATCTCGGGCGGTGCGGGTTGGGCAGGCTCGGTCGAGATCGACAGCGCCCCCTCGCTCGGGGGGGCTTCGGGCGCCATGGATTGCGGACTGGGCAGCACCGGGCTTTCGCTTTCCACCGCAACCCCCGAGGCCGCGTCTCCGGTGGCGGGCGGCGCAAGGCTCTTGTCTGCGGTCACGGCGTCCGGCGGAGCGGCCGGGCTTATGTCCGCCCCTTCGAGCGAGGCCAGATCATCCGGTTCGGGCGGCGGGGCCTTGGGGGCGGCATCAGGGGCCGGTGCCTCTTCGACCGTCGGCAATTCGGCCTGACGGTCTTCTCGCGACTGGTTGAATTCGGACCCTGCAGGCATGTCCAGCGCCGCCGCATCGGGCGGTGCGGATGCCGGCGGAAAACTGAGAACCGACACGGTGCCCACAGCCAGCCCCGATAGAACCGTCCCCACAAGAAAGCCCGAAAACGCCCCGCGTGCCACTGAATGCCCCCTGTTACAGGTTTTTCTCACCTATGCGCCCCTTGACGGTGCCGCGCAACCCTGAACATGTATAGCCCGACCGCGACCCGCGCCTCCAGACCCCAATGCCGCGAGGACAGGCAAAATGCTGCTCTTGATAGATAACTACGACAGTTTCACCTACAACCTTGTGCATTACGTCGGCGAACTTGGTGCCGATGTCGTCGTGCGGCGCAATGATGCGCTGGATGTGCAGGAGGCGATGGGCATGAACCCGGCTGGCATCCTGCTCTCGCCCGGCCCGTGCGATCCCGATCAGGCGGGCATCTGCCTTGCGCTGACGCAAGCCGCAGCCGAGACGCGCACGCCGCTTCTGGGGGTGTGCCTTGGCCATCAGACCATCGGACAGGCCTTTGGCGGCAAGGTGGTGCGCCATTCCGAGATCGTGCATGGCAAGATGGGCCAGATGCATCATCACGGTCAGGGCGTGTTTGCCGGCCTGCCCTCGCCCTTCGAGGCGACGCGTTACCATTCGCTGGTGGTCGAGCGGGACAGCTGCCCTGATGTGCTGCAGATCACCGCCGAGCTGGAGGATGGCACGATCATGGGCCTGCAGCACCGCGACTTGCCGATCCACGGCGTGCAGTTCCACCCCGAATCGATTGCCTCGCAGCATGGTCATGCGCTTCTGAAGAATTTCCTTGATCTGATGAAGGTGCCGGCATGAGCGACCGTCTCAAGCCGCTGATCGGCACGGCCGCCGAACGCGCCCTGACCCGCACCGAGGCCGAAGAGGCGTTCACCTGCCTGTTCGAGGGCGAGGCGACACCGGCGCAGATGGGCGGGTTTCTGATGGCGCTGCGCACGCGCGGCGAGACGGTGGACGAATATGCCGCCGCTGCCGCCGTGATGCGCGCCAAATGCAACAAGGTCACGGCCCCGGCAGGCGCGATGGACATCGTCGGCACCGGCGGCGATGGCAAGGGCACGCTCAACATCTCGACCGCGACCGCCTTCGTGGTGGCGGGCGCAGGCGTGCCGGTGGCCAAGCATGGCAACCGCAACCTGAGTTCCAAATCCGGGGCGGCCGATGCGCTGACGCAGATGGGCATCAACGTGATGGTCGGCGTCGAGACGGTGGAACGCGCGCTGCGCGAGGTGGGGATCGCCTTCATGATGGCGCCGATGCATCATCCGGCTATGGCCCATGTCGGCCCCGTGCGGGCCGAATTAGGCACAAGGACCATCTTCAACATCCTGGGGCCGCTGACCAACCCGGCGGGGGTGAAGCGGCAATTGACCGGCGCGTTCTCGCGCGATCTGATCCGACCCATGGCCGAGACGCTCGGACAGCTTGGATCGGAACGCGCCTGGCTCGTGCATGGCAGCGATGGCACCGACGAGATCGCGATCTCGGGCGTGACATGGGTGGCCCAACTGGACGAGACCGGCGCTGTGACAGACACCGAGCTGCATCCCGAGATGTTCGGCCTGCCGGTGCATCCGTTCGAGGACATTCTTGGTGGCACGCCTGAACACAACGCGGCAGCCTTCCGCGCGCTTCTGGACGGCCAGCATGGCGCGTATCGCGATGCGGTGCTGCTCAATGCGGCGGCTGCCCTTGTGGTGGCGGGCCATGCAGGCGATCCTCATGAAGGGGTTGCACAGGCCGCCGAAAGCATCGATTGCGGGGCTGCGCGCGGCAAGATCGAGGCCCTCGCCAAAGTGACATCGGAGGCGACATGACGACCCCAACCATTCTCGAAAAGATCAAGGCCTACAAGCTGGACGAAATCGCCGAGGCCAAGGCCGCGCGACCGCTCGACGAGATCGAGGCCGCCGCGAAAGAGGCCAGCCCCGTCCGCCCCTTCGCAACTGCACTGCTGCAGGCCTCGAAACAGGGCTATGGGCTGATCGCCGAAATCAAGAAGGCCAGCCCGTCCAAGGGGTTGATCCGCCCAGAGTTCGACCCGCCCGAGCTGGCGCGGGCCTATGCGGCCGGTGGCGCGGCCTGCCTGTCGGTGCTGACCGATACGCCCAGCTTTCAGGGCGAGCCCGAGTATCTTCAGCAGGCGCGCGCCGCCTGCGATCTGCCGGTGCTGCGCAAGGATTTCATGTATGACCCCTATCAGGTCGCCGAGGCGCGCGCCTGGGGTGCGGACTGCATCCTGATCATCATGGCGTCGGTCAGTGACGCCCAGGCCGCCGAGCTTGAGGCCGCGGCAAAAGACTGGGGCATGGACGCTCTGATCGAGGTGCATGACCGCGCCGAACTGGACCGCGCGGCACATCTCAAATCCATGATGATCGGCATCAACAACCGCAATCTCAACACCTTCGAGACCACGCTCGACACCACGCGCAGCCTGGCCAAGTTTGTGCCCGAAGGCCGGATGATCGTCTGCGAAAGCGGGCTGTCCACGCCTAAGGATCTGGCCGAAATGGCGAAATACGGCGCGCGCGCCTTCCTGATCGGTGAATCGCTGATGCGCGAGGACGATGTCGAGGCCGCGACCCGCGCGATCCTTGCCAATCCGCTGACGCCGGGGGGGATGTAGCATGACGGGTCTCACGCATTTCGACGGCAAGGGCGATGCGCATATGGTCGATGTCTCGGATAAGGCGGTCACCTCGCGGATTGCCGTGGCCGCGGGTTACGTAAAGATGGCCGCGCAAACCTATGATATCGTTGCAGAAGGCCGTGCAAAGAAGGGCGATGTCCTGTCGGTCGCGCGGCTGGCGGGCATCATGGGCGCCAAGAAAACGCCCGAGTTGATCCCGCTCTGCCACCCGCTGCCGATCACCAAGGTGGCGGTCGAGCTGACGCTCGATCCCGATCTGCCCGGTGTGCGGATCGAGGCCACGGTCAAGACCACGGGTCAGACCGGCGTCGAGATGGAGGCGCTGACCGGCGTCTCGACCGCGGCGCTGACCGTCTATGACATGGTCAAGGCGGTGGACAAGGCGATGGAGATCGGCGGCATCCGGGTTGTTCTGAAGGATGGCGGCAAATCGGGCCGCTTCGAGGCGCGATGATCTCCGTCGACGAGGCGCTGGCGCATCTGTTCTCGCTTGTGGCGCCACTGGACACCGAAGAGGTGCCGCTGCAGCAGGCATCGGGCCGCGTCATGTGTACTGATGCCGTGGCACGCCGCGATCAGCCGCCCTTTGCGGCCTCGGCCATGGATGGCTATGCGGTGGCGTCGGATGCCGTGCGCCCAGGTGCCCGTTTCACCGTGATCGGCGAGGCCGCCGCAGGCCATGGCTTTGGCGGGGAGGTCGGCAAGCATCAGGCGGTGCGCATCTTCACCGGCGCGCCGGTTCCCGCGGGCACCGATCGCGTGGTGATCCAAGAGGATGTCATCCGCGACAGCGACACCATCACATTGGGCGATGCGCTTGACGACAATGCCTATGTGCGCCCCGCAGGCGGCGATTTCCGTGTCGGGGATCGGATGCAGGCCCCTCGTATCCTTGGCCCTGCCGATATCGCCTTGCTGGCGTCGATGAACATTCCCGCCGTGACCGTGCGGCGCAAGCCGCGTGTGGCGCTGATTTCGACCGGGGACGAACTGGTGATGCCGGGTGACAGGCCCGGCCCCGACCAGATCATCGCGTCGAACACGTTCGGGCTCAAGGCGATGCTGGACGGGATCGGCGCCGAGGCGCGCATCCTGCCCATTGCCCGCGACACCCGCGCTTCGCTGAGTGCGGCGTTCGATCTGGCGGTCGGGTCCGATCTGGTCATCACCATCGGCGGCGCGTCGGTGGGCGATCACGATCTGGTGGGCGTTGTCGCCTCCGAGCTGGGGATGGAGCGCGCGTTCTACAAGGTACGGATGCGCCCGGGCAAGCCGCTGATGGCGGGCCGTATGGGAGACGCTGCCATGATCGGCCTGCCCGGTAACCCCGTCTCGGCGATGGTCTGCGGCAAGGTTTTCGTCGCGCCGATGATCCGCGCCATGCTGGGCCTTGGGACCGAGCGCGCGCCGCGCCTCACGGCGCGTCTTGCCCATGACCTGCCCCAGGGCGGTCCGCGCGAACATTACATGCGCGCACGGCTCGACGACGGGGTGATCGCGCCGGACACCCGGCAGGACAGCTCGCTTCTTTCGGTGCTGGCGGGGGCCAATGCGCTGATGATCCGTCCCGTGGACGACGCCCCGCGCAAGGCCGGGGAGCTGATCGACTACCTGCCGCTGTGACAGCAAGAGGGCCGTGCCGCCCTCGCGCAGCCCGATCCGGGCCTGAAGCGTTTCGCGAAAAACCTGGTTCACGGAGTGTCGCGCAACACGGTGCTTCGTTCAATCGTGGGACAGGTTCCGCCTTTGGCTGATGACTCAGGGTAAAGGCGGAACGCTTTATTCCGCGGCGGGACGATCCGCCTCTTCGGCTGTTTCGGCCTCGATCTCGGCGGCGCGCTTTTCGACCTGTTCGACGATATGCTCGATCATCTGGTCATTGGACATCTTGTGGCTCGCCTTGCCCGCAAGATAGACCATACCGCTGCCGGCACCGCCCCCGGTAAAGCCCAAATCGGTCATCAGCGCCTCACCGGGGCCGTTCACGACGCAGCCGATGATCGACAGGCTCATCGGGGTCTTGATATGCTCCAGCCGCGCCTCCAGCGCCTCGACCGTGCGGATCACGTCAAAGCCCTGCCGCGCACAGCTTGGGCAGGAGATGATATTCACGCCCCGATGCCGCAGACCGAGCGATTTGAGGATCTCATAGCCGACCTTGACCTCTTCCACCGGATCGGCGCTGAGGCTCACGCGGATCGTGTCGCCGATGCCCATCCACAAGAGATTGCCAAGCCCGATCGCTGATTTGATCGTGCCGCTGGTCAGCCCGCCCGCCTCGGTTATCCCGAGATGAATGGGCGCGTCGGTGGCGTCGGCGATGCCCTGATAGGCGGCCGCGGCAAGGAACACGTCGCTGGCCTTCACGCTGATCTTGAACTCGTGAAAGTCATTGTCCTGCAGGATGCGGATATGCTCGAGACCAGATTCAACCATCGCCTCGGGGCACGGCTCGCCATATTTTTCCAAAAGATGCTTTTCAAGACTGCCCGCGTTGACGCCGATCCGCATCGAACAGCCGTGATCGCGCGCGGCGGCGATCACCTCGCGCACCCGGTCCTCGGAACCGATATTGCCGGGGTTGATCCGCAGACAGGCCGCCCCCGCCTCGGCGGCCTCGATCCCGCGCTTGTAGTGGAAATGGATGTCGGCCACGATCGGCACCGGGCTTTCGGCGACGATCTGCTTGAGAGCCTTGGCGCTCGCCTCGTCGGGCACCGAGATGCGCACGATATCGGCCCCTGCATCGGCGGCGGCCTGCACCTGCGCCACGGTTGCGGCGACATCGGTGGTGGCCGTGTTGGTCATGGTCTGCACGCTGATCGGCGCATCGCCCCCCACCGGCACGCTGCCGACCATGATCTGGCGGCTTTTGCGGCGGTAGATATTGCGCCAAGGGCGGATATGGTTCAGCGACATCGCATGTTCCCCGGGGTGTTCGCATCGGAGCGGGTGGATTGGTGACAGGCGCAGGATAAGCGCCAAAGCGCCCCGCTGCAATCACTGGCTGCGATCACTGCTGCGGGGCCGCCGCCGGCTGCAGTTCGGCCACGTAGCGCAGAAGATCCTCGTCCTGGGTGAGGTCCGCCACCGCATAGGCCCCCGTCAGCGCCTCGGCATCGAGCGCAAGCCCCGAGGTGACCGATCCGCTGGCCCCCGCCGGGCCGTAATGCTGGCCGTTCACCGTGAAATAGACCGCGCCGGATTCGCCCACGCGGATCGTCGGCGGCTCTTCGGTGGTGGGCACGTCATAGGTGTCGCCGGCGTTCATCACGCCTTCGAAGATCACGCTGCCATCGCCCGCGCGCACCCGCACCCATGCCGGGCGCACCGCCACGACGCGCACGCCGGGCAGAGGATCTTCCACCACTTGTGGCGTGCCGGGAACCGCGCTTGGCTGATTGCCCGCGACAGCAAAGCTGCTCGAACGGTCGGTTTGAGGCAATTCGGGGCGCAGCGTGCCCACTTGCGCCGGATCGAGCGTCGAGATCGGGGCGTCGCGCGCGACCATGACGGGCACATCCAGCGCTTCGGGGCGATAGAGCCGGTCGATGCTGTCGCTCTCGGGCGGCAGGAAGCCTCCGGCAGTCCGGACCGGATCGCTGTCGCCATCGGGGGCCGGGGTGATCGCGCCCTCGAGCGGGTCAAGATCGGCCAGCACGTCGGGCGTGTTCTCGACCGGAGCGAATTGCACGCGCTGCACCTCGTTCAGAACGGCCCAACCGCCATATCCGATCGCACTGATGAGCGCGACCAGCACCATGACCGACCCGATCGCACCGGGTTCCACGCGCGCCAGAATCCCCTCGGAGGCGGGCGCGAAGGGCGTGCCCGGTGACATCAGGGGGTCTGACTTGCGATTTGGTGCGGCGGTCTTGAAGCTCGATTTCTGCTTGCGGATCGACGAGGCCTCGGCGGACATGCCATGCGCGATGGAGAATTTGCTTTCCTTGCAGAAGGCGTCAAAGGCGCGGTCCGGGTCCATGCCGAGATAGCGCGCATAAGAGCGCACATAGCCAGGAATGAAGCCGGGTGTGTCGAAGGCATCGGGATCGGCATTCTCGATCGCGGCCACATACGCGGCCTTGATCCGCAATTCGCGTTCCACATCGAGCAGTGATTTTCCAAGGGTCGCGCGCTCGCCGCGCATCAGGTCGCCGAGTCGGATATCGAAATCGTCGAACCCTCGGGGCTCAGCCTCTTCCTGTGCGGTCCTGCGTGAAAACCGGCGACCTATCATGTGCCCTGCCCCTCGTACCGTATGGGTTGCAGCCGAATGTCCCGATTCGGATGCCCCGCTTTTCTTCAATCGTTACTAGCACATTACAAGGGGTATTGCACCTGCGCAGGCTTTAGCCCGCCATTTCGGCACGATTCAGCGCGCAATGGCTCCAGAGGGCGTCCATGGCGTTGACCAGCGCATCCATTTCGCGCGGGCCGTGGACCGGCGAGGGGGTGAAGCGCAGGCGCTCGGTGCCCCGCGGCACGGTCGGGAAGTTGATCGGCTGGACATAGATGCCATAGCCCTCGAGCAGCATGTCGCTCAGCTTCTTGGTATGCACCGGATCGCCCACGATCACCGGCACGATATGGCTGCCGTGATCGATCAGCGGCAGGCCCATGCCCTTGAGACGGGTCTTGAGGATCTTCGCCTGCGTCTGGTGCGCCTCGCGCAGCGACCCGTCGCGCTTGAGATGCGCAACACTGGCCGCAGCCCCCGCGGCCACCGCGGGCGGCAGCGAGGTGGTGAAGATGAAGCCCGGCGCGTAACTGCGCACGGCGTCACACATTTTCGCGCTCGCCGCGATATAGCCGCCCATCACGCCATAGGCCTTGGCCAGCGTGCCGTTGATGATGTCGATGCGGTGCATCAGGCGGTCACGCTCGGCCACGCCGGCGCCGCGCGGGCCATACATGCCCACCGCGTGCACCTCGTCGATATAGGTCAGCGCGCCAAACTCGTCGGCCAGATCGCAGATCGCCTCGATCGGTCCGAAATCGCCATCCATCGAGTAGACCGATTCGAAGGCGATGAGCTTGGGCGCGGCGGGATCGTCGGCCGCCAGCAGCTCGCGCAGATGCGCCATGTCGTTGTGGCGGAAAATGCGCTTGGCCCCGCCATTGCGGCGCACCCCCTCGATCATCGAGGCATGGTTGAGCGCGTCCGAATAGATGATCAGGCCGGGGAACAATTTGGGCAGCGTGCTCAATGTCGCGTCATTCGCGATATAGGCCGAGGTGAACAGCAGCGCCGCTTCCTTGCCGTGCAGGTCGGCCAGCTCTGCCTCGAGCCGCTTGTGATAGACCGTGGTGCCGGAAATGTTGCGCGTGCCGCCCGAGCCCGCGCCAGTGGCATCCAGCGCCTCGTGCATCGCCGACAGGACCTCGGGGTGCTGGCCCATGCCCAGATAGTCGTTGCCGCACCAGACGGTGATCGGCTGTTCGGTGCCGTCGGGACGGCGCCATGTGGCATGCGGAAACTGGCCATTGCGGCGTTCGATGTCGATGAAGGTCCGATAGCGGCCTTCCTGATGCAGACGATCGATCGCGTCGTCCAGCTTCGCCGTGTAATCCACTGGCGTCCCCTCCTTCGTAGCTCCCGCCTGACCATTCGGCCCCTGCGGATGGCGCACATAGTGCGACATATTCATTAACGGTGATGCATATAGAACCAGCACCTTGCACGCAACAGGTTACAAATTGCCGCGCGCCGGTCCTTGACCTGGATCAATCGCGCTGGACAGCAGACTCGGTCCTGTTACCCTTGTTAGCACATAGCAGTTACACAAGGATTGACCATGTCACTGGACGCCGTTCTGGCCCGCATTGACGACCAGTTGCCCGCCGCCACCGACCGGCTGCTCGAGCTGTTGCGCATCCCCTCGATCTCGACCGATCCGGCCTACACGCAGCCCTGCTCCGAGGCCGCCGATTGGCTGGTGGAGGACCTCAAATCCCTTGGAATAAAGGCCGAAAAGCGCATCACCCCCGGTCACCCGATGGTCGTGGGGCATGTCGCGGGCGACGGCCCGCACCTGCTGTTTTATGGTCATTACGACGTGCAGCCCGTCGATCCGCTGGAGCTGTGGGACAGCGACCCCTTCGCGCCCTGCGTCGAAGAGACGCCCAAGGGCCGCGTGATCCGGGGCCGGGGCAGTTCGGACGACAAGGGCCAGCTGATGACCTTCGTCGAGGCCTGCCGCGCCTGGCGCGAGGTCAACGGCGCCCTGCCCTGCGCGATCACCTTCTTCTTCGAGGGCGAGGAAGAATCAGGGTCGCCCTCGCTCGTGCCCTTCATGCATGAAAACGCCGACGAGCTGCGCGCCGATATCGCGCTGATCTGCGACACCGCCCTCTTCCAGTCGCGCACGCCCGCCATCGTCACCATGCTGCGCGGCATGGTCGGCGAGCAGATCACCGTGCAAGGCCCCGACATGGACCTGCATTCGGGCTTTTTCGGCGGTCTGGCGATGAACCCGATCCGCGCCCTGTCGAAGATCCTCGCCGATATCCATGATGACGAGGGCCGCGTCACGATCCCCGGCTTTTACGACGGCATTCCTGACCTTTCGCCCGAGATCCGCGCCCAATGGGAGGCTTTGGGATTCGACTGGCAGGGGTTTCTGGGATCGGTCGGCCTGTCGCAGCCTGCGGGCGAAGCGGATCGCACCCCGCTCGAGATGATCTGGTCGCGCCCCACCGCCGAGGTCAACGGCATCTGGGGCGGCTATACCGGCGACGGCTTCAAGACGGTGCTGCCCGCCAAGGCCCATGCCAAGATCAGCTTCCGGCTGGTCGAGGGGCAGGACCCCGACCGCATCCGCGACGCATTCCGCGCCTTCGTGCGCGCCCGCCTGCCCCAGGATTGCACGGTCGCGTTCAAACCCCATGGCGGATCGGCGGCCTCGGTCATGGAAACCTCCGATCCCGCCTTCGAGGCCGCGCGCCAGGCTCTGTCCGAAGAATGGCCCGAGCCTGCGGCCTATGTGGGGTGCGGCGGGTCGATCCCGATCGCGGGGCATTTCGGCTCGATCCTGGGCATGAACGCTATGCTGATCGGCTTTGGCAAGGATGACGACGCAATCCACTCGCCGAACGAGAAATACGATCTGGAAAGCTTCCACAAGGGCATCCGAAGCTGGGCGCGCATTCTTGACGCCCTGTCGCGCAAAGGCGCTGCATGAGCCTGATCCCCGGCTTCACCGATCACACCGCACGGGTGAACGGTGTGACCATCGCCTATAGCAGCGGCGGGGATGGCCCGCCGCTGGCGCTTTTGCATGGCTTTCCGCAGACCCGTGCGATGTGGGCGCATATCGCGCCGGGGCTGGCCCGAACGCATCGGGTGATCTGCCCCGATCTGCGCGGCTATGGCGCCTCGTCCAAGCCGGACGACGTGGGCGAGTACAGCTTTCGACAGATGGCGCGGGATATCTGCGCGCTGATGGATCAGCTGGGCCATGCGCGCTTCGCGCTCGCGGGGCATGATCGCGGCGGGCGCGTGGCCCACAGGCTGGCGCTCGATGCGCCGCACCGGCTGACGCGGCTATGCGTGATGGATATCGTGCCAACCCACACGCTGCTGGCCGATCTCAAAGTCGCGGTGGCGCGGGCCTATTACCACTGGTTTTTCCTCGCACAGCCCGCCCCCTTTCCCGAAACCATGATCGGGCACGACCCCGACGCCTATTTCCAGTCGTGCCTTTTGGGATGGGGTGGCGCGCGGCTGACGGATTTCGACCCGGGCCAGCTTGCGGCTTACCGCGCGGCATGGCGCGACGCCGACACGATCCGCGGCATGTGCAACGATTATCGCGCAGCACTCGATCATGATGTCACCGATGATGCCTGTGATCTCAACCAGCGGATCGCCTGTCCGTTTCTCGTGCTCTACGGGGCGGATGGGGCGATGGCGCGCCAATATGACGTGGCCGCGACATGGGAGGCCAAGGCGCTCGAGACGCAGGCCCAAACCATCCCGGGCGGGCATTTCTTCCCTGACACCGCCCCCAAGGCGACGCTTGCCGCGCTCAGCGCGTTTTTCGACTGAGCACCCGCAGCCCCTTGGCGGCCAACAGCAGCCAGGGCAGCCCGTGCAACGCCAGATCGAACCAGTCGATGGGCCGCACCAGATCGCCCGCCGCCAGCATCTTGAGCTTTTCCCAAAGATGCGGCTCAGGGCTGAACGGCGCCAGCCCAAGCGTGGCGCAGAGCACCAGCACGACCCAAAACGGCAGCTGATCCAGTATCCGCAACATGGCATCGCTCCGGCATGAGGTAAGGGGAAGAAGTGGCGCGGTTGACGGGGCTCGAACCCGCGACCCCCGGCGTGACAGGCCGGTACTCTAACCAACTGAGCTACAACCGCGCAATCACGTCTTGGTCGATCATCTGGGCAGCGGTGGCGCGGTTGACGGGGCTCGAACCCGCGACCCCCGGCGTGACAGGCCGGTACTCTAACCAACTGAGCTACAACCGCTCGCTGCCCGCCCGATCGTTCAGGCGTGATGCGCTTCTTAGGGGCAGCGCCGCGTGGCGTCAAGCGCCCGTTTCGGAAAATTCGCGATCCACCCCGCCTGCCCTTATGGCCTTGCGCAACACCGCCCAAATCCCGGGGGTGCGGCGCTGCGGCGCAGGCAGTAGCGCCGCTCTTGCTTGGTGCCTGCGCGAGCCTATTTCGGCATGGTCCAACAACAAAGGAGATGCGCGATGTTCAAGGGACTGTTCAGCGCCATGCTGATCATCACCGGTTTCCTGGTGGTTCTGCCGGCCCTCATGATCCTGGCCGTGGAAGGCCCCGACTGGTTCGAACGCTGGCAGCAGATGTCACCGATTCTCTGACCATGACACCCACGGCGCGGCATCACCCGGATCGCCGCGCCGCCCCATGCACAGACCCGCCACATGGCGCGCGCGGCACCTGAGCAGGCAGAACCGGTGATTGGGAATCATGGTGGGTCGTGAGGGACTCGAACCCCCGACATCTTCGGTGTAAACGAAGCGCTCTACCAACTGAGCTAACGACCCGCGCCGAAGCCTCTTAGCCAAGTGCGCCCCCCCGCGCAAGAGGCAGAGCCCCGCAATCGGACGCTCCACCGGGAGGCACGCGCCGTCTTTCCCGCGCGCGCATGTGCGCGCCGCACGGAAGGCGCGACGGTCAGTCTCCGTTCACGCGGTGCCGCTCTCGCCAGGGCCAGACATCGCGCCGAATGATAGCCTAGTCTTCGCCGACAGCCTCACGCGTCCAAAGGGTCCGCCGACTGCCCTTGGACCCGCCTTCTATCCATTTCGCAGCCACCGAAACGACGACAACAGCCTAACGTTACGTCACCATGACACGACATTACGCAGTGCTGCGCATATCACTTTCCGTCACGATCCCGACGGCCCCCGCAACACCAAAGGTGTTTAGAACGCTGTTTGAGCCTCAGGCCCGCGTCGCGACGCCCTGTATGGGGCATGGCGCGCTATGACCGAAAAGATGCTGCTGCTGTTGCTTGTGGCCACGCTCGCAACCGGCCTCTACCTCGTCTCCTCGCCCTACGAGAATTGCAAACGCACCTTTGCCCAGGAAACGCGGGACACCCATGGTATTTTTATTCTGCATTACAAGCGGCTCTGCAAGGAACATATGCGGTGGTAGTGCGGCATTGCGGACAGGCAGCGCCTCGCCTCAGCGCGGCCGAAACCCACCGACCCAACGGCGCGGATCCTCGGGATTCTGCATCCTGAGGAAAATATACGCAGAGGCGCGCCAATCGATGACATCATCGGTCAGGTTATCCAGCAGGACATCCCCCTTGGGCGATCTGTAAATCAGAACCGCATGCGGTATGCGGCGCCGGTCAAGCACCGTCGCAAGCAACAGGGTCTTGGGGTCAAGCCCATGCCGGATCAGCTCTTTTTTCTTCAAGAGCGCGTAATCCTCGCAATCCCCGCCCGCTGTCGTCGGCAATGACCAATGATCCGTCCGCCCGTATTGCTGGCGGTCGGATACGGCCCGCACGGCGCGGTTCACCTCGCGGTTGACCATCGCGATCAGCGCCAGTTGCTCGGCCTCGGACGGACCCGCGCCAGCCCTTCGGTCCGTGCAGGCCCAGTCATAGCGCGCGCAAAGCTCTCGTGCCGCATTGGGCGGGTCCATCTGCAATGTGGCTTCAAGATAGGCGTTTGCCGTGGCCCCGGCAGACGCCGTGACAGGTATCGCCGCCAGCAACAGGGCGCATATGCCCGACAGGCGTTTTGACAGACGGAATGGCATCGCAAGACCCATGGAAAGACCCCCATTCGCCCGGCGAAATCCATGGTCCCCGTCGCAATGTCATGCCACGACAGGGGCCATTCCGGGCGCGCCCTCTGCCGTGATTGGCCGGGGGCGCAAGTGCCGAGCAAGGCCGATCCATAACCGGCCCCTCGACTGGAGGTGTCCCTAGCACGGCCCGCGCCGCGCCTCGTGTGCGCCAAAGACATGCAGCTTGAAATATCGCTTCGCCGCTCGCGATCTGGAGACATTTGACGAGGACGCGTGCGGTTTTCACCCTTTGATAGAGCGAAAGCGCCGAAAGTGACCTCTTGCGCCGATCAAAAGAGGAAACAGATCACGCAGCCCAAGCCGTCAGCGAGGCCGCACCTATGAAAGCGCGCAGGCCGCTTTCGAGTCAGAGCATCGCCGGTGTGGCAGGCCATCGGCCTGCCGTCATAGGGGAAATGGTGGGTGATAAGAGATTCGAACTCCTGACATCTTCGATGTGAACGAAGCGCTCTACCACTGAGCTAATCACCCGTTGGCGCGGTGTTTAGCGTCAGTCGTCGTCCTCTGCAACACTCTCTTTCGCTTTATCCTGTCGCGATGCATCGGATTTTCCCTGACGCAGCTTGAGCACGATAATGCGCGCGTTCGGGGTTTCGCGCAGACGCTGATGCTTGATCTTGCCCAGAGGCGGCAGGTTGAGATCGCGCCCCTCGCCGATCAACTCGGCCAGCACGTCGATCACCGCGTCGACAGCCGGTTTGGCGTCCTTTTTCTTCAGCCCCGACCGCTCGACCACAAGGTCGATCAGATCCTTTTTCTTGACCTCGTCCCCGGCGACTTTCGGCTTGGTTTCCGACACGACGCTCAGGCTGGGCTTGGCGGATGCGGGCTCGGCCGTTTGCGTGGCCGGTGCTGCGGCAGGCGCGGGACGCGCTGCCTCTGCGGGCTTCTTGGGCTCGGCTGCCTTTGCGACGGGCTTGCCAGTTGCCGCGCTGCCGCCACCTGTGCCGCCACTGCCTGTTTTAGCGGATGTTTTCTGCTGCGTCGCCATATCGGGCCTCAATTGTTACTCATTCGTTGCGACATTACCCTGATTGTTTACCTTAAGCTAGCTGTCTGTTGACGCAGCATTCACGCTCACCGTAGTATTTACCACAACATATAGACTGGGGGCTTGTTATGAAAACCACACTTACCAGCATCATCTTTGCTGTCGCCATCAGCGGCGCGGCTCTGGCGGGCGGGCTTTCTGACCCGGTCGTGGCACCCGAAGTCGTCGCCGCCGAAGCCGCGGCCGATTCCGACAAGGTGGGCGGGCTGATTGCCGCCCTCGCCGTCATCCTCATCATCGCCGGCAAGGGCGGAATTTAAAGCATTCTGCGAAAAACCCGGCTCACGGATTTTCGCGACATGCCCTGCCCCATTCCATCATTGCACGCGTTTCGCCTTTGGCTGATGCGTGATGGTAAAGACGGAACGCCCTAACCGCAGACAGCGCCGCGCGCTGTCCCTGCCCTGCCCGCACGCACCTCGCCACTGTGCAATCGCACAAGCAAAAGGCCCTGTCGGATCGTCCGACAGGGGCTTCGCCAAAATAAACGCAGACGAACTGGCTTAATGGGCCGTTGCACTCTTGGCCGTGCCTTCGCTCTTCAGCGCGGCTTCGGCTGCGGCGGCCTCTTCGGCCTCTTCGTCCCATTCCACCGGCTCGGGCTGACGCACCAGCGCCAGTTTCAGCACATCGCGCACGTGATCGACGGGGATGATATCCAGCCCCTCTTTCACATTGTCGGGGATCTCGGTCAGGTCCTTCTCGTTCTCACGTGGAATGAGCACCGTCTTGATCCCGCCACGCAGGGCCGCCAGAAGCTTTTCCTTCAGCCCGCCAATGGCCAGCGCATTGCCGCGCAACGTAACCTCGCCGGTCATGGCGATGTCCTTGCGCACCGGAATACCCGTCAGCACCGACACGATCGACGTCACCATCGCCAGACCCGCCGAGGGGCCATCCTTCGGCGTGGCCCCTTCGGGGACGTGCACGTGGATATCCCATTTCTCGAAGCGCGGCGGCTTCACACCGATTTCGGGCGCGATCGACCTGACATAGGAATTGGCCGCATCGATCGATTCCTTCATCACATCGCCAAGCGTGCCGGTGGTCTTCATCCGGCCCTTGCCCGGCAGGCGCACCGCTTCGATGTTCAAAAGCTCGCCACCGACCGACGTATAGGCCAGCCCGGTCACGACACCGACCTGATCCTTCTCTTCGGCCAGACCGTACTTGAACTTCCGCACGCCAAGGAAGTCGTCGATATTCTCCGACGTGACCTTCACCGACTTGGTTTCACCCTTGATGATCTGCGTCACCGCCTTGCGCGCCACCTTGGCGATTTCGCGCTCGAGGTTCCGCACACCGGCCTCGCGGGTGTAGTGCCGGATGATATCGGTCAGCGCATCATCCGCCAGCTCGAACTCGCCCTTGCGCAGACCGTGGTTCTTGATCTGCTTGGCGATGAGATGCTGCTTGGCGATCTCGCGCTTTTCGTCCTCGGTGTAGCCGGCGAGCGGGATGATCTCCATCCGGTCCAGAAGCGGCCCCGGCATGTTGTAGCTGTTGGCCGTGGTCAGGAACATCACGTTCGACAGATCGTATTCCACCTCAAGATAGTGGTCCACGAAGCTGCCGTTCTGTTCAGGGTCCAGAACCTCGAGCATCGCACTGGCGGGATCGCCACGGAAATCCTGACCCATCTTGTCGATCTCATCGAGCAGGATCAGCGGATTGGTCGTCTTGGCCTTTTTCAGCGCCTGAATGATCTTGCCGGGCATCGAGCCGATATAGGTCCGGCGATGGCCACGAATCTCGGATTCGTCGCGCACCCCGCCAAGCGAGATGCGGATAAACTCGCGCCCCGTGGCCTTGGCGACCGATTCCCCAAGCGATGTCTTGCCCACACCCGGCGGGCCGACAAGGCACAGGATCGGGCCTTTCAGCTTTTTCGAGCGTTGCTGCACCGCCAGATACTCGACGATCCGCTCCTTGACCTTCTCAAGCCCGTAATGGTCGGTGTCGAGGATCTTCTCGGCGCGGCCCAGATCCTTCTTCACGCGGGATTTCACACCCCACGGGATCGACAGCATCCAGTCCAGGTAGTTGCGCACCACCGTCGCCTCGGCGCTCATCGGGCTCATGTTCTTGAGCTTTTTCAGCTCGCCCTCGGCCTTGTCGCGCGCCTCCTTGCTCAGCTTGGTCTTGGAGATGCGCTCTTCGAGCTCGGCAATCTCGCCTTCGCCCTCTTCGCCATCGCCCAATTCCTTCTGAATGGCCTTCATCTGCTCATTCAGGTAATATTCGCGCTGCGTGCGCTCCATCTGGGATTTCACGCGCGTCTTGATCTTCTTCTCGACCTGCAGAACGCTCATTTCGCCCTGCATCAGCCCGTAAACCTTTTCCAGACGCTCGCTGATCGACAGCGTCTCCAGAAGCTCCTGCTTTTGGGCTACGTCGATTCCCAAATGCCCGGCGACCAGATCGGCCAGCTTCGCGGGTTCCGCGGTTTCGCTGACAGCGGCCAACGCCTCCTCGGGGATGTTCTTCTTGACCTTGGCATAGCGCTCGAATTCGTCGCTGACCGTGCGCAACAGCGCCTCGATCGTGGCCGGATCGCCCGGCATCTCGCTCAGGTATTCGGCGCGCGCCTCGAAGAAATTCTCGTTCTCAAGATAATCGGTGATCTGCACCCGTGCCACACCTTCGACCAGCACCTTGACGGTGCCATCGGGCAATTTCAGTAGTTGCAGCACATTGGCCAGAACGCCCGAGCGATAAATGCCGTCTTCGGTCGGGTCGTCGATACTGGCGTCGATCTGGCTCGACAGCAGGATCTGCTTGTCGTCCTGCATCACCTCTTCCAGCGCGCGGACCGATTTTTCACGGCCAACGAACAGCGGCACGATCATGTGGGGGAAGACCACGATATCGCGCAGCGGCAGCACCGGATAGGATGAATTGAGAGGCTCTTGCATGCTCGTTTCCTTACTCTTGGCAGACGGTTCAGGCCCCTGCATCAGGCAGCCACACCCGTCTCCACGTTTCCTGCGGATATATCTGGGGCGGACCCGCCCCCGTTTCAACCGAGTTGACCCAGTTTGCCCCTCTCGACGGGGCTTCACAAGGGCTGTTTCAATGGCATTTCCGGCAAATGCGCGCAACCTGCTGTCAGCGCGCGTTTTTTGCCCCAAGCCTTTGCAAGCCCCGTGCCGTGCGCGTCAGAGCGGCTCGATATCGCCGGCCTCGCGCCCCTTGTGGAACGCCGCCTCCCAATCAGCAAATCGCCCCTCGGCGATGGCTTCGCGCATCCCGGCCATGATATCCTGATAATAATGCAGGTTGTGCCATGTCAGCAGCATCGAGCTGATGATTTCCTGACTGCGGAACACATGATGCAGATAGGCCCGGCTATAGCCCCGGCAGGCCGGACAGCCGCATTGATCGTCCAGCGGGCGCGGGTCGTCCTGATGGCGCGCGTTCTTGATGTTGAGCACCCCGTGCCGCGTGAACACCTGCCCGGTCCGCCCCGAGCGTGACGGCAGCACGCAATCCATCATGTCGATGCCGCGCTTGACTGCGCCCACGATGTCATCAGGCTTGCCCACCCCCATCAGGTAGCGCGGCTTGTCGGTCGGCAGATAACCCGGCGCATAATCCAGCACGCCGAACATCGCCTCCTGCCCCTCGCCCACGGCCAGACCGCCCACCGCGTAGCCGTCAAACCCGATATCCACCAGCGCGCGCGCCGATTCCTCGCGCAGCTCTTGTGTCACACCACCCTGCATGATCCCGAAAAGCGCGTGCCCCGGCCTGTCGCCGAACGCGTCCTTGGACCGTTCCGCCCACCGCATGCTCAGCCGCATCGCGCGCGCAACCTCGTCATCGCTGGCGGGCAGCGCCGGGCATTCATCGAAACACATCACGATATCGCTGCCCAGAAGCCGCTGGATCTCCATCGAGCGTTCCGGCGTCAATTCGTGCCGTGATCCGTCGATATGGCTCTTGAAGGTCACCCCCTCTTCGGTCAGCTTGCGCAGCCCCGCAAGGCTCATCACCTGAAAGCCTCCCGAGTCAGTCAAAATGGGCCGCTCCCAGTTCATGAAGCGATGCAACCCGCCCAAGTTCGCGATCCGCTCGGCGCCGGGTCTCAGCATCAGGTGATAGGTATTGCCCAGAAGAATATCCGCCCCCGTCTCGCGCACCGAGCCCGGCAGCATCGCCTTGACGGTGGCCGCCGTGCCCACCGGCATGAAGGCCGGCGTGCGCACCTCGCCGCGCGGCGTGTCGATCACCCCGGTCCTTGCCATCCCGTCCGTCGCCTGAAGTCGAAACCTGAAAGTCACCGGCTGCCCTCGCATCTGTCCTTGCGCGCCTCATAAAGCGGTTCGCCGCCACATGCAAAACCCTCCGCCATCCCGCCGCTGCGCGCGCCGGGCTGTCTTGGCATCGTCATATTAATCAGGGTATGGTCGTCAGTCACATCACCCTGCAGCGTGCGCAAAAGGATCCACATGACCGATACCCCCGACGAACCTCAGCAACTGAATTTCGGCTGGGAGGAGTGGGTGGCGCTGCCGGGCCTCGGCGTTCCGGCGATCCGGGCCAAGGTCGATACCGGCGCGCGCACGTCCGCTCTGCATGCCTTCGACATCGAAACCTTCGGCTCCTCCGCCAAGCCCAAGGTCCGCTTCACCGTGCACCCCATTCCCGGGCGTGACGATCTGGTGATCCCCTGCTCCGCCCCGATCGTGGACCGCCGCGAGGTGACCTCTTCGAACGGTGAAAAGGAACTGCGCTACGTCATCGAATCCAGCCTCGCCGTGAACGGCGACACCTGGCCGATCGAGATCACGCTGACCAACCGCTCCACGATGAATTCCCGGATGCTTCTGGGCCGTCAGGCGCTCAAGGATCACATCACCATCGTCGCGACCGACCGGTTCATGCAGCCCGAACTGAGCTATGATGTCTACCACACCGCCGAGATGCGACAGGCCGCCCCGGCCCGCGCCCTGCGGATCTGCGTGCTCTCGCGTGAAGACAACTATTCCAACCGCCGTCTGGTCGAGGAAGGCGAGAAACGCGGCCATTCGGTCGAGGTCATCAATACCACGCGCTGCTACATGGCGATCAACGCCATGGCCCCCGAGGTGCATTACGACGGCAAACGCCTGCCGCGCTATGACGCGATCATTCCCCGGATCGGTGCCTCGATCACGCCCTATGGCACCGCCATCATCCGCCAGTTCGAAACAATCGGCACCTATTGCGTGAACCCATCGGCGGGGATCACCGCCAGCCGCGACAAGCTTTATGCCCATCAGCTGATGGCGCGCGCCAAGATCGGGATGCCGAACACCGCCTTCGCTGCCTCGCCCAAGGACACCAGCAACCTGATCGGTCTGGTCGGCACAGCGCCGCTGATCGTCAAGCTGCTGGAATCAAGCCAGGGCAAGGGCGTGGTGCTCGCCGAGACCCGCAAGGCGGCCGAGTCGGTGATCGACGCCTTTCGCGGTCTGCGGGCGAATTTCCTCGTGCAGGATTTCGTCAAGGAATCCGCGGGCGAGGATATCCGCTGTCTCGTGATCGGCGGCAAGGTGGTCGCCGCGATGAAGCGCACCGGGGCGGATGGTGATTTCCGCTCGAACCTGCATCGCGGCGGCTCGGCCAAGTCGGTGCGCATCACCAAGCAGGAACGCGAAACCGCGATCCGCGCAGCTCGGGCCTTCGATCTGAACCTCGCGGGCGTCGATCTGCTGCGCTCGGAAACCGGACCGAAAGTGCTCGAGGTGAATTCCTCTCCCGGCTTCGAGGGAATCGAGCAGTCGACCGGCAAGAACATCATCGGCCTGCTCTATGACCAGATCGAATCCCGTGTTCGCCCCGTCCCGATCCGGCGCCGCCGCGCCGGCAGTTCAGAGGTCGAGTGACGCCCGATTGACCCGTTTGATCGGTAATGTGTACGGATGGGACACAACGCGCGCCATCAGCGCGCCGTTTGGTACCAAAGGCGCGTAAGTTTCTTACGAACCCTACACAACACCCCCTCTGGACGTATCCGATCATAAATCTTATATGTTTAATCAGGAACACCGCAGGACGCAGGACATGACCCACAGCCCCGAACCTCTTGAAGGCGCGCCACTCATCGCCCCGTCAAGCACGGATCACCCGCTCTACGACCAGTTGGTCGAAGCGTGCAGGACCGTCTATGACCCTGAAATTCCAGTGAATATCTATGATCTGGGACTCATATACACGATCGAGATCGACGCCGAGAATGCTGTGCGTGTCATCATGACGCTCACCGCTCCCGGCTGTCCTGTCGCCGGTGAGATGCCCGGTTGGGTCGCCGAAGCGATCGAGCCGGTCGCCGGTGTCAAACAGGTCGATGTAGAGCTCGTCTGGGATCCGCCATGGGGCATGGACATGATGAGCGACGAAGCCCGCCTTGAACTTGGTTTCATGTAATAAAATCAATCGGCTAAAAGGAAGTTCTCATGTTTGGAATTCCCGGAAAACAGGCCGTCAGCATGACGACCGACGCCGCCTCCCAGATCGCCAAACTGATGGACCGTGACGGACATCAGGGGTTGCGCATCGGGGTCAAGAAGGGCGGCTGCGCCGGCATGGAATACACCATGGAGTATGTGACCGAGGTTGATCCTCACGATGAGGTGGTCGAGCAGAATGGCGCGCGCGTGATGATCGCGCCCATGGCGCAGATGTTCCTCTTCGGCACCGAGATCGACTACAAGACATCACTTCTGGAATCCGGATTCGTGTTCAACAATCCCAACGTGACCGAAGCCTGCGGTTGCGGCGAATCCATCAAGTTTGAAGGCATGTGAACGTCGCGTTCCAAGTCACTGAATAATCAAGAATAAAAGAACGGACCTTCGGGCATGCGCAAACTGGTTGCCGGAAATTGGAAGATGAACGGAACCAGCGCGGCGCTTGCCGAATTGCAAGCCATCGTCAAGGTGCATCCCTCCCCTGGCGTCGATATCCTGATCTGTCCGCCCGCGACCTTGCTGTTTCAAGCCAGCCAGATGGTGACCGGACATGCACCAGATATAGGGGCGCAAGACTGCCACAGCGCCGCCTCCGGCGCCCATACCGGTGACATCTCGGCGCCGATGATCGCTGACACGGGCGCCACCGCTGTCATTGTCGGGCATTCGGAACGCCGCGAAACTTACAATGAAACCAATGATTTGGTCCGCGCCAAAGCGTCGGCAGCCCATGCCAGCGGGCTGATTGCGATCATCTGTATCGGCGAAACCCTGACTGAGCGCGATACCGGACAGACCCTGAAGGTGATCGGCGCGCAATTGGCAGGCTCGGTCCCGGACAGTGCGACCAGCGCCAACACCGTGATCGCCTATGAACCCGTCTGGGCCATCGGAACCGGCAAGATCCCGACCCTGGAACAGATCGGCGAAGTCCATGATTTCATTCGGGAAAACCTGACGTCTCGCTTCGGCCCCGCCATGGCCGAGATGCGCATTCTCTATGGTGGGTCCGTCAAGCCGACCAACGCCGCCGAGATTTTCGCCGTGCCAAACGTGGACGGCGCCCTTGTCGGCGGCGCAAGCCTGCGTGAAGCTGATTTCACACCTATAATCAATGTGTTGGAGCGTACTGTTTAGGCTCTCACAGTGGCAGCATCGTGGTCGATTTGATCTCTTCCATCGACAAAAGTGCGGTGACGTTATGCACCTTCACCTCTGAAATCAGCGCCTGATAAAACGTGTCATAAGCCCGCGCATTGGCCACCCGGACCTTCAGGATATAGTCGATATCCCCCGCCAGCCGATGCGCCTCCTGCACTTCGGGCCGGTCCCGTAATGCTTGCAGGAACTTCGCCTGCCATACCGCATCATGCTCCGACGTGCGGATCAGAACGAAGAAACATGCTTCAAAACCAAGGGCTTCGGCATCCAGCAGAAAGGTCTGCTGTTTGATGATGCCCGCCTCGCGCATCTTGCGAATCCGGTTCCAGACCGGCGTCTTGGAGCTGCCGACGATCTTGGCGATATCGTCTAGCGACTGCCCGCCGTCCTGCTGCAGCTGCACAAGTATTTTCCGATCCAGATCATCCAGGCGAACACTCATTTCACATTTCCCTTTTTCTTGGAACAGCCCCGGCAAGGCCCACATGATTTGGAACATATGTTCTTAATTATGCCGGGCTATGGCGTTTATATGGGAATATTTTCTATATTGACGGAGAAGTCAAACAGTTCACCGGGGACATCCCATGAAACATTTTCCTGTTTTCCTCGCGGTCGAAGGTCGCCGGATCGTCCTGTCGGGTGGCGGCGATGCCGCGCTTGCAAAGCTCCGCCTGCTGCTCAAGACCGAAGCCCATCTGACCGTCTTCGCCCCCAGCCCCGCCCCCGAGATCACCGGCTGGGCCGCCGAAGGCCGTCTGACCCTGCATCGTCGCGCAATGGAGCCCGGTGACGCGCTCTGCGCCGTGCTGTTCTACGCCGCCGACGAGGACGAGTACGAAGACGCCCGCACCAGCGCCATCGCCCGCGCGGACGGGGCGCTGACCAACATCGTCGACAACCTCGCCGACAGCCAGTTCATCACCCCCGCCATCGTCGACCGCGACCCGGTGACAGTAGCGATCGGCACCGAAGGCGCCGCCCCCGTTCTGGCCCGTGCCATCAAGGCCGATCTGGAGGCCCGCCTGCCTGCAACCCTTGGCCCGCTGGCGCGGATCGGCAAGGCGTTTCGCAGGATGGCCGAAACTCTGCCGGTGGGCCGCGCACGGCGTGATTTCTGGGCGGATTACTACTTCACCGCAGGACCACGCGCCATGGATCACGGCGGGCAAGAGGCGGCGCAGACCATGCTGGACGGGCTTTTGCGCCGCCATCACAGCGCGGCGGAACGCCCCGGGCACGTGGCTTTTGTCGGCGCGGGTCCGGGCGATCCCGAGCTTCTGACCCTCAAGGCGCGCAAGGCGCTCGATACGGCGGATGTGGTCATTCATGACCGGCTCGTCACACCCGAGATCCTTGAGCTTGCCCGCCGCGAAGCCACGCTGATCGACGCCGGCAAAGAAGGGTTCGGACCTTCGATGACGCAGGACGACGTCAACCGGCTGATCACGGAACATGCGACCCAAGGCGCGCAGGTCGTGCGCCTGAAAGGCGGAGACCCTACCGTTTTCGGCCGTCTTGACGAAGAAATCGACGCAGTGGATGCAGCTGGCATAGGCTGGCACATCGTTCCCGGCATCACCGCAGCCTCGGCCAGCGTTGCCGCCATCGGCCAGAGCCTGACGCAGCGGCGTCGCAATGCCTCGGTTCGGTTCCTGACGGGGCATGACATGGCCGGCTTTGCCGATCACGACTGGTCCGCATTGGCCCGCCCCGGAGAGGTTGCCGCAATCTACATGGGCAAAAAATCCGCCCGCTTCATTCAAGGACGTCTCATCATGCACGGTGCCGATCGGACCACGCCGGTCACGGTGGTCGAGAACGCCTCGCGGCCCGATCAACGCATCCTCGGCACCACGCTTGACCGGCTGCCGCAGGATCTGAACGAAGCTGCTGTCACCGGGCCTGCGCTGACATTCTACGGGCTGGCGCCGCGCGCCACCCAGGTTGAACTTTCCGCTTTAGAACAGGAGCTTGCCTGAAATGCCCCGCGACTTCACCCCCAAAGTCGTCACCGCCAACGCGCTGATCGAAGGCGATGTCGTTTACCTGACCCGCGATGACCGATGGACCCGGCACATGTCCGAAGCCGAGTTGATCACCGACGAGGCAGAATCCCAGTTGCGGCTTCTGATGGCACAGGCGCAAACCGAGACGGTCGTGGGTGTTTACCTTGCCGAGGCCAAAGCAGGTGCCAACGGCCCCGAACCCGTCCATTTCCGCGAGGCATTCCGCCGCACCGGCCCCTCGAATTACCGCCACGGCAAACAAGCGGAGTTGACCGATGTATGACTATACCGAATTCGACGCGGCCTTCGTGGCCGAGCGCAACCGCCAGTTCCGCCAGCAGGTCGAACGCCGTCTGAGCGGCGCATTGACCGAGGATGAATTCAAGCCACTGCGCCTGATGAACGGGCTTTATCTGCAACTGCACGCCTATATGCTGCGCGTGGCGATCCCCTATGGCACGCTCAACAGCCGTCAGATGCGCCAGCTGGCCTATATCGCCGAGCGTTGGGACAAGGGCTATGGCCACTTCACCACGCGCCAGAACATCCAGTACAACTGGCCCAAATTGCGCGACGTGCCCGACATGCTGGATGCGCTGGCCGAGGTGGGCATGCACGCCATCCAGACCAGCGGCAACACCATCCGCAACGTGACCGCCGACCATTTCGCCGGTGCCGCAGCAGATGAGATCACCGATCCCCGCCCGGTGGCCGAGCTGATCCGGCAATGGTCCACCGATCACCCCGAGTTCCAGTTCCTGCCGCGCAAGTTCAAGATCGCCGTCACCGGGGCCGCCGCCGACCGCGCGGTGACGCGCGCGCATGACATTGGGCTGCAGATCGTCCGCCGCGACGGGCAAACCGGCTATCGTGTGATCGTGGGCGGTGGGCTTGGGCGCACACCGATGATCGGCAAGGTCCTCAATGAGTTCGTAAGCCAGGACGATCTCCTGCCCTATCTGGAGGCGGTGGTCAGCGTCTGGAACCTGCTCGGTCGGCGCGACAACAAGTATAAATCACGTATCAAGATCACCGTACACGAACACGGGATCGACGACATCCGCGCCCGCGTGGAGGATCGTTTCCACCTGATCCGGCCCACATTCACGGGCGTCGATCTGGCGCTTTTCGCGCAGATCAAAAGCGCTTTCACCCCGCCCGCCTTTCGCACCGACAGCACTGCGGTCTTCGACACAAGCTACAGGACCGATCCGATCTTCCGGTCCTGGGCCGATACGAACCTCGCGGCACATCGCGCGCCGGGCTATGCCATCGTGCAGATCAGCCTCAAGGCGCATGGCGCCACACCGGGCGACGCAACCGCCGAGCAGATGCGCGTCATGGCCGATCTGGCCGAACGCTATGGTCATGACGAATTGCGCATCAGCCACGAACAGAACGTCATCCTGCCGCATGTGCACAAATCCGATCTGCCGACAGTTCATGCCGCGCTGAAAAAGCACGGGCTGGCCACCGCCAATATCGGACTGATTTCGGATATCATCGCCTGCCCCGGCATGGATTACTGCGCGCTGGCCACGGCCCGTTCGATCCCGATTGCCCAGGATATCGCCCGGCGCTTCGACGACTTGAATCTCGAGCATGAAATCGGCGAGTTGAAGATCAAGATTTCCGGCTGCATCAATGCCTGCGGGCATCATCATGTCGGCCATATCGGGATCCTTGGACTCGACCGGGCCGGGGTGGAGAGTTACCAGATCACGCTTGGCGGCGATCACACCGAGACAGCGAGTCTGGGTGACCGGACCGGTCCCGGCTTCTCGGCCGATGAGATCCTCTCGGCGATCGAAAGGATCGTGCGAACCTATCTCGACTACCGCGACAGCCACGACGAGACGTTCCTGCAGACCTATCGCCGCATCGGGATGGAGCCGTTCAAGACCGCGCTTTATGACAACGCCGGGGCAGATGCCTATGCAGCGCAGTGATCCGACGTTGCGTGTGCAGGCCCTGAATGCGCGCTACCGGCATCATGCGGCCAGTGACGTTCTGGCGCATGCTTTGCGTGACGCCGATGCCGGGCGGCTGGCGCTTGTGTCAAGCTTCGGCGCGGAGTCGGTGGTGTTGCTGCATATGATCGCCGTCCTGAGGCGCGACACCCCGGTGATCTTCGTCGATACCGGCATGCTGTTTGCCGAAACGCTGGTCTATCAGCACGAATTGGCCGAGCGGTTGGATCTGCGCGATCTGCGCATCGTGCGGGCGGGGAAGGCCGATCTGCACAGCGAGGATCCCGCCCGCGTGCTGCACCGCTCGAACCCCGACGCCTGCTGTGACCTGCGCAAGACAAGGCCACTGGCGCGCGCGCTGGAAGGCTTCGATGGCTGGATCACCGGGCGCAAGCGTTACCAGGGGCCGAGCCGCGCCGCGCTGGACTTCTTCGAGGCCGATCCGGGTACCGGGCGCATCAAGGTCAACCCGCTTGCCCATTGGACCCCCGAAGATATCCGCACCTACATGGACGAAAACCGGCTGCCCCGGCATCCCTTGGTGGCGCGCGGCTATCCGTCCATCGGCTGCCAGGTCTGCACCACCCGCGTGGCGGACCATGAAGACCCAAGATCAGGCCGCTGGCGCGGTCACGACAAGACCGAATGCGGCATTCATTTCGAAAACGGGCGGATCATTCGCCAAGGAGAGACAGCATGAGTATCATCGTCACCGACGAAGGGTTTCGCCCCGACGACTGGACAGCCCCGATATCCGCACTGGAAGACGCGCGCACGGATCATGGCATCGACTTGCCCTCGAGCGCCGATCCACAGGAGCTTGCAGGCCGCCTGCCCGGCATCAGGCTCATTCGCGTGGACTTTCCCAGTTTTTCGGATGGGCGCGGCTTCACCATGGCGCGGCACCTGCGCCTGATGGGCTACAAGGGCCGTCTGCGCGCACGGGGTCACGTGATCGCCGATCAATACGCTATGGCGCGGCGTGCCGGGTTCGACGAGATCGAAATCTCGGAGGATCTGGCCGCGCGCCAGCCCGAGGATCAGTGGCTTTTCCGCGCAGATTGGCAGGCGCATGACTATCAGGCGCGCCTGCGCGGATAAACCGCCCTGTACCTGACCTGAATCAAAGATTACTTAAAGGTGTCGGTTTAACGAACCGGCAGACGAGGCAATGAACGAGATCAGCACAGTGACCGAAGCACCCGCCAAGGCCGTCAAGACCCCCACCCTGCCCGACGCGCAGAAAGTCACCCAAGTCACGCATTGGACGGATCGCCTGTTTTCCTTCCGGGTGACGCGGCCCGCGTCGCTCAGGTTCCGCTCGGGCGAGTTCGTGATGATCGGCCTGATGCAGACGGACGAGAAGACCGGCAAGGAAAAGCCGCTTCTGCGCGCCTATTCCATCGCCTCGCCCAGTTGGGATGACGAGTTGGAGTTCTATTCGATCAAGGTGCAGGACGGCCCGCTCACATCGCGGCTCCAGCATATCCAGCCGGGCGACGAGATCATCCTGCGCCCCAAACCTGTAGGCACGCTGGTGCATGATGCGTTGCTGCCGGGCAAACGGATCTGGCTCTTCGCCACCGGCACCGGTTTTGCGCCTTTCGCGTCGCTGCTGCGCGACCCGCAGACCTATACCGATTACGATGAGGTGATCATCACCCACACATGCCGCGAAGTGGGAGAGTTGGCGTATGGCCGCGACCTGATCGACAGCATTCGCAGCGACGAGATGCTCGAAGAGCTGATCGGCGAAGGTTTCCACGAAAAGTTGCGCTACTACCCGACCACAACCCGCGAAGACAGCCCCAAGATGGGGCGCATCACGGATCTGATGCGCTCGGGCGAGGTGTTCGCGGATCTCGGCGTGGCGCCGCTTGCGCCTGAAACGGATCGGGCGATGGTTTGTGGCAATCTGGCATTCAACCTTGAAATCAAGGAGATGCTTGAAAGCTACGGCCTGCGTGAGGGGGCCAATTCCGACCCCAAGGAATATGTTGTCGAAAAAGCGTTTCTGGACTGATGGACGGGCGGTGACGCCCTCCCCAAGCCAATCAGCAGACAAAAAACCCGCGCCCAATGGCGCGGGTTTCTTGTTCAGCGGTTTGACGCGTGGGATTACAGACCAAGCGCCTCGCGGACCGACGACAGCGCCTGGCTTAGAAGATCAGGATTGTTGCGCGCCTGATCCAGAGTGCCTTTCAGCAAGGTTTTCTGCATGTCGCCCAACTGGGACTCGTCGATCATCTGCGCGACCTTATCGAAGTCGAAGCCATCGTCAGTCAGGGCCTCGGGCGTTTGCGCGGCGCTATCGGTTGCGGCCTCTGCCGGTGTCTCGGGTTCTGTCTGGGGGGCTGCATCCGTCGCGGCATCCGTCGCGCTGTCTGTGCTCGGGGTCGCCTCGGGCGCGGCATCAGACGGGCTTTCGGTCGCGGCCGGTGCAGTTTCCTCAGCTGCTTCAGTAGCTTGAGCAGCATCCGACGAGGTGCTTTCGGTTGCGGCATCGGCGGCTGGATCGGCGGCGGTGACCGCTTCTTCAACCGCCTGCTGCGCGGCGTCTACCGTGTCCTGTGCGGCCTCTACGGCACCTTCCACCGCAGAGGTGGCCGCGTCTGCCGCAGAAGATGCGGCGTCCTGCGTGGCGTCAACGGCGTCGCCCGCGGCTTGCGAGGCTGTGTCTGCCGCTTCGCTTGCGGCGTCCTGTGCTGCGTCCACTGCCTGCCCGGCCTCTTCGGCGGCGGTGTCTGCAGCCTCTTGCAAGGGTTCCGGCTGCTCGACCACGCCGGTGACTGCCTCGGCGATCTCATCGACCGATTTGCCGGTGAACAACATGTAGCCACCTGCCAGCACGGCAACGGCCACCAGTATCCAAACAAGGTTTCTCATCACTCTCTTCCCCTCGAAATATAGGCCGACCAACAGCTTGCGGCCTTCTTGTCCTTGCTTTCAGATGTCGACCCAAATGAAAAGCCGCAAGAGGCAATCTTGCTTATTTAGGCTTGGATCAGCCGATTTTGCCGCTTGAAACGCCGTGATGGCGCGGTTACTTTCGCGCATCAAATTACCCCAACAACCAAAGGAACAAAGCCATAGCCCGCAGACCCCACAACGCGCCCCCGACGCGCGAAACAGGCCCCCGCATAAACGAAAAGATCCGCGGCCCGGAAATCCGTCTGATCGGAGCGGACGGAGAAAACGTTGGCGTCGTGACGCCGGAGCGGGCGATGGAGATGGCCGAGGAGGCGGGGTTGGATCTGGTCGAGATCTCGCCCAATGCCGAACCGCCTGTCTGCAAGATCATGGACTTCGGCAAGTTCAAGTACGAACAGCAGAAACGCGAGGCCGAGGCGCGCAAGAAACAGAAGATCATCGAGGTGAAAGAGGTCAAGTT
The DNA here is from genome assembly GCF_000170875.1 of Roseobacter sp. AzwK-3b. Lineage (NCBI taxonomy): Bacteria > Pseudomonadati > Pseudomonadota > Alphaproteobacteria > Rhodobacterales > Roseobacteraceae > Roseobacter > Roseobacter sp. AzwK-3b. The sequence continues at coordinate 72,678 of NZ_ABCR01000003.1, forward strand.
CAGACCCAACACCGACACGCATGACTATGACGTCAAAATGCGTAACGTCTTCAGATTCTTGGAAAATGGCGACAAGGTGAAGATCACGCTGAGGTTCCGCGGCCGCGAAATGGCGCATCAGGATCTGGGCCGCGACCTGCTGCACCGGGTGGCGGAGGACGTCAAGGATCTGGGCAAGGTCGAGAACATGCCCAAGATGGAAGGTCGTCAAATGATCATGGTGATCGGCCCACTTTCGCGCTGAGCGCGGCGGCGCGGACTGCGTACGATCCGTACAAATCCTACACCGGTTTGGGACAAACTTCGGCACTTGCCCCCTGATTTGTGTCCCTTCCGTACACAAACACGCGACAATCACCCGCTTGCACCGCCCGGTGCGAGCGGGTTTTATGATGGTAGGACCAACACTGGATACCCGACACCGAAAGGACATGGATGCTGATGTGGGAAGAGCGCTTCGCGACGCAGGAATACGTGTTCGGTCGGGAGCCTGCGGCCTTTCTGACCGATCACGCCGATCTGCTGGTGCCGGGAGCTACGGCGCTGGCGGTGGCGGATGGCGAGGGGCGCAACTCGGTGTTCATGGCGGAGCGCGGTCTGGAGGTGACGGCGCTGGAGCTCGCGCCCTCGGCCATCGCCAAGGCCCGGGCGCTTGCCGCCGAGAAGGGCGTGACGGTGAGCTTCCGCGAAACCGACGTGCTGGCGCATGACTGGCCCGAGACGTTCGATCTTGTGGTCGGTATCTTCATCCAGTTCGTTGGACCCGATGAGCGCGCCCGTCTGTTCGACGGAATGCGGCGCAGCGTCAAGCCCGGAGGGCTGATTTTGCTGCATGGCTACACGCCCGAGCAGATCGCGCTTGGCACCGGCGGGCCGCCCTATGCGGAAAACATGTATACCGAAGACCTGCTGCGCGCGGCTTTTGGGGACTGGCAGATATTGGAGTGCCGCGCATATGAGCGGGAGATCAGCGAGGGTCGTGGACATTGCGGACGCTCGGCCCTGATCAATCTGGTCGCCCGACGCCCCGAGACGGACGCGTAACACCTGCCGGAGGGTCAGTCTCGCGCCCGAAGCTCAGGCGGCGCCGTGGTGGGTAGTTGTTCCATGTCAAGGCGCTTACAGTCCAGATCGGCTATAGTCGGTGGAATGGAAAACAGCTCACAAATTACGGAATGGAAAACAGCTCACATATTGAGGTTTTTATCACGGTGGCGAAGGGTGCCATGATTCTGTCAGGCACTTTGAGCATGCCGGAAACCCCGTCAGGATTGGTGATCTTCGCCCATGGTAGCGGCAGCAGCAGGATGAGTCCGCGCAACAGATACGTGGCGGATCGGTTGAACGCCGCAGGGCTGGCCACATTGCTGTTCGATCTGCTGACCGAAGAGGAGGCGTTGGACAAACGCAATGTTTTCGACATCGCATTGCTGGCCAATCGCGTGGGGGCGGCGCTGAACTGGTGCACCTGCGAGACCCGCGTCCGCGATTTGCCCTGCGGTCTCTTCGGGGCCAGCACGGGGGCGGCGGCGGCCTTGCGGGCGGCAGCCGATCACCCCCGTGTCGTGAGGGCGGTGGTCTCGCGCGGCGGGCGCCCCGATCTGGCGAAAAGTGCCCTGCCCCGCGTTCTTGAGCTGCCCCCACTAAGTGGTCCAAGTTGATTGTTAGTGCATGACCGGCCTCTGGTCCATCTGAACGATGCTTTCCGGTGCGGGAGGCCGGTATCCAAGGGCGCTGTGAGGCCGAACGGTGTTGTAGTGTCTTCTCCAGTCTTCGATGATGATCCTTGCCTCCTTTATTGAGTAGAAGAGCTCGCCATTGAGCAACTCGTCCCGGAAGCGTGCATTGAAGCTCTCGCAGTATCCATTCTCCCAAGGCGATCCTGGCTCGATGAACGCAGCCTTGGCACCTACTGCGGCGATCCAGTCCCGGACCTTCTGAGCCACGAACTCGGGACCGTAGCACGTCGGGAAGCACGCTGTTTTTGAGGTTATGGCCACGCGCGCAGCCCCCAAATAGCGCAGCGTGTGGCCATAACCGGTCTCAGGTCTCAACAGTGGTTTTGCATAACCACACTGCTGAGGAGACCGGCTATGACCGCCACCGATATTACCGCTTCGACCTTGCTAGTCGCCATCGATATTTCCAAGTATCGCCATGAGGTGCTGATCGGCATCCCTGGCAAAAAGCGCCGTCGCCGAATGACGATCCTGAACACGCTTGACGACTTCCAGCGTTTGTCCGCAACCCTTGCCAGCTACGACCTGCCGGTGCGGATAGGGTTCGAAGCGACCGGCAACTACCACCGAACGTTGGCGCATCATCTCGGGCAGGCCGGGTTCGAGCTGAAGCTCGTCTCGTCCGTCGGCCTGGCTCGAACACGGGAGGCCCTGCACAACAGTTGGGACAAGAATGATCCCAAGGACGCCCAGGTCATCCTTCACATGCTGGAGATCGGCGCCGTGCAGTTCTTTCACGATCCGATGGTGGTCGGGACCGCCGACATCCAGGAACTCTCGAAGACGCACGAGATCGTCTCTCGATCGAAGACCGAGCTGTGGCACCGCATTCTCACCCACTACCTGCCACTGTATTTTCCCGAGGCTGAACGATTTCATCGAAGCTCACGGACGGATTGGTTCCTGGCATTCCTTGAGAAGTACCCATCGCCACATATGATCTCGGCCATGAGCCGCGAGGCCTTCATCGCCGACGCCTGGGATGTCGTTGGCCGAAGGGTTTCGAAAGAGCAATTACTTTCCGATATTTACGCCACTGCGGCCGCTTCGGTCGGCTTGCCAGTTCAGGCAGATTCTGACGCGGTGCGCATGTTCCGCCTTGTTCTTGCCGAGGGGCGTAGCCTCATCCGGCAGCGCGATGTTATCGAGGCACGGGCCGTCGAGTTGTTGTCGGACCTACCCGACTATCAGCTGCTGACCACCATTCCCGGCATCGGCCCAATCAACGCAATGACCATCTTGGCCGAAGCAGGCGACCTGCGTCGGTTCCGACACCATCGACAGTTCTTGAAGTTTTGCGGCATGGACCTCGCCACCGTCCAGTCTGGCATGTTTCGCGGACAGAGCCGGATCTCAAAGTACGGCAATGCCCGGCTGCGGCGCACGCTCTGCATGGCCGGTCAGACCGCCGTTCTAAAGCGGACTAACAGCTTCCGCGACAAGTTCGAACGTTACATCTCCAAGGATCGACACAACGCCCATCTGCGCCGGAAGGCCTACACCGCGATCGCGGCCAAGATGGCGCGCACCGTACACGCCGTGGTCAATCACGGCGAACCCTATCGCCCCTTCTTCGAGGGGGTGAGCCCAGGCGGAAGGACCTCTCTCTGACATGAGCCGTGGAGGCAGACATCTGACCTCGTAGATAATGTTCGGGCCTTCTGCTTGGGATTTGGGATCTCGTATTAAGGACGGTGAGGGCCGCCGAAGCGCGTACCCTGTGTTTGCTATGGAAGAGATCATTTCTTGACGGCAGAGCCCGTCTGGGCAACTTTAACAGGGCATCTGGGACACCAGATGCCCCACGACCTGCTGACCTAAGCGGCCAGATTTTCCCGACATAGGACGTTGTCGGATCGTATGTAGTCCGGCGGGCCGCGGAGGATGAACAGGTCCGTCAGCGCATCAAGCACATCGGTCGAGTTGAGCTTTCGGTCTATGCGGATCATCAGCGCCTCCCTGGTGAACTCGTCTATGATGTTGAGAATGCGATAGGTGCGGCCGTCCGCTGTCCGGTCCTGCATGAAGTCATAGGACCAGACATGGTTTGGACGCTCCGGTCGAAGCCGGATACATGATCCATCGTTCAGCCAGAGCCGGCTTTTCTTCTTTTGCTTCGGTGGAACCTTCAGCCCTTCACGTTTCCAGATGCGCTCAACCCGCTTGTGGTTCACGTGCCAGCCCGACTGGTTGAGCAGCGCGGTCACGGGGCGATAGCCGTAGCGACCGTATTGCCTGGCCAATTCGATGATGTCCTCGGTCAGGCGCTCTTCGTCTGGCCGGCCACGCGGCACCTTGCGCTGCGTGGATCTGTGCTGTCCCAAGGTGCGGCAGGCGCGGCGTTCCGATATGCCGAGCGCCTGCCGCACGTGGTCGATGCATCTGCGGCGACGTGAAGGGCTCAGAAGTTTCCCTTTGCGGCCTCGGTGAGGATCAGCTTGTCCAGCGTCAGATCCGAGACCGCGCGCCTCAGGCGCTGGTTCTCTTTCTCAAGTTCCTTCAGCCGCTTCAGCTGCCCGCGGCTCATTCCGCCATATTGTTTGCGCCACCGATAGAACGTTTGCTCTGTGATGCCGATATGGCGCGACGCGTCCGCGACCGTCATGCCTTGCCCTTGCAACACTTCGATTTGCCGAAGTTTCGATACGATGTCTTCTGGCGTTTCTCGTTTCCCAGCCATTCTCTGGTCCTCCAAATTGCGGGATAATCCTATCCCGGTTGGTGGACCACTTCACTGGGGGCAGCTCATTCTGGCGCCGACCCTGCTGCTTGTCGGCGCGTTGGACAACACGGTGCTGATCCTGAACCGTCATGCGGCACGATCGCTGACCTGCGACACCATGATCGAGGTGGTGCCGGGTGCGACGCATCTTTTCGAGGAACCCGGCGCGCTGGATCAGGTGGTGGCGCATGCGACGGACTGGTTCGGCCGGCATCTGGCACCTGCGAGGGCGGTCTGAGCCGGGAACCTGACGCCCCTTCCCGTTCACGGCCTTATTGCGGCAAGGCAGGCTCGAGCAGGGTGATGCCCACCGCGGCCGCGCGCGCCAGTTCCGGGTCCAGAGACATCGGGATGTATTCGCCCCGCCGCCAGAGCTGTGCCAGATCATCATAGTGACGTGACAGGAAATGCCCCGATTGCCCGGTCGAGATGATGAACACGCTGCTGTCGGGGTCGGCGAAATCATAGACCCCGCGATAGCCCGCGCCATGCACGTTCTGGAACGGCTCGGGGCCAGCGCCACGGGTGCGGCCGCGTTGCAGGGTGTTGTCGCCCCCCGAGGTGGATTGGCGGATATTGACGAAATAGCGCAGCACCGGCACGTCGCCCAGAACCGGGTGATCGTGCGTTGCCTGATGCGCGTCGCCCCATCGCAGGCTTTCGAGCGCCGTGCCATACCGTTCGTTGATCCAGACCAGCGCATCATCCAGCGCCATGCGCGCGATATCGGTGCAGGTTTCCACCGGTGAGGATTGCCGGACATCGCACCAGGCCGAGGCACCGTCGATATCGCGGTAGACCCGTTCGATGAACACCGGATCGGGATGGGCGAATTCGCGCGACAGCGGCCCCAGATCGTCGCGGATCAGCCGATCCTGAAGCGCGCGCATCCAGGCGGCATAGATCAGCGGTTCGGGCAGATGTTCGTTCATCTCGCCGTTCCAGTCGGACAGAAGATCGAGCGCGCGCTGTCGCTGGCGTTCGGGGGTGCCGTCGGGGGCGGCTTCGCCGGTGAACCACAGGTTTGCACCAATCAGCGGCAGGAGCGAGCGGGCGGTGAAGCTGACGGTGTCGAGCTGCGCCTCGATGAAGCTGTCGCGGGTATGCACCTGCCGGCTTTGCATCAGGCGTTGCCAGCGATGGATGCGCTGCGTGTCGCCCCAGACGAAGCTCACATGCAACGGAAAGGGCCGGTCCACGGTCTTGTTGTTGGTGTTGCCCAACACACCGCCCGCAGGGGCGATGAATTCGGGATTGGCCGAATAGGGGCTGATCCCCTGCCAGCGGTTCTGCCGGACCCAGCCCCGCGAGGGCATGCGCCCCTGGCTTTCGTGCTGGGCGTTGCGGCGTGGCATGGCGCCAAGGGTTTTCATGGCGATCGTGTCGCTGTCCACCAGCAGGACGTTTTGGGATGGCGCGATGTAAAGCTCGCCCGCCGAGAGCGCCTCGGAGACCGAGGCGGCCCCCATCAGGGCAATCGCCGCGCTCATCGTGGTGTCGGCGGGATCGAGTGCCGTCCAGGACAGCGAGGCCACATGCCCCGCCGGCGTGACCGTGCCCAGATCGGCGTGCGAGCCGGGCAGCACCGGGCCATTGTCGGTCCACCGCAGGGTCAGGGTGACGGGCTCGGCATCCTTGATGCGGATGATTGAGCGCGCGGTGCGGAAGGGTTTGTAGCCTTCGGGCGTCAGGTATTCCCCGGGATTTTCGGGGTTGAGCCGTTCGATATGCACATCCTGATCGTCGAGATAGGACGAGGTCAGCCCCCAGCCCAGATCGTTGCTGCGCCCGCTCAGGATGGCGGGCATGCCGGGGATCGTGCCGCCGATCACGCCGCCGCGTTCAAGTTCGAGCCGCGCGAGATACCAGATTGCCGGTGCGGAAAAGCCCAAGTGAGGATCATTGGCCAGAAGCGTCCCCGAGCTTGCCGAGCGCGCCGGTGCCGCGGCCCAGGCGTTCGAGGCCCCTGCAAAGGCCCGCGGATTGAAGGGCGAGAGCGGATCGCGCGGCGGCTGTGGCAGCGCGGCATGGCGCAGCGTTTCGGCGCCGGGCATGAGGCTTGCGTAATCGGGAAGGGCCGCCAGCCCGCTGCCGGGGGCGAGCGGCAGGATATCGTCGAGCCGTATGGCCTCGTCGAGCGCGAGGGAGGTGCGCGCACGCAGCACCTCATGTTCGAGATGCGAGGAGAGTTGCACCGCCATCAGCTTGAGAATGGCCAGCGAATCCGCCGGTTGCCAGGGCGCCATGGGCGCGTTGAAGAGGAACATCTCGGGCGCGCCCCGGCCAAGCGCGTCGGCGTTGATCTCGGTCAGGCGGGCGTTGACGCCCGCGGCATAGGCCTCGAGCGCGCGGCGGGTCTCGGGGGTTTGGGCGGCCACCGAGCTGCGGGCCAGATCATGCAGATCGAAGCGGCGCATGACCTTGTCGATCTCGAGCGTGCGGGGGCCGAACACCTCGGAGAGGCGGCCTTGGGCGGTGCGGCGCAGCATCACCATCTGCCATAGGCGGTCCTGCGCATGGGTATAGCCCAGGCCGAAGAACGTGTCGGCGTCCCCCTGCCCGAAGATATGCGGCACATTGGCGTGATCGCGCACGATCTCGACCGGGGCGGAGAGGCCCGCGACGGTGAGGGACTTGTCGTAATCGGGCAGCGAGCGCGACAAGAGATAATACAGGCCCAGCACGGCCACCAGTACCAGCAGGATGGCGCCGCCGGTCAGCCTGAGAAGCCATTTGAAGATCGACGCCATGCACGCACCCGGTTTTCCCTTGCATTCCGCCATGGGATAGTCAGAAATCCCCCCCGAGACAATGGGAAGGGAGACGATGATGACGAAACTGGCATTCCTTGGCCTTGGCGTGATGGGCTACCCGATGGCGGGGCATCTGCAGGCGGCGGGACATGACGTCTGCGTCTACAACCGGACCGCGGCGAAAGCGGAAAAATGGGCCGCCGAACATGGCGGGCGCCATGCCGCCACCCCGCGCGAGGCCGCCGAAGGGGCGGCGTTCGTGATGGCATGCGTCGGCAATGACGACGATCTGCGCAGCGTGTGCACCGGCCCGGATGGCGCCTTTGCCGGTATGGGCAAAGGGGCGGTTTTCGTCGATCACACGACGGTCTCGGCCAAGGTCACGCAGGAGCTTTACGCGCTGGCGAAAGAGGCCGGGCTGAACTACGTCGACGCGCCCATTTCGGGCGGTCAGGCGGGGGCCGAGAACGGCCAGCTGTCGATCATGTGCGGCGGCGATCAGGGTGCCTATGACGCGGCCGAGCCGGTGATGACCACCTATGCCAAGCTGTGCCGCCGGATCGGCGAGAGCGGGGCGGGACAAATGACCAAGATGTGCAACCAGATCGCCATCGCCGGTCTGGTGCAGGGTCTGAGCGAGGCGCTGCATTTCGCCGAAGAGGCAGGGCTTGACGGGCGCGCGGTGGTCGAGGTGATCAGCCAAGGGGCTGCGGGCAGCTGGCAGATGGCGAACCGCTACGAGACGATGCTGGACGACAAGTTCGAGCATGGCTTCGCGGTGGACTGGATGCGCAAGGACCTGAATATCTGCCTGTCGACGGGCGACGAGATCGGCGCCTCCTTGCCGGTGACCGCACTGGTCGATCAGTTCTACAAGGATGTGCAGAACATGGGCGGCGGCCGGTGGGACACATCGAGCCTCTTTAAGCGGCTGCGCAAGCTGTCAGGCTGAGCGCAAGAGGCGTCCGGGGGTATGGGGGCCAGCCCCCGCCGTTGAAATCCCATGGGATTTCAACGACTCCCCCGGGATATTTCAGGCCAGAAGAAACCTGTGGGTCGGGGGGTGTGGCTGCAGATACGCGGCGCGGCGGCTGCCACCGGCCTCAACGGGGCCAGACCTTGATCGCAGACAGAACCAGCAGAGCCGCGAGGGCCGGGATCAGCACGGTTTGCGGGGCAAGTGCCAGCATCAGACCACCCAGGAACACGCCCAGGATGGAGCCGGCCGCCATCACCAGCAGAAAGGATCGGTTCTGCGCGAGCACTTTGAAACTCTGATCGCGGCTGTATCTGGCAAATCCGATCATCACTGTCGGCAAGCTGATCACGAGAGACATCGAGCCGGCCAGCTTGATATCGACCCCGAACATCACGACGAGGGTCGGGATCAGCAATTCCCCCCCTGCAACGCCCATCAACGATGCCACACTGCCAATCAAGAAGCCCGCGCATATGCCGGCGAGCACGCGGGCGGTCTCATTCATCGGCACATGTGAAGCGGAAACGTCATGACCGACAAGCAGCACCGCAGCGATGCCCACCATCAGGACGGCCAGCACCTTGTGGAGGGTTCGAGATTGCAGCCGCGTCGCCCAACCCGCACCGATCCAGGCACCGAGCAGACTGCCGGCCAGCAGATTCAGAATGATGGGCCAATGCGCGACGATATCCGCGAAGGGAACCGTGGCCGCGCGGAACGGCAAGGCAGATGCGATGACAACCAGGCTGATGGCCTTGTTCAGGATTATCGCCTGCAAGGCCCTAAAGCGAAACAGACCGATCAGAAGCGGCAAGCGGAACTCCGCGCCACCCAGACCGATCAACCCTCCAAGCGTGCCGATGATGGCCCCCCCGCCGAAGGCGGCTGGCAGATTGCGGTTTGTGCCACGGGGGGTGTCTGCCGTCATACCGATATGTACGCCGAAACATTTCGGTATGGCCAGTGGTAAAATCCGCTGGATCATCCGGGCGGGGATATCCACGCGTCCGAAATTCTGATGCGGATCTGGAGGGAACAGCGCCCGGGACGCTGTCGCCCGCCGCTATCACCCCCCACCGCCACGGGTGGAGAGAGAGAGGCAGGCAAGCCCTGTAATCGGGGCGCAGGCGGCGGGCCCGTCAGAGCCACGCCAATGTCGCGGCGGCCAGAAGGATGTAGCGCGCGCCCTTGGCGATCGTGACCAGCAAAAGGAAGGACGGGAGCGGCTCGCGCATCAGCCCTGCGACCACGGTCAGCGGATCGCCGATGACCGGAAGCCAGCTGCCCAGAAGCGACCAGCGCCCGTAGCGGCCATACCACGCCTGGGCGCGATCAAGTTGTGAGGCGGAGGCGGGGAACCAGCGCCTGTCGCGGAAGGCCAGAAGATAGCGCCCAAGAACCCAGTTCACCACGCTGCCCAGCACATTGCCCAAGGTGGCGACCGCGATCAGCAGGGTGGCGGGATGGGTGGCGGCCACGAGAAGCCCGGCGAGCACTGCTTCGGACTGGAACGGAAAGATCGTGGCGGCGGCGAAGGCCGCGAGGAACAGACCCGAGAGCGCGATCATTGTCGGGGGGGTGCCTGATACGGGTGGCACGTCCACAGGAGGGTCATGGGGGCGCTCATGCGACGCGGCATAGAGGGGTAACGGGGGCACGTAAAGCCCCTGCCCTGTCGGGTGCGAGGAACACGCGGCACGGGGCCAAGAAAAACCCCCACCATCGCGAGGATGGCGGGGGCATTTGGGGTAAAGCGCTGCAGCGTCAGCCCGCAGCGGTCACGGCGCGGCGGGTCATCACCGCCACGAGGTGCGCGCGGTAGTCGCCCGATCCGTGCATGTCCGAGATCATGCCGTCGCCCGGCAGCGACAGCCCGTCAAGCGCAGCGGCGGAGAAGTCCGACGACAGCGCCGCCTCGGCCTCGGACCAGCGGAACACGCCCTCTTCGGAGGCGCCGGTCACTGCGACGCGCACGCCACCTTCGTATTGCGCGACGAACACGCCGACGAGGGCGAAGCGCGAGGCGGGTTGCTCGAACTTCATGTAGGCGGCTTTTTGCGGCACCGGGAATTTCACTTCGGTGATGATCTCGCCCTCGTCCAGGGCGGTGGCGAACATGCCCTGGAAATAGTCATCAGCGGGGATATCGCGGCTGTTGGTCACGATCACGGCACCCGAGCCGAGGGCTGCGGCCGGATAGCAGGCCGAGGGATCGTTATTGGCAAGGCTGCCGCCGATCGTTCCGCGATTGCGCACCGCCGGGTCACCGATATGCGAGGCCAGCGCCGCCAGCGCGGGGTATTTGCCCGCGCCGGAGGCCACTTCGGCATGGGTGGTGGCGGCACCGATGCAGATGCGGCCGGAATCATCCTCGCAGATGCCCTTGATCTCATCGATGCCGGTCAGGCTGATGAGGGTCTCGGGACTGGCAAGGCGCTGCTTGAGGGTGGGAATCAGCGTCTGTCCGCCGGACAGGGGCTGATTTTCATCGGAGGCGGCGAGCAGCTTGATCGCGTCGGCCACTGTCGTGGGGCGTTCTATGTCGAATGCATACATGGTCTGGTCCTCCTCAACCTGCTGCCTGGATCGCCTGCCACACCCGCGAGGGCGAGACGGGCATATCGACGTGGTCCACCTTGATGCCGCCCGATTGCAGCGCGTCGACCACCGCGTTGACCACCGTGGGCGTGGAGCCGATGGCCCCCGCCTCGCCGCAGCCTTTCACCCCAAGGGGGTTATGCGTGCAGGGCGTGCCGTTGGAATGGTCGATCGAGAAGAACGGCACGTCATCGGCGCGCGGCATGGCGTAATCCATGTAGCTCGCCGACAGAAGCTGACCGTTCTCGTCATAGGTGCAGTTTTCCAACAATGCCTGGCCGATCCCTTGCGTCAGGCCGCCATGCACCTGACCATCGACGATCATCGGGTTGATGACATTGCCGAAATCATCCGCCGTGGTGAAGCGGGCGATGGTGACCTTGCCGGTGTCCGGATCAACCTCGACCTCGCAGGCATAGGCGCCGGCGGGATAGGTGAAGTTGTTGGGATCGTAGAAGGCGGTTTCCTCGAGACCGGGTTCCAGATCCTCGAGCGGGTAGTTGTGCGGAACGTAAGCCGCCAGCGTCACATCCCCCCAGGCCAGCGACTTGTCGGTGCCTGCGACGGTGAACTGGCCATCCTTCAGCTCGATATCCGCCTCGGAGGCTTCGAGCATGTGAGAGGCGATCTTCTTGGCCTTGGCGATGATCTTTTCGGTCGCACGCACCATCGCCGAGCCGCCCACCGCGATAGAGCGAGAGCCATAGGTGCCCATGCCCATCGGCGTGTTGGCCGTGTCGCCATGTTCGATCTCGACCAGCGAAGCGTCGATGCCCAGCATATCGGCCACCACTTGCGGGAACACGGTTTCGTGGCCCTGCCCGTGGCTGTGGCTGCCGGTCATCACGGTGATGCCGCCTGTGGCGTTGACCCGAACGGTGGCGGATTCGTAAAGACCCGCCCGCGCGCCAAGCTGCCCCACGAGGTTCGAGGGCGCGATGCCACAAGCCTCGATGAAGCAATTGATGCCGAGCCCACGCAGCTTGCCGTTCTTTTCGCTTTCGGCGCGGCGGGCGGCGAAGCCGGCGAAATCGGCGCGCGATTCAAGCTTGTCCATCAGCCGGTGGAAATCACCCGAATCGTATTCCACGGCGACCGGCGTCGCATAGGGGAATTCGGTGATGAAGTTCTGCCGGCGCAGCGCGATCGGATCGACGCCCAATTCGCGCGCGGCCTTGTCGATCACGCGTTCGAGCTGATAGGTCGCCTCGGGGCGGCCGGCGCCACGATAGGCATCGACCGGCACGGTGTTGGTGAACACCGCCTTGACGTTCACATAGACCAGCGGCGTCTTGTAGTTGCCGGCCATCAGCGTGCCATGCAGCCATGTGGGGATCGAGGGCGCGAAGGTCGACAGATACGCGCCCATATTGGCATAGGTCATGGTGCGCACTGCGGTGAAATTGTTGTCCGCATCCAGCGCCAGTTCGATCTTGGTCAAGTGGTCACGGGCCTGCGCGTCGCTCAGGAACGCCTCGGAGCGGGTGCAGGTCCATTTGACGGGACGGTTGAGTTCCTTTGCAGCATAGGTGCAGAACGCCTCTTCGGCGTAGTGGTAGATCTTCGAGCCGAAGCCGCCGCCCACATCGGGGGCGACCACGCGCAGCTTGTGTTCGGGGATGCCCAGAACGAAAGCGCCCATCAGAAGCCGGATCACGTGCGGGTTCTGCGAGGTGGTATAAAGCGTATGCTCGCCGGTGCCGCGATTGAAATCGCCAACGGCCACGCGCGGTTCCATCGCGTTGGGCACGAGACGGTTGTTGATCAGCTCGACCGTGGTGACATGCGCCGCGTTGCGGATCGCCTCGTCGACGGCGTCCTTGTTTTCCTCGACGAAGCCCCAGTCGAAACACAGGTTGTCATCGAGATCGTCATGGACCTTGGTGCTGCCTTCGGCCAGTGCCGCCTTCATGTCGATCACGGCGGGCAGCTCTTCGATGTCGAGATCGATCGCCTCGGCCGCGTCGCGTGCCTGTTCGCGGGTTTCGGCCACGATGGCGCAGATCGGATCGCCCACATGGCGCACCTTGCCTTCGGCCAGAACCGGGTGGCGGGGTTCCTTCATCGGGTTGCCGAAACGGTCGGTGACCTGCCAGCCGCAGGGGATGCTGCCGGCGGTTTCGAAATCCTTGCCGGTGAAGATCCGAACGACGCCCGGCATCGCCTCGGCGGCGCTGGTGTCGATGTTGTTGATCCGGCCATGGGCCACATCCGAGCGCAGGAAATGCACATAGGCCTGTCCGCGCAGGTTGATGTCGTCGGTGTAGTTGCCGGTTCCGGTCAGGAACCGGGCGTCCTCGCGGCGCTTTGTGCTGGCGCCGATGCCTCCGTCCTTGGGCATGAGGTGTCCTCCCTGTTGGTGGGTCGCGGCGGTGCGCCCGCCGAGCGTTTGTTCGTTATTCGGCGGCGATCTTGCTCACATCCTGCCCGGATGCGGCCATGATCGCCTTCACGATGTTGTGATAGCCGGTGCAGCGGCAGATATTGCCTTCGAGATAGTCGCGAATCTCGGCCTCGGTCGGGGTCGGGTTTTCGGCCAGAAGGGCCTTGGCCGACATCACCATGCCCGGCGTGCAGAAGCCGCATTGCAGGCCGTGATGCTCATGAAAGGCCTGCTGCACGGTGTCGAGCGTGCCATCAGGAGCAGCGACCCCTTCGATGGTCAGAACCTCGGCGCCTTCGGCCTCGGCTGCGAACATCGTGCAGGATTTCACGGCCTTACCGTTCACATGCACAACGCAGGCGCCGCATTGGCTGGTGTCGCAGCCGACATGCGTTCCGGTCAGGTTGAGTGTCTCGCGGATGAAGTCGACAAGCAGCGTGCGGCCTTCGATTTGGCCGGTCGCGGGCTTACCGTTCACGGTCATGCTGACCTGTGGCATAGAGTCCTCCCATTTGGCTAGTCATTCGTTAGCTGAGATGAGTTAAGCACTTGTCCGCGCGGTTGAGAACCCGGTTTTTCAACTATCGTCGCCGGGCAGCTGCGACGGCGCCGTGCGGGGGCGGCGTGGCTGGGGCCGGGTCGGGATTTCCTTGAGCAGACCGCCCACGCCCATGCGCGCGATCACCGCGCTGTCGACCGGCAGACCGCAGGCCACACGCGCCAGAACCCAGTCGGCGCCATGCAGCACCGGCGAGCGCGCGCTGCCGGGAAGCCCGATCACCGGACGGCTGTCGATGCTGCCCAGAAACAGCAGGTTTCCGGGATCGACCGGCAGGCCGAAGCGGGTCACCTGCCCGCCTGCGCGGCGCAGCGCCTGAGGCGCGGTGTCTTGCGGGTCGGAGGTGGCGGATGCGGTAAGGATCAGCACGATCTCGCCGGTGGCACGGGAAATGGCCTCGGCCAGGGCTGCCTCGTCATGGCCGCAGCGCAGGGTCTCGGTGAGCCGCATGCCCAGCCCGGTCAGGCGGTTTTCCACCGCCTCCACGCCTTTGTCGCCCGGCCCGCCGGGAATTTCGGTCAGGATCAGGCTGGCATCGGCATGGACCGGCACCGCCAGCCGAATCGCGCCGCGCGCCAGATCGGCGGCCCGCGCCAGCGCCGCGCCCTCCACCCCGTAGGAGATGATCTTGACCGTCGCCACCATGCCGCCTGCCCGCAGCTGGTGATGGGGGGGCACCGTGGCCACAGTAATCATCGGATCCACGGCATTGGCGGCATCGATCCTGTCCGCGTCGATCAGCACAACGCCGGGGGCGTCGGCGATCAGGTTCACGCGACCGGTAAAGGGCTGGGTCAGGTGGATGTTCGCGGCGTGGTCGAGCAGCGCCGATGCCAGCGTGTCGGCGGCGGCATCCTCGTGAATATCGTCAGGGCCAAGGCGGGCGACGGTTACCTCATGAATGTCTGCCGCGCGCAGATCGTCCAGATGCGCCGCTTGCAGCACCACACCCTTGCGCAACCGCCCGGAGGGCAGTTTCAGCGAATGGGCGAGGATCGCGCCCTCGGCCTCGGCCAGCGGGACGGGGCCGAATTTCATGCCCCGCGCCTCAGCACCGCGATGATCTGCGCGAGGATGCTGACGGCGATCTCGGAGGGGCTGGCGGCGCCGATATCAAGCCCGACGGGGCCATGAATGCGGGCGATCCGGGCCTCGTCATAGCCCGCCGCGCGGAACCGCTCGACCCGCTTGGCATGGGTCCGGGTGGAGCCGAGCGCGCCGATATAGAACACGTCCGAGGCAAGCGCCTGTTGCAGGGCGGGATCGTCAAGCTTGGGGTCATGGGTCAGCAGCACAAGCGCCGTGCGGGTATCGAGACCGAAGGCCTGCACGCCCTCGTCGGGCCAGTCGTTGAGGATCGTCTCGCCGGGAAAGCGCGCCGCATTGCCGAAACTTTCGCGCGGATCGATCAGCAACGGATCGAAGCCCGCGATCCGCGCCATCGGCACCAGCGCCTGCGCGATATGCACCGCCCCCACGATAATCAGGCGCAAGGGCGGGTTGTGAATGGCCACGAAGGTCGCGCCATCCGCCTCGAAGCCCGACCGGTCCATGCGGAACCGCTCGGCATGGCCGTCCCTTTCGAGCCGCCGCTCGGCGGTCAGCCCCGTGACATAGGCCACCGGCACGCGGGATTGGCGGGCCAGCACCAGATCTTCCAGCAGTGCCACCGGCATCACCGGGCCAATGGGCTCCACCAGCACCCGGATCGTGCCGCCACAGGCCAGCCCCACCGCGAAGGCGTCGCCGTCGCTGACGCCGTATTCCAGCATGACGGGCTTGCCCGCCTCGATCGCGTCCAGAGCCTCGGCCACCACGGCGCCTTCGACGCAGCCGCCCGAGACCGAGCCTGCGATTTCGCCCGCGCCCGAGATGGCCAGCTGACTGCCCACGCGGCGCGGAGCGCTGCCCCATGTCTCGACCACCGTGGCCAGCGCCGCGCCCTTGCCTGCGCGATGCCACGCGAGGGCGGTTTCGGGGATGTCGTCAAATCTGTCGGTCGTCCTCTGATCGGTCGTCATCTGGTCGGTCGTCATCGCGGGCCTCCTTGGGGCGCACTATGGGATGCGCGCTTGTGGGGCACAAACGAAAAAGGCCGCCCCCCGGGACAGGAGGGCGGCCCATCGGGCGCGCGCTCAAGCCTTGGGGGTCACTCGGCTGGCGCGACCGCCTGTCCCGCGCCTCGCAGACGCTCGGGCAGGACAAAGGCCACGGCGATGAACATCGCCCCCATCACGATCCCGACGATATCGCCGGAAATACTCGTCAAGGCAGGGTAATCCGCACCGGGAATTGCACCAAGGGTCAACTTGTCGCCCTCCAGAAGGCCCGCCGCCTTCCACATCGGGTAGCTGACCATATAGGCCGCAGCGCCCAAGAGGCCGCCCGCGATGAAGAACCACGCGTCCTTGCGCCCGGTGGCCGCGGCGCAGACGCCAGTGCCGGGGCAATAGCCCGACGCGGCCCAGCCCACGCCCAGCATCAGCCCACCGATGAACACGCCCGCATAAGCGGTCTTGACGCTCATGTGGCCGACATCGACAAGCCCCGCCATCTGGCCTGCGAACATCAGCACCGAGGCGGTGCCGATCGCCAGAAGGATGGTCTTCATCAGGTGCAGATTGGTCAGGGACAGCATCTTGCCGATCCAGTTGGGATTGGTGGCGCCGATGCGGTCAAGCACCGCACCGAACGCGGCGCCGATCACAAGTGCGAGCAGAATGGATGTCATGGCTCAGCCCTCTCTTTGATACATCATGATGGCGACGGGCACCGCAGCCGCAAAGGCGCCGGCGGCGAAGACATAGCCGGAGACGGCGGTCTGCATCATGCCGGACATCATGTGCCCCGAGGTGCAGCCCCCTGCCAGACGCGCGCCGTAGAGCACGATGAAGCCGCCCAGAAAGGCCATGCCATAGCGTTTCCAGGGCGTGTCACCGTAATTGGCATACCAGATCGCGGGCAGGCGCCGTTCCTCGCGCCCCACCCCGCCGCGCGCCATCGCCGAGGCGAACGCCCCGAGCGCCATGGCCAGCACGAAGACGAAGCTGTAATTGAGCGGGTTCATCGCGTTCTTGGCATAGGCGCCACCGGATTTGGCGAGATAGGCATTGGTCGAGGTAAAGCCCTCGTCGGTGGCGGTGATGAAGCCGGGATTGGCCGCGTCCGCGATGATAGCATCTAGGATCACGAATTGCGTCGAGACGCCAATCGGCTTGACCAGCAGGACCGCGGCGAAGAACACCAGCCCCAGCAGGACACCGCCGGATTTCCAGTTCAGAACCATGGGAGTTCCTTTCATCATGGCGTGACCGCAGTCACATTCTGGATTACGAATATATCAGAAAGTGAATGTATGCAATGACCCATGTCAATGCCCGTGCATCGGCGTGCATCGGCGTGCATCGGCGTGCATCGGCGTGCATCGGCGCGTAGCGATGCGGGCTTGCCCCGGATGCGGACCCGGACAGAGTGAAGGACAGCGTCAGCTGGACCGGATCAGGTGGGGGCCGGATCAATCGGAGAGCTGCGCCATGAGACGGGCCTTTTCGCCCGCATCATCGGGCCGCGAAATGGCTGCGGCCAGCTCTTCGAGCGTGGCGATGGAATGGCCTGCACGGAACGAATCCACATGCGGCAGCATCGCGCGGATGCCGCTGGCGCGCGGCGCGAAGCCTTCCCAGCGGAGCAGAGGATTGAGCCAGATCAGCCGCCGGGCGCTCAGATGCAGGCGCTCCATCTCCTTGTCGAGCGCCTCGGGGGCGCCGCGATCCAGACCGTCGGTGATAAGCAGCACCACCGCCCCCTGCCCCATGACCCGGCGCGACCAGTCGCGATTGAAGGCGTGCAGACAGTCGCCGATCCGCGTGCCACCTTCCCAGTCCTGCGCCTCCTGGCCTGCCGCCGCGAGCGCCGCATCGACATCGCGGGTGGCCAGATGCCGGGTGATGTTGGTGAGCCGCGTGCCGAAGGTGAAGGCATGGACCCTGGCCCAGCCCTGCCCCTTTTCATTGGCGACGGCATGGAGAAAATGCAAAACCATGCGGCTGTATTGGCTCATGGAACCGGAAATATCGCAAATCACCACCAGGTTGGGATAGCGCGGACGCGGCTTGAGCCGGTGGATGCGGTCCAGCTCGCCGCCGCGGCGCATGGCGGCGCGCAAGGTGCGGCGCGCGTCGATGCGGGTGCCTTGCGCATGGGCCATCCCGCGCCGCGAGGCCAGCGGTTTGACCGGCAGGCTGAGACGGGCCAGCATGCGCTTGGCGGCGGCCACCTCGGCGGTGGACATCTGTTCGAAATCGAGCCTGCGCAGCCGCTCCTCGGCGGACATCGTGGCCGAGGCGTCGATCTCGATCACGGTGTTCTCGTCGTCCTCATTGTCCTCTGACGCGGGCATCTCGGGCTCGATCCCGTCGAGCAGGGCTTCGGCGGCGCGCTTCTCGGCGGCCTGGGCCGTGCGATCCTCCTGCACGCCGCGAATGGCCGGCAGCATCATCGCCATCATGTGTTCCATGTAGCGCGGGTCGCGCCAATAAAGGCGGAAAATCTGCGCAAACACCGCGCGATGTTCGGGCCGCGTGACGAGGCAGGCGCGCAGGGTGTAGAAGAAATCGGTCTTCGAGGTGAAGCCCGCCGCCTCGACCGCGCGGATCGCGTCGATCACCCGGCCCGTGCCCACCGGCAGCCCGGCCTTGCGCAGCGCCCGGGTGAAATGGACGATGTTATGGGTCAGCCGGGGATTGTCCGGCAGATCGAGCGCGGGATATTCAGGCATGACGCGGATCGGGGGCCAGCCCCCGAACCCCCGGGATATTTGCGGCCAGAAGAAACCTCATGCGGGACCAAGGCTGGCGCGGGCCTCGTCCAGAAGGCGCTTGGCTTCGGAGCCCTGGAGTTTCTGGATGTCGTCCTGGTATTTCAGGATCGCGCCCAGAGTGTCGGCGATCACCTCGGGGCTGAGCGAAATCACGTCGAGCGCCAGCAGGCATTTGGCCCAGTCGATGGTTTCCGCGACGCCGGGTTTCTTGAACAGATCCTCGGTGCGCAGGCGCTGCACGAAGGCCACCACCTCGCGGCTGAGGCTGTCGGCGGCTTCCGGCGCGCGGGCCTGAAGGATCTCGATCTCGCGGTCGAAGGACGGGTAGTCGACCCAGTGATAGAGGCAGCGGCGCTTGAGCGCGTCATGCACTTCGCGGGTGCGGTTGGAGGTCAGGATCACGATTGGCGGGGCGGGTGCCGCAATGGTGCCAAGCTCGGGGATGGTGACCTGAAAATCCGAAAGCGCCTCGAGCAGGAACGCCTCGAACGGCTCGTCGGTGCGGTCGAGCTCGTCGATGAGCAGCACCGGCGGGCCGCCATCCTGAGGGCGCATGGCCTGCAGGAGCGGGCGTTCGATGAGATAGTCTTCGGTGAAAAGCTCGTCCTTGAGGGCGATGCGGTCGGCGCCCGCCCCCTCGAACCCCATCGCCTCGGCGGTGCGGATGGCGATCATCTGTTCGGCGAAATTCCATTCATAGACCGCACTGGCGGAATCGAGCCCCTCGTAGCATTGCAGGCGAATGAGGCGCCGGCCGAGACCTGCGGCGATGGCCTTGGCGATCTCGGTCTTGCCGACCCCGGCCTCGCCCTCGAGAAAGAGCGGCCGGCCCAGGGTCAGCGCCAGGAACACCACCGTGCCGAGGGCGCGGTCGCAGACATAGCCCTGACCGGTCAGCATCGCCTGCACCTCGTCGATCGATTCCGGTGTGTTCATCTGCGCCTCCGCCCGTCCCTTGCACTTTGTCCATGAAGTGCATGGTGGGCGGGGACACGTCAAGGTGCCGCACTTGGGGAAGGGTCAAAGAGGCGCCACAAAGCCCTTGGAATTTCCAAACTTTCGCCCAGATTGAAGCCTATCCCAACGGCAACAGAGCCGTTGTCAGCGGCCAGCCGCCTTGAGGATCAGACCCGATGCAGGACAGCCCGAACGCCTTCGACACCGCCTTGACCGGGCTCGAGTGGTCGCCCTGGCTGGAGGCGGCGGAGGATATGGTGGGCGAGGATGGCTATGTGGAGCGCCTCGGGCAGCGACATGCGGCGATTTTCCTCGAGCAGAAACCCACCCTGCTGGTCAGTTTCGAGAGCCGCCAGTCATTGGCCGGCCTGTCGCGCAGCGGGCACCCGATGGGCTGGAGCATGGTCCGGGCGCTTGGCTGGTCGCATCTGTGCCTGCTCAGCGATGGCGAGACCTGGTTCCGGGACAGGACGGTCTATGGCTATTTCGACCGGCTGGTGGATGACGGGTTTTTCGACGAGTTCGAGCAGGTGATCTTTTATGGCGAGGGGGCCTGCGGCTATGCGGCGGCGGCGTTTTCGGTGGCTGCCCCCGGCGCCAAGGTGGTGGCGCTGCGCCCGCAGGCCACTCTTGATCCGCGCATTTCGGAATGGGACGACCGCTATGCCGAGATGCGCCGGGTGGCCTTTGATGATCGCTATGGATATGCGCCCGACATGCTGGATGCGGCCGAACAGGCCTTTGTGATCTATGATCCCGAGATCGCGCTTGATGCGATGCATGCGGCACTGTTCACCCGCGCCAATGTCACGCAGTTCCGGGTGCGTTTCCTGGGCTCCAAGCTCGAGCAGGCGCTTTGGGAGATGGATGTGCTCTTGCGCATTCTGGCGCAGGCCAGTTCCGGCAAGCTGAACCGGCTGAGCCTTGCGGGGCTGTTTCGGGCGCGGCGCGGCTATCTGCCCTATCTCAAGAGGGTGCTGGCACGTCTCGAGCGCGAGAACCGGCTTTACCTGGTTGCGCTCTGGAGCCAGGCGGTGATGCGCGAAATGCCGGGGCCGAGATTCCGCCGCGCGATGCGCAACGCCTTTGCAGCGGCCGAAACCAAGGGCCTGCCGATGCCGCCGCGCGAAATCGAGTAACGCCACAAGCCCGGGCGCGAGCCGGTCACGCATTCGCACTCTGGCGGTGCGCCGCGCGATTGTGTAAAGCCTCGCCTCATGAGCGAGACCCTGACCCTGACCCGCCCCGATGACTGGCACCTGCATCTGCGCGATGGCGCGATGCTGCGCGCTGTGCTGCCTGAAACCACCCGCCATTTCGCGCGGGCCATCGTGATGCCCAATCTGGTGCCTCCGGTGGTGACCGCCGCCGATGCGCGCGCCTATCGCGACCGGATCCTTGCGGCCCTGCCCGAGGGGGCGGAGTTCACGCCGCTGATGACGCTTTACCTCACCGAAGAGACCGATCCCGCCGATCTGCTGCGCGCCCATGCCGAAGGGCTGATCACGGCGGTCAAGCTCTACCCCGCCGGGGCCACCACCAATTCGGCCAGCGGCGTGCGCGATTTCGACAAGGTGCGCGGCGTGCTCGAGGCCATGGCCGAGGCCGGCTGCCCGTTGTGTGTGCATGGCGAGGTGACCGATCCTGCGGTCGACATCTTTGATCGCGAGGCGGTGTTCATCGACCGCGTGCTCGATCCGCTGCGCCGCGCCACACCCGGTCTGCGCGTGATCATGGAGCATATCACGACGCGCGACGGGGTCGACTATGTCCGCTCGCAAGAGCGCGATCTGGGCGCCACGATCACCACGCATCACCTCATCATCAATCGCAACCATATCCTCGTGGGGGGGATCAAGCCGCATTACTATTGCCTGCCGGTCGCCAAGCGCGAAGACCACCGGCTGGCCCTGCGCGAGGCCGCCACATCGGGCGACGCGCGGTTCTTTCTGGGGACCGACAGCGCCCCCCATACCGATGACGCCAAGGAAAGCGCCTGTGGCTGCGCGGGCTGTTTCACCGCCTCCAATACGATGGCGCTTCTGGCGCATGTCTTCGAGGAAGATGGCGCGCTCGACCGGCTGGAGGGCTTCGCCTCGCGGCACGGGCCGGGCTTTTACGGCCTGCCGGTGAACAGCGATACGATCACGCTGGTGAAATCCACCACGCCCACGCCGTTTCCTGCGCGGATCGAGACGGGCGATGGCCCGGTCACGGTGTTCGACCCCGGATTTCCCGTCCATTGGTCGGTCGCCGACTGAGCCGCGGACCCTCGCACAGACATAGACACGGCCCCAGACAACAGGAGCAGATCCCGCATGATCCCCACAGCCTACCCCCCGCGCGAAGAGATCGCCCGCCTGACCGCCCGTATGCTGCTGGAAATCGGCGCGGTGCATTTCAACGCCGACGAGCCGTTCACGCTGGCCTCGGGGCTGCCCTCGCCCACCTATATCGATTGTCGCAAGCTGATCTCTTATCCGCGGATTCGCGCCACGCTGATGGATTTCCTGACCGTCACGGTGATGCGCGATGCGGGGCTCGAGGCGTTCGACAATATCGCCGGCGGCGAGACGGCGGGCATTCCCTTTGCCGCGCTGGTGGCCGAGCGCATGGCGCTGCCGATGAGCTATGTGCGCAAGAAACCCAAAGGGTATGGGCGCAACGCCCGGATCGAGGGCGTGATGGGGGATGGCGACCGGGTGCTTCTGGTCGAGGATCTGACCACCGATGGCGGCTCGAAACTGAGCTTTGTGGATGCGATCCGCGAGACGGGTGCAAGCTGCGGGCATACGGCGGTGATCTTCTATTACGGGATCTTCCCCGACACCGAAAAGACCCTTGCCGATCATGGCGTGGCGCTGCACCACCTGTGCACATGGTGGGATGTGCTGGCCGAGGCGCGCGCGCAAGGCGCGTTCGATGCCGCGACCCTGTCGGCGGTCGAGGCGTTTCTGGGCGATCCGCGCGCCTGGCAGGAGGCGCGCCGCTGAGGCGATTCGGCTCAGGTCACGCGGCGGCGATGCGCCGCTGACCGCGCGCCGGGGCGCAAAAAACGTCCGGATGCGTCCTATCTGTCACGCTGGCGCCGATCCGCCGGCAGCGCCACACAATATGTTGACGCCAAGCCGCCTGACACGTCAATATGATGCGTGACAAGGATATCCACAGGCTATCCACAGCTTTGTTCCACGTTGCCGGCACGCCCGCCCCGGGTTTATGACCGTCGGACAGCCAAATCGGGGGGAGAGCATGAACGAGGTCACACGGTTCAACGCGACAGGCGCCCGGATCGACGACGCGGAGACGATGCCGCATTCGATCGAGGCCGAACAGCAATTGCTGGGCGCGCTGCTGACCAATAACGAGGTCTATGACCGCGTTGCCTCGATCATCAAGCCGCAGCATTTCTACGATCCCGTGCATCAGCGCATCTACGAGACCGCGGTGGCGCGGATCTCCAAGGGCAATCTGGCCTCTCCGGTGACGCTGCGCGCCTTTCTCGAGGATGACGAAGGGCTCAAGGAACTGGGCGGCCCGGCTTATCTCGCGCGCCTTGCAGGCGCCGCGATCAGCGCCTTTGCGGTGCGCGACTACGCGCAGATGATCCATGACATGGCGGTGCGCCGCGAATTGATCGCTTTGGGTCAGGAAATCGCGGGAAAGGCGGCGCGCGCCGATGTCGAAAGCGAACCGCGCGACCAGATCGTCGAGGCCGAACAGAAGCTCTACCAGCTGTCGGAACAGGGTCAGACCGAAAGCGGATTTCAAAGCTTTCTCAAGGCGGTAACCGACGCTGTTAATGTTGCCAACGCCGCCTATCAGCGCGATGGCGGGCTGGCGGGCATCTCGACCGGGCTGATCGACATGGACCGCAAGCTCGGCGGTCTGCACAAATCCGACCTGCTGATTCTCGCCGGGCGCCCCTCGATGGGCAAGACCTCGCTGGCCACCAACATCGCCTTCAACATCGCCAAGGCCTACAAGCGCGGGCTGCGGACCGACGGCACCGAAGGCACGATCGAAGGTGGCGTGGTGGGCTTTTACAGCCTCGAGATGAGCGCCGAACAGCTGGCCGCCCGGATCCTCTCCGAGGCCGCCGAGGTGCCCTCCGAACAGATCCGCCGCGGCGACATGACCGAACAGGAATTCCGCCGCTTCGTCGATGCCGCCAAATCGCTGGAATCCTGCCCGCTCTATATCGACGACACCGCCGCCCTGCCGATCAGCCAGCTGGCCGCCCGCGCCCGCCGCCTCAAGCGCACCCATGGGCTCGATGTGCTGATGGTCGACTACCTGCAGCTGGTGCGCCCGGCCTCGGCCAAGGACAGCCGCGTCAACGAGGTGAGCGAGATCACCCAAGGCCTAAAGGCCATCGCCAAGGAGCTCGACATCCCCGTGATCGCCCTCAGCCAGCTGTCGCGCCAGGTCGAATCGCGCGAGGACAAGCGCCCGCAGCTCAGCGATCTGCGCGAATCCGGTTCGATCGAACAGGATGCGGATGTGGTGATGTTCGTCTTCCGCGAGGAATATTACGCCGAACGCGAAAAACCCTCGGATGACCGGCTCGATGAAATCGCCTCCTGGCAGGAGCGCATGGAAAAGCTGCATGGCAAGGCCGAGGTCATCATCGGCAAGCAACGCCACGGCCCGATCGGCTCGGTCGAGCTCAGCTTCGAGGGCCAGTTCACGCGCTTCGGCAACCTGGTCAAACCCTGGCAGCAGGGCGGTGACAGCGAATTCTGATCGCCACGGCGCTTTCTTCTGGCCCAAAGTATCCCGGGGGAGTCGTTGAAATCCCCTATCCGGATTTCAACGACGGGGGCTGGCCCCCTGCCCGTCCCGCCCGGAACGCGCCGCACCTGCCCGACCCGTGGCCCCTTTGCCACTTGACCCTGCCCCGTCCTGTGTCAAAACCCCTGAGCATGAGCACAGCACTCCTCACGATTGATCTCGATGCGATCCGCGCCAATTGGCGCGCGCTTGACGCGCTTGGCACATCGCAGACCGCCGCGGTGGTCAAGGCCGACGCCTATGGGCTGGACGCCGGCCGCGTGGCCCCCGTGCTGGCCGCGGCGGGCGCGCGGAGTTTCTTCGTGGCCGTGGCCGAGGAAGGTGCCGCCCTGCGCAAGGTGCTCGGACCGGATGTGGCGATCCACGTGTTTTCCGGGCATATGGCGGGCGATGCCGAGCTGATCGGCGGCGCGGGGCTGATCCCGATGCTCAATTCGGTCGATCAGATGATCCGCCACGCCGAGGCGCTGCCGGGCCATGCCTTCGGGGTGCAGCTCGACAGCGGGATGAACCGTCTGGGCATGGAGCCTTCGGAATGGGCGGCGGTGCGCGACGTGGCCCTCAGCCAGTCCCCCACCCTCGTGATGAGCCATCTGGCCTGCGCCGACGAGCCGGATCATCCGATGAACCTCCAGCAATTGCAGGCGTTTCGCGAGATGACCGACGGGGTCACAGCGCCGCTCTGTCTGGCCAATACGGGCGGCATATTGATGGGGCCGGAGTATCATTTCGATCTGACGCGCCCCGGCATCGGGCTTTATGGTGGCCGCCCCTTCGAGGGCGCGCGCCCCGTGGTTACGCTGGATATTCCGGTGATCCAGTGCCGCGATCTGACGCCTCGGGAAACCGTGGGCTATGCCAACAGCTTCACCGCCACGCGCCCCACCCGCATCGCCACGATCGGCGCGGGCTATGCCGACGGGATCATCCGCGCCATGGGGCCGCGCAGCCATGTTCTGGCCGATGGCGTGCCCTGCCCGATTGCGGGGCGTATCTCGATGGACCTGATCGGCGTGGACATCACCGATCTGGGCCATGATCCCGAGCATCTGCAGCTTCTGGGGCCGACGCAAACGGTGGATGATCTGGCCGACAATGCCGGGACCATCGGCTATGAAATCCTGACCTCTCTGGGGGCGCGCTACGTGCGGCGCTATGTGGGCGGCGCATGAGGCTGATCCTCTCGCTTCTGGGGCGCTTGGGCGCGCAGGTGCTGGCGATGCTGGGCGCGGTGGGGCGTGTCACGCTCTTTGCGCTCGAGACGGTGACGCATCTGATGCGCCCGCCCTTTTATGCGCGCGAATTCGGCCATGCGCTGGTACAGATCGGCTGGCTGTCACTGCCCGTGGTGGGCATGACGGCGCTGTTCACCGGCGGCGCGCTGGCGCTGCAGATCTATGCGGGCGGCGCCCGGTTCAACGCCGAAACGGTGGTGCCCTCGATCGTGGCCATCGGCCTCACCCGCGAGCTTGGCCCGGTGCTGGGCGGGCTGATGGTGGCGGCGCGCGTGGCCTCGTCCATCGCCGCCGAGATAGGCACGATGAAAGTCACCGAACAGATCGATGCGCTCACCACGCTCTCGACCAACCCGATGAAATACCTGACGCTGCCGCGCGTGCTGGCCGCGACGCTCGCCGTGCCGCTGCTGGTGGGTGTGGGCGATGTGATTGGGATCATGGGCGGGTTTCTGGTGGGCGTGGGGCGGCTCGATTTCGGGGCCGGCACCTATCTGCACAACACGCTTGATTTTCTCGAGACATGGGATGTCGTGTCGGGCATGATCAAGGGTGCCGTCTTCGGCTTCATCGTGGCACTGATGGGCTGCTATTACGGCATGAATTCGGGGCGCGGCGCCCAAGGCGTGGGGCGCGCCACCAAGGCGGCGGTGGTCGCGGCCTCGGTGCTGATCCTGGCATCCAATTATATCCTGACGGAGCTGTTCTTTTCCGCATGATCGAGCTTAGGGACGTTCATAAGGCCTTCGGGTCCAACCAGGTGTTGCGGGGGGTCGACCTGACCATTCCGTCGGGCACGTCCATGGTCATCATCGGCGGCTCGGGCACCGGCAAATCCGTGGCGCTGAAATGCGTGCTCGGCCTGATCCGGCATGACAGCGGGCAGATCCTTCTGGATGGTCAGGACGTGACACGCGCTGACCGCGATGCGTTCCTTGCGCGCTTCGGGATGCTGTTCCAGGGCGGCGCGCTGTTCGATTCGCTGCCCGTCTGGCAGAACGTGGCCTTCCGCCTGCTGCGCGGCTCGCTCAAGCGCCCCAAGGCCGAAGCCCGCGAGATCGCCATCGAGAAACTGCGCCGCGTGGGGCTGACGCCCGAACAGGCCGACAAGTTCCCGGCCGAGCTGTCGGGGGGCATGCAAAAGCGCGTGGGGCTGGCCCGCGCGATCTGCGCCGAGCCCGAGATCATCTTCTTCGACGAGCCGACCACCGGGCTCGACCCGATCATGTCGGGCGTCATCAACGACCTCATTCGCGAGATCGTGACCGAGATGGGCGCCACCGCCATGACCATCACCCATGACATGACCTCGGTGCGCGCCATTGCCGACAATGTGGCGATGCTGCATGACGGGGTGATTAAATGGACCGGCCCGGTATCCCAGATGGACGACAGCGGCGATCCCTATCTGGATCAGTTCATCCACGGCCGCGCCACCGGCCCGATCGCGGCGGTCCGGTGAGCGCCGAGCCCCGCGCCGGACGCATGCTCAAAGCCATCAATCTTGCCCTGCTGATCGCCTATCCCGTGGCATGGGCCGCCCCCCTGATGCGCGCGGGGCTGGACCTGCCGCTGTTCGGCCCGTCGGAAATCAGTGTCCTGTCGGGCCTGCGCAGCCTGTGGCAGACCGATATGGCGCTGGCGGCGGTGGTGACGCTCTTTGCGCTGGTGGCGCCTTACGTCAAGACGCTGGGGCTGGCGCTGGTGCATTTCGGGCGGTTGCCGCGCCGGAGGCTGGCGGTGCTGCAGGTCATGGGCAAGCTGGCGATGGCGGATATCTTCCTGATCGCGCTCTATATCACCGTGGTCAAGGGCATCGGGCTGGCGCGGATCGAGACGGCTTGGGGGCTGTACCTTTTTTCGGGCTGTGTCATCGCCTCGCTCATCATCGGCTGGCGGACGGAAGAACCCGGCGCGCGCACCGGCCATTTTCGCGCCAAATAAGCCGCGATAACGCGGCGATCACGCAACATGTGCGAAAAAGTCATCATTTTCCGGGCCTGCTCTTCCGGAAATTGACGACACTCGGCGCCATTCCGCCTATTGTGGTTCTCATGTCTTTCTGGGGGGAAGGTCGTGTTTAACCAGGTGCACTCGTTTCTTGGTGTCGTTCAGGTCGTGCTGCACCGGCTTTCGATGCTGGTATTCCTTCTGTCGGCGCTGACACTTACCGCGCTCACGGTATTGGCCGCACTGGGCCATGCGCCCTGGCTGGAATTTATCGTCCATATCGGCGGCACGCCTTACGATCAGGCCGGTCACGTGGCGCAGATCGCCATCACCGGGCTGGCGGTGCTGCTCTGTGTCTACCTGCCCTCCAACTGGCGCATCCTGCGGCTGGAAAGCTCGCACCGGCGATTCGAGATCGGGATGCGCGATGTGGCCCGCGCCTATGCCATGGCCCATGCCGCCGACCGCGACGGGCTGTTTCAGCTCAGCTCCGAGTTCGACGCCGTGCGCGAACGGCTCGCCTATCTGCGCGATCATCCTGATCTGGGCGCGCTGGAACCCGCCCTGCTCGAGGTGGCAGCGCAAATGTCGCATATCAGCCGCGAGCTGGCCGAGGTCTATTCCGACGACCGCGTGGCGCGCGCCCGCGCCTTCCTGACCCAACGCCAGCAAGAGGTCGAGGCGTTCAATGCACGGCTCGAGCAGGCCAAACAGACCTGCCGCGAACTGAAACACTGGGCGCATCAGGTCGAGCTGGAGGAAAGCGTCGCGGTCAGCCAGTTGACCCGCCTCCGGGACGAGCTGCAGGCCATCCTGCCCGAAATGGGGCTCGAGGATACCGTGGGTCCCGATGGCAGGATCGTGGATATCGCCAAGAAGGCCGCCGAATAGCCGCTGCAATAGGGGTTTGACGGCCCCTGCCCCTTGGGGCATGACGGATCCATGGCGAAAACCACCTCCTTTTCCTGCACGGCTTGCGGCGCGTCCTTTTCCAAGTGGTCGGGGCGATGCGATGCCTGCGGCGAATGGAACTGCATCGTGGAAGAGGCGCCGCTGTCCACCGGCCCTGCCTCGAAGTCGCTTGGCGCCAAGCGCGGCACGCCGATCACCCTGAGCGATCTTTCGTCGGAAGAGGCGCCGCCGCCCCGCACCGTCTCGGGGCTGGGAGAGCTGGACCGCGTTCTGGGGGGCGGGCTGGTGCCGGCCAGTGCGATCCTTGTGGGCGGCGATCCCGGCATCGGCAAATCCACGCTGCTCTTGCAGGCCGCCGCGCGCTTTGCGCAGGCAGGGCTCAAGACGATCTATGTCTCGGGCGAAGAGGCCAGCGCCCAGGTGCGGATGCGGGCGCAGCGGCTGGGTCTGGCGCAGGCGCCGGTCAAGCTGGCCGCGGCCACCTCGTTGCGCGACATCCTGACCACGCTCGAGGCCGAGGCGCCGGACCTCGTGATCATCGACTCGATCCAGACCGTCTGGGCCGATCACGTCGACAGCGCCCCGGGCAGCGTGTCTCAGGTGCGCGCGGCGGCCCATGAGCTGACCAGCTTCGCCAAGCGCAAGGGCGCGTCGGTGGTGCTGGTGGGCCATGTCACCAAGGAAGGCCAGATCGCAGGCCCCCGCGTGGTCGAGCATATGGTCGATACGGTGCTCTATTTCGAAGGTGAGCGCGGCCACCAGTTCCGCATCCTGCGCAGCGTCAAGAACCGCTTCGGCCCCGCCGACGAGATCGGCGTCTTCGAGATGACGGGCGGCGGGCTGGCCGAGGTGGCCAACCCCTCCGAGCTGTTCCTGTCGGGGCGCGGCGATCCGGCCCCCGGCTCGGTGGTCTTTGCCGGGATCGAGGGCACCCGCCCCGTGCTGGTCGAGATGCAGGCGCTGGTGGCCCCCACCCCGCATTCGCAACCCCGCCGCGCGGTCGTGGGCTGGGATGGTGGGCGGCTGGCGATGATCCTCGCGGTGCTCGAGGCGCGCTGCGGCATCCCCTTTGCGGGCCTCGATGTCTATCTCAACGTCGCGGGTGGCATCAAGATTTCCGAACCCGCCGCAGATCTGGCCGTCGCCGCCGCCCTGCTGAGCGCGCGCGAGGATACCAGCCTGCCCGCGGAAACGGTGATTTTCGGTGAAATCAGCCTGTCGGGCGCGCTGCGCCCGGTGGGTCAGATGGAAAACAGGTTGAAAGAAGCGCGAAAACTTGGTTTCACGTCTGCAATCCTGCCATCCGGGGGAAAACCCGGCGGCAGTGGCGGACTTGCGCTTACCCGCATGGGTGATCTGACCGCCTTTGTGGGTGAGGTATTCGGCGCAGGGTAAGTGCCGCAAAAGACAGGACGGAAGATACATGGACGGTTTTACCATCATCGACGGCGTCGTGGCGCTGGTCATCGTCTTGTCGGCTTTGCTGGCCTATTCGCGCGGCCTTGTCCGCGAGTCGCTGGCCATCGCGGGCTGGATCGTCGCGGGCATTCTGGCCTTCATGTTCGCCCCGCAAGTCGAACCGCTGGTCAAGGAAGTCCCCGTGGTGGGCGATTTCATCGCCGACAGCTGCGAATTGTCGATGATCGGCGCGTTCGCGGTGGTGTTTGCCGTGGCTCTCATCGCGGCCTCGCTCATCACACCGGTGTTTTCGTCGCTCGTGCAACGCTCGGCGCTTGGCGGGCTGGATCAGGGGCTTGGCTTTCTCTTCGGGGTGGCGCGCGGCGTGTTGCTGGTGGCCATCGCCTATTTCGTCTATGAAACCGTCATCACAAGCCAAAGCATCGCGATCGTAGATGACAGTCGCTCAGCGCGGGTGTTCAGCCAGATGACCGGCAAGATCGAGGACGGCAATCCCGAACGCGCGCTTGGCTGGATCACCCTGCAATACGAAGAGCTTGTGGGCGCCTGCGACGCGCCCGCAAACCCGGCCCCCGCCACGGACACCTCGACAACCGCCCCCGCCCCGACCGAGTGACGCGGCCCGGCGCGGCAAGAGCCACAGGACAGATCATGCCCCAGACCCCTGCCCTTGCCATGATCCTCGTCGCGGTCGCCGGGGCGGCGATCGCGCTGCAATCGCCGATCAATGCCGCCCTTGGCCGCCAGATCGGCAGCACGCTTGGCGCGGCCACGATTTCCTTCGGCGTGGGCTTTGTCCTGTTGCTGGCGATCACGGTGATCTATGGCGACGGCGCGCGGCTCGCCCACGCGCTGCAAGCCCCGCTCGTCTTGCTGACGGGCGGTATCCTCGGGGCGTTTCTGGTTTGGGCCACGCTCTGGTCGGTGCCGGTGCTGGGGGTGCTGACCCTGACGGCGGTTCTGATCCTCGGTCAGATCGTGGCGGCTCTGGTGATCGACCACTTGGGGCTTTTCGGGCTGGTGGCGCGCGATATTTCCCTCACCCGTGTGCTGGCGGCGGGTCTGGTGGGCGCGGGTGTGATCCTGTCGCGCTTCTGATCCCCGCGCTTAACGCTTCGTAAAAGCGTGTCGCGAAAAACCTGACCCGCAGATGTTCGCGACATGCAGTGCTCCGTTCAATCGTTGCGCGCATTGCGCCTTTGGCTGATGCCTCAGGTTAAAGGCGGAACGCTTTAACCAAAGCACAGGCCGGATGATCGTCGATCCAATCGAAAGATGATGTGATAGTTTCGTGACAAGTGCGATCACAGCCCTTATCTAGGGGGCGACCGCGTGACCGGGATTCGGAGCTGCACCTTGTCCAAGCACATGCCACCCGCCCATCCTTTCGACGATGACAAGCTGAAGGAAGAGTGCGGAATTTACGGTGTGATCGGGTTGACCGACGCATCGAACTTCGTGGCCCTCGGGCTGCATGCCTTGCAACATCGCGGACAGGAAGCAGGCGGGATCGTCTGTTACCATCCCGACCACGGGTTCAATTCGGCCCGGCGGTTCGGCTATGTGCGCGACAATTTCACCAAACAATCGCTGATGGAAACCCTGCCCGGCCCGCTGGCCATCGGGCATGTGCGCTATTCCACCGCCGGCTCCAAGGGGCAGACGCAGATCCGCGACGTGCAACCCTTCTTCGGCGAGTTTGCCATGGGTGGTGCGGCGATCGCGCATAACGGCAACATCACCAATGCCGAAGCCCTGCGCCGCGAATTGATCGAGCGCGGCTCGATCTTCCAGTCCAGCTCGGACAGCGAATGCATCATCCACCTGATGGCCCGCTCGCTGCAGCGCACCATCCCCGAACGCATGGAAGACGCGCTGCGCCGGGTCGAAGGCGCGTTCTCGGTCGTGGCGATGACACGCACCAAGCTGATCGGGGTGCGCGATCCTCTGGGGGTGCGCCCGCTTGTGCTGGGTCAGCTGGGCGATGGCTGGGTGCTGTCGTCGGAAACCTGCGCGCTCGACATCATAGGCGCCAAGTTCGTCCGCGAAATCGAGCCCGGTGAAATGGTCGTGATCTCGGATAGCGGCGTCGACAGCCGCTTCCCGTTCCGTCCGCAGAAATCGCGCTTCTGCATTTTCGAGCATGTGTATTTCTCGCGTCCCGATTCGATCATCGGCGGGCGCTCGGTCTATGAGACGCGCCGCCAGATCGGTGTGGAACTGGCCAAGGAAAGCCCGGTGGACGCCGATCTGGTCTGTCCCGTTCCCGACAGCGGCACGCCCGCCGCCATCGGCTTCAGCCAGCAATCGGGCATTCCCTATGCGATGGGGATCATCCGCAACCAGTATATGGGCCGGACCTTCATCGAACCCACCGAGCAGATCCGCAACATGGGTGTGCGGCTCAAGCTGAACGTGAACCGCGCCCTGATCCAAGGCAAGCGCGTGATCCTTGTGGATGACAGCGTGGTGCGCGGCACCACCAGCCGCAAGATCAAGGAGATGATCCTCGATGCCGGCGCCGCCGAGGTGCATTTCCGCATCGCCTCGCCGCCGACCGCGTGGCCCTGTTTTTACGGCGTGGACACTCCACAGCGCGAAAAGCTCTTGGCCGCCACCATGTCCGAAGAGGAAATGCGCGAGCATCTGGCCGTGGACAGCCTCAAGTTCATCTCGCTCGACGGGCTGTACCGCGCCGTGGGCGAGGCTTCGGGGCGCAACAAGGCCTGCCCGCAATATTGCGATGCCTGTTTCTCGGGGGATTACCCCGTGGCCCCGTCGGACCAGATCAAGAACGGGTTCGAGTTTAAAGCCGCGGAATAAGCCGATGGCGCGCTTTGCCACCCCGGTCCCCGGTTTGCGCTTGACCTCGGGCCGATTTGTGACAAACCCCGTGCCATGACAGAGCAGATCGCCCTTATCACCGGCGCGTCGCGCGGCCTTGGCTTCGCCATGGCCGAGGCGCTGGCCGACAGCTATCACATCGTCGCCGTCGGGCGCACCACCGGTGCGCTCGAAGAGCTGGACGACCGCATTCAGGCCAAGGGCGGCTCGGCCACCCTCGCGCCGATGGATATCACCAAGACCGATGCCATGCGCCAGCTCTGCCGCTCGATCCATGACCGTTGGGGCAGCCTTGCGCTTTGGGTGCATACGGCGGTTTACGCCTCGCCGATGATGCCAGCCGCGCATCTCGACGAAAAGGACTGGGCGAAATCGGTGGATGTCAACGTGACCGCCATGGGCCAGCTCATTCCCTTCATCGCGCCGCTTCTGGGCACCACCGGGCAGGCCGTGTTCTTCGAGGATGACCGCGCCGGGCAAAAATTCTTCGGCCCCTATGGCGCCACCAAGGCCGCGCAGATCGCGCTTGCGCGCAGTTGGGCCGCCGAAACGGTGCGCACCGGACCGCTTGTGCATGTGCTCCAGCCCGCGCCGATGTCCACCGCCGTGCGCGCCCGCTTCTTCCCCGGCGAGGATCGCGCGCCGCTGGCCTCGGCCACCGATGAGGCGCATCGCCTGCTGGCTGCGCTGCGCGGCTGACACACCTGCCCCACGCGACTTTCGCAAACGCTTGCCGCAGGCAAGGCCCCCGGATACACAGGGTCCGACAGGGCAACAAGGGGCAGATGTTTTGCGCATTCTCATCACCAATGACGACGGTATCAACGCACCCGGGCTGAAGGTGCTCGACGAGATCGCGACCGAACTTGCCGGACCCGATGGCGAGGTCTGGACCGTTGCCCCCGCCTTCGAGCAATCGGGTGTGGGCCATGCGATTTCCTATACCCGTCCGATGATGATCTCGCAGATGGACGAGCGCCGCTTCGCCGCCGAAGGCAGCCCCGCCGACTGCGTGCTGGCGGCCCTGCATGACGTGATGGCCGACAAGCGCCCCGATCTGGTGCTCTCGGGCGTCAATCGCGGCAACAACTCGGCCGAGAACGCGCTCTATTCCGGCACGATCGGTGGTGCCATGGAAGCGGCCCTCCAAGGCGTGCGCGCCGTGGCGCTGAGCCAGTATTACGGCCCCGCCATCAAGGACGCCCCGGACCCGTTCGAAGCCTCACGGGTGCACGGGCTTTCGACGATGCGCGCCCTGCTCGAGCGCGGCGTCTGGACCGAAGATGATTACGGCATCTTCTACAACATCAATTTCCCGCCCGTCGCCGCCGCCGATGTGAAGGGCCTGCGCGCCTGTCCGCAAGGCTTCCGGCGGGACATGGGCTTTGGCGTGCAGCCGGTGCATTCGCCCTCGGGGCGGCGCTTCTTGTGGGTCACCGGCGCACCCCAGCAGCAGCCCACCAGCCCCGGCACCGATGCCGATCTGAACCTCAAAGGGTATATCTCGGTCACGCCGATGCGCGCGGACCTCACCGCCCATGACGCATTGGAGGCGCTCAAAGCCATCGAATGACCGAGGACGCCACCGATATCGCCGAACGCAAGATGCAGTTCCTCTTCGCGCTGCGCTCCAAGGGCGTGACGGATATGCGTGTGCTCAACGCGATGGAAAAGATCGACCGCGGCCCGTTCATCCGCGGCTATTTCGCCCATCGCGCCTATGAGGACATGCCGCTGCCCATCGCCTGCGGGCAGACGATCAGCCAGCCTTCGGTGGTCGGGCTGATGACCCAGGCCCTCAAGATCAGCGCGCGCGACAAGGTGCTCGAGGTGGGCACCGGCTCGGGCTATCAGGCGGCGATCCTCAGCCAATTGGCGCGGCGGGTCTATACCGTGGACCGCCACAAGCGGCTGGTGGCCGAGGCCTCCGAGATCTTCCGCGAGCTCGACCTCACCAATATCACCGCCGTCACGGGCGATGGCAGCTTCGGTCTGCCCGATCAGGCGCCGTTCGACCGCATTCTGGTCACCGCCGCCGCCGAGGATCCGCCCGGCCCGCTCTTGGCGCAATTGAAAATCGGCGGTATCATGGTTCTGCCGGTCGGACAGTCCGACACGGTGCAAAGCCTGATCCGCGTCACCCGGCACGAGAACGGCTTCGACTATGACGAACTGCGCCCGGTGCGTTTCGTGCCGTTGGTCGAAGGGCTGGGGCGCGACAATTGACGACGACACGAGTTTCATGACGCAGCCCCGGACAACAGGGGCGCATACCGAGGACCTGATCGAGATGACCAAATCCCTCCGCTCTGCGCCATTTCTGGCGGGCACCGCGTTTCTGGCTCTGGCCGCCTGCAGCGATCAACCGCTGGATTTCGACCTTCGCGGCAATTTCGGCAATGCGCCCAGCACGGCGCAGGCCGCCGTCAACGCGACCGCAGCGCGCCCGCAACCGGATGCGCGCGGGATCATTTCCTATCCCGGCTATCAGGTGGCGGTGGCACGGCGCGGCGACACGCTGGCCAGCCTCGCCACACGCATCGGCGCCGATCCGCAGGCGCTGGCGCGGTTCAACGGCATCCAGACCGGCGACACGCTGCGCGATGGCGAGATCATCGCCCTGCCTAGCCGCGTGGCCGAAGCCCCCGGCGCAGAGGTGGATATCGCAACGCTTGCAGGCGACGCGATCAATTCCGCCTCAGACCCCGCATCGGTGCAGACCACCGCGCTCGCGCCTGCCGCCTCGTCTGGACCCGGCGGGGTCGAGCCGGTGCGCCACAAGGTCGAACGCGGCGAGACCGCCTATACCATCGCGCGGCTTTATGACGTGTCGGTGCGCAGCCTTGCGGACTGGAACGGGCTTGGCCCCGATTTCTCGGTGCGCGAAGGGCAATATCTGCTGATCCCGGTGACGCTGCGCGAAAGCCGCGCGACCGAGGCGGACGCAGCCCCCCCGCCTCCCGGCGCAGGCTCGCCCACGCCCGAGCCGCCCTCGGCCTCGCGCCCGCTGCCGCGCGAAACCA
This sequence comes from Roseobacter sp. AzwK-3b, assembly GCF_000170875.1. Lineage (NCBI taxonomy): Bacteria > Pseudomonadati > Pseudomonadota > Alphaproteobacteria > Rhodobacterales > Roseobacteraceae > Roseobacter > Roseobacter sp. AzwK-3b. The sequence goes on from NZ_ABCR01000003.1 coordinate 108,364, forward strand.
CCGTGCCCGTGGCCCAACCCGTCGAGAACAAGGCCCCCGATCTCGGCGCCAGCCAGACCGCCAGCGCCAGTTCCGCCCGAATGAGCTTTCCGGTGCGCGGCGACATCATCCGCGATTACGTCAAGGATGAATATGACGGCATCAGCATCGCCGCCAGCCCCGGCACCCCCGTGGGCGCCGCTGCAAGCGGCGTCGTGGCGGCGATCACCGAAGACACCAACGGCATACCGATCATCGTGGTCAAGCATCCCGACAACCTGCTGACGGTCTATTCCAATATCAGCGGTGTCGTGGTGAAAAAGGGCGACCAGGTCAGCCGTGGCCAGAAACTGGCCGAGATCCGCAGAGACGGCACCGCAGCACTGCATTTCGAGGTGCGCGACGGGTTCGACAGCGTGGATCCCACGGATTTCCTGAGCTGATCTTCAGGGGCTGATAATCAGGGCTGAGCGCGGATGCCGGGCGGCGCATTGGGGGCCCTGCCCCCAAACCCCGGGGATATTTGAGGCCAGAAGAAACCCCAGACGCGTTCAGAGAGCGACGCCGCGCCGGCCCGCGAGATCGGTGAAATATTGCCAGGCGACGCGCCCCGAGCGCGCCCCGCGCGTGGCCTGCCATTCGATCGCCTCGGCGCGCAGGGTGGCATCGTCGATCTCAATCCCGTAGGCGTCGCAATAGCCCCGGATCATCGCCAGGTACTCGTCCTGACCGCAGGGGTGGAAGCCCAGCCACAGGCCGAAGCGATCGGAGAGCGAGATCTTTTCCTCGGCCGCTTCGGAGGGGTTGATCGCCAAGGAGCGTTCGTTCTCGATCATGTCGCGCGGCATCAGGTGGCGGCGGTTCGAGGTGGCGTAGAACACCACATTGTCGGGCCGGCCTTCGATGCCGCCATCCAGAACCGCCTTGAGCGATTTGTAATGCTGGTCGTCATGGCTGAACGACAGGTCATCGCAAAACAGGATGAAGCGCGCGCGGCTTGCGCGCAGATGGTTGAGCAGGCGGCTGACCGTGGGCAGGTCTTCGCGCTGCAATTCGACGATTTTCAGAGGATGGCCCTCGGCCCGCAGAGCGGCATGCACGGCCTTGACGAGGCTCGATTTGCCCATGCCGCGCGCGCCCCACAAAAGCGCATTATTGGCCGGCAGGCCGCGCGCGAAGTGGCGGGTGTTGTCCAGCAGCGTGTCGCGCGAGCGGTCGATGCCCACCAGCAGGTCCATCTCGACGCGGGCGACATGCGGCACCGGTTCGAGCCGGTCCGGCTCCACATGCCACACGAAGGCGTCGGCGGCATCGAAATCGGGGGCGCTCAGCGGCGCGGGCGCCATACGCTCCAGCGCCGCCGCGATACGGTCCAGCGGATCGCTCACTTGGGTTTGTCCTCGTCTTTTCCGTCCGTGTCCTTGCGGTCGGTGTCCTTGCGGCCTGTGTCCTTGCCGTCCGTGTCCTTGCGGTCGGTATTGCCGTCCGCGTCACGGTCGAACGCCTCGAGCAGCGGATCGTCGTCGAACGCCTCTTCGCCGTAAGGATCGCGGGCGGCATCGGGGGTGCTGTCCTTGCTGTCGGACGCCTCATCCTGCCCGTCCTCGTCCTCGTCCTCGTCGAACCACAGACCTTCGGCGCGCAGCTTTGCCTCGCGCTTGGCCTCGACACGGCGCACGAGGAAGATCGAGATCTCGTAAAGCCCGTAGACCACCACGAAGAGGATGATCTGGGTGATCACGTCAGGCGGTGTCACCAGTGCTGCCAGCAAGAGGATGCCCACCACCGCGTATTTGCGCACATTGCCCAGGCCTTCGGCGCTGACCAGCCCGGCCTTGCCCATCAGCGTCAGGAGCACCGGCAACTGGAAGCACAGCCCGAAGGCCACGATGAACTTGATCGTGAGGTTCAGATATTCCTGCGCCGAGCCCTGGAACACCACGCTGAGCGGTGCCGCGGTCTGCGGATCGCCTGGCAGCGCCTCGCCGCCCGAGCCGAATTGCTGGAAGCCGAGGAAGAAGTCATAGGCCAGCGGCGTCACGACATAGAAGGCAAAGGACGCGCCCAGAAAGAACATGAAGGGCGAGGCCACCAGAAACGGCAGGAACGCGCCTTTTTCGGATTTGTAGAGCCCCGGCGCCACGAAACGCCACATCTGGTTGGCGATGAACGGAAAGGCCAGGATGAAGCCGCCCAGAAGCGACACCTTGATCGCAACGAAGAAGCCTTCCTGCGGGCTGATGAAGATCAGGTCGCAATCCTGTCCGCGGCTGGCCAGTACCGAGCACAGCGGATCGGTCAGGAAGTTGAAGATCGGCGTGGCCACCGTGAAGCAGATGATCATGCCGATGAGGAAAGCCACCACCGATTTGATCAGGCGGTTGCGCAACTCGGCCAAGTGTTCGATCAGCGGGGCGGAGCTGTCTTCGATGTCGTCGCTGGGGCTCATGCCTTGTCCTCGGAGGATGAGCCGGCGGGCTGATCCTTGGCGGCCTTGGTGCTCTTGGTGGTCTTTGCAGTCTTTGTGGCCTTGGCTGCCGGTTTGGCTGTCTTGGTTGCCGCTTTAGCAGTCGTCGTCGCGGGTTTGGCCGCCGGTTTCGCCGCTGTCTTGGGGGCGGCGGGCTGCGCCGGTGCTTTGGGCGCATCGCTGGCGGCCTCGGCATCGGCCCGGGCCTGCGCTTCCTTGGCGAGACGCGCCTCGGCGACTTCGGCGGATTTCTGGCGGATCTTGTCGGCCTGGGCCTGACGCTCTTCGCTCAGGCGGCTTTTCTTGGGACCGGCCATCGTGTCCTGCGTGAAGCTGTCGGTCGCTTCCTTGGCCGTTTTCTTGACCTCGTCCATGGCGCTGCCAATGGGGTTGGACGCTTTCTTGAAGGTGTTCGACACATCCCGCACCCCGGCCTCATCGGCGGCGTCGTTCATGGCCTTGCTGAAATCGCGGGCCATCCCCTTGGCCTTGCCCACGAAATTTCCCACCGTCCGGAACATGCCCGGAAGGTCCTTGGGGCCGACGACGATCAGCGCGACAACGCCGATCACCAGCAGCTCGGTCCAGCCCAGGTCGAACATCTAGGTGTCAGACCTTGTCTTTTTCGTCGTTGGGCGTGACGTCCTTGGCGGTTTCCGAGGCGTCGTCCTTGCCATCCTCGAGCTCCTTGGTGCCCTCAGCCACGCCCTTCTTGAACGAGGTGATGCCTTTGCCCACTTCGCCCATCAGCGACGAGATCTTGCCGCGCCCGAAAAGCACCAGCACGACGACGGCGATCAGAAGAAGGCCCGGAAGGCCGATATTGTTCAGCATGTCTCAATCTCCCAATGTCGGGGTTCGTTTCTGCGCGTCCCCGGGAATTTCGTCAACCGTATCTAAGCCTTCACGGCGGCACTTGGAAGGACGAAAAAAGCCCGGCGGCCAACAAATCGGCAAAAAACCACTCTGGCGGCGCGATCAGGCGCGCTTGCCCACCGGAAAGACAAAGCAGCGATCGCGCCGGATCATCAGCCACAAGGGCTTGCCGGGACCGGGCAGGAACACATTGGGCACTGTGGCGCGAAGGATCGAGCCGTCGTGATCCATACGAAATTCCACAAGGCTTTCACTGCCCATGAAGCGGGCGCGCTGCACGATGCCGCGCGCGGCGGTGCCCATTTCGATCGTGGGATCGGGGCCGCGCCCGGCGCGGTCGAAGTCGATCTTGATGTGCTGGGGGCGGATCACGATCTCGACCTCGTTGCCCTCATGCACCCCCGGCGCCAGAAACTGGCCAAAGGCAGTCTGCACCAGCGACCCCTGAACCCGGCCGCGTATGATGTTGATATCGCTGAAGAAGGCCACCGCGTCGCGATCCACCGGCGCATTGTAGATATTGTAGGGCGCACCTTGCTGCACGATCCGGCCATTGCGCATCAGCGCGATCTCGTCGGCCATGCGCATCGCCTCTTCGGGCTCGTGGGTGACCAGCAGCACGGCGGTTTCCTGTTCGCGCAGGATATCCAGCGTCTCGTCGCGAATCCCGTCGCGCAGCCGGTTGTCCAGCCCGGAAAACGGCTCGTCCATCAGCATGATCGACGGGCGCGGCGCCAGCGCACGCGCGAGCGCCACGCGCTGTTGTTCACCGCCCGACAGCTCATGGGGGTATTTCTCGCCATAGCGCCCCAGCCCCACCCGAGTCAGAAGCTGATCGACGCGGGCGCCCATCTCGGCCTTGTCGCCCGACAGGCCGAACGCCACGTTGGCCCCCACCGTCAGATGCGGAAACAGCGCGAAATCCTGAAACATCAGCCCGATATGGCGCCGCTCGGGCGGCACGCGAAACCTGCGGTCGCAGACCAGCGCGCCATCCACCCAGATCTCGCCCTCGTCCTGCATCTCGACCCCGGCGATCATCCGCAAGGTGGTGGACTTGCCACAGCCCGACGGCCCCAAGAGGCACGTCACCTGCCCCGGCAACACCTTGAGCGAGACATCGTCGACCACCCGCCGCCCATCATAGAAGCGCACGAGATTCTTGATTTCCAGACGCGGAGTTGCTGACTGCACCTTGGCCTCATGTCTTTCCGATCAATTTGATCGGATTTATCCATGGGGCAGATAGCAACCCTTTCGCGGAGGCGCAAGACGGCACGCACCCTTGAAGGCGCATCACGACAGGCCTCAGCCCGCCAGCGCCCGGTCCAGATCGGCGATCAGATCGCCCGCATCCTCGATGCCGATGGACAGCCTGAGCAGGTTTTCGGGAATGCCGGTATGCGGCTCGATGGTGGCGCGATGCTCGACAAGGCTTTCGACCCCGCCAAGCGATGTGGCGCGCTGGAAGAGCTCAAGCCGCCCATTGACGTCAAGTGCTGCTTCGCGCCCTCCCTTGATGAGCACCGACATCAGATACCCTGACCCACCGCACATCTGGCGCGCCGCGATCTCATGGCCGGGATGCCCGGGCAGGCCGGGATAAAGCACCGCCTCGATCCTGTCATGCGCGTCCAGATGCCGGGCGATGGCAAGCGCGTTGGCGCACATCCGCTCCATCCGCAAAGGCAGCGTGCGCATCCCCCGCATCAGAAGCCACGCCTCGAACGGGCCGAGAATCGCCCCTGCATCATGGCGGTCGGCCTCGATCATAGCCCAGACAGGCAGTTTGGGATCGCGGCACGACAGCACCCCCGCCACCACATCGGTATGCCCGTTGATCGCCTTGGTGCCCGACTGCATCGATATATCGGCCCCCAGATCCAGCGCCCGGGTCAGAACCGGTGTCGACGCCGTGCCATCCACCGCCAGCAGCGCACCCGCGCCATGCGCCAGATCGGCGGCCCGCGCGATATCCACCACCTTCAGCCACGGATTCGACGGCACCTCGATCCAGACCAGATCGGCGCGCGTGGCACAGGCCGCCTCCAGCGCCGCGTCATCCGCCGCGTCCATCTCGTCCAGCGTGATGCCGCGCCGCGCGCAGAACGCCCTTACCCAGACCGTCGCGCCCCAATAGATGCCCGACTGCACCACGACGCGCCCGCCGTCCGGCACCGTGCGGAACAGCGCAGCGATCGCCGCCATGCCCGACGGAAAGAGAAGGCTCGCCGCCGCCCCTTCCAATTGACGCAGAACCTCTTCGGCCTGCCGGATCGTGGCGCTGTGATCGCGCGCATAGACATTGCCGGGCACCAGAAGCGCATTGTCCGGCCCGCGCCCATAGGTGGTGGCCATGCTGATGCCGGGCACGATACCGCCATCGGCAGCATTCTTGGCGCCCGCCGCCTGTGCTGCGATGGTGGCGGGCTTCAGATCGTCGTTTCGCATAACGCCTCATGGTGTTGAAAAAGCCGCCCCGGTCCCCAGCCCCGCGCCTCGGCCCCCGCAATCCGCAGCATGTGCCACAAGAGCGCCTGATTCGAGCTGATAACCGGCACGCCCAGTTCGGCCTCGACCGCGTCGATCACCCCGAAGGTGCGCAGGTTGGTGCAACTGGCAAACACCGCCTCCACCCCCGGTGCGCGCCCGGCCTCAAGCATGGCGGCGCGGGTGCTGGCCTCGGTTATCCGCGCCACGGTCCAGTCGTCCTTCTGGCCAAAGCTGACCTCGCTGACCACCTCGATGCCCTGACGGCCCAGATAGGCGCGCATTTCGGCGGTCACACTCTGGACATAGGGCGTGACCAGCGCGATCCGCCGCGCGCCCACAGCCTCCAGCGCCGCCAGAACCGCGCTGATCGGGTTGCTGACCGCAACGCCCGGATGCACCCCTCGGATCGCCGCCTCGACCGCCTGCGGCCCGATCACCGTCGACGCGGACGTGCAGCCGTAACCCACCGCCTGCAAGCCCTGCGGCAAGAGCCCTGCCGCCGCAGGCAAGGCCACCTCCATCTTGCGCAACTGCTCGGGCGTCACATCGGGCTGTGCCGGGATACGCGTGTGCAGCAGGTTCGCCGCTCGCCCCCCCAGCAGCGCGCGCGCCTCGTATTCCAGCGTCTCATCGGTGCTCAGCACGATCAGCCCAAGCCGCAACCCCGCGCCCGCGCCCGCATCCAGTGCATACTCCATCATCCCGCCTCCTGCCGTTGGGGTCGGCTCAACGTGCCACCTGCCACACTCGCCCTGACCCCGGTCGTGCCGGGGCACGAGGTGGGCAGCCCGCGGGCCACCCGCACCGCCAGATGCGCAAAAGCCTGCGCCTCCAGCATGTCACCGTCAAGCCCCGCCGCCTCGACCGGCTCCACCGAGCAATCAAGGCCTGCGCGCAGCATCTCCATCATCACCGGATTATGCCGCCCGCCGCCCGTCACCAGCACCCGCTCGGGCGGCTCGGGGCAATGCTCCATCCCGCGCAGCACCGCCGTGGCACTCATCGCCGTGAGCGTCGCCACCGCATCGGCATCCTCCAACTCGGCGACCTGCCCGATCATGTCGGCAAATGCATCCCGGTCCAACGACTTGGGCGGCATCCTGAAGAAAAAAACGTCCTCCAGGAACGATTCCAGCGCCCCCTGCGCCACCCGCCCCTGCCGCGCCAGCGCGCCGTCCCGGTCAAAGGCCTCCCCGCGCCGCGCCTGCATCACATCGTTGATCGGCGCATTGGCCGGTCCCGTGTCGAACGCCAACAGCGCGCCCTCCTCGTCGGGCCGCGCCTTGCGCGGATCGACCCAGGTGAGGTTCCCCACCCCACCAAGGTTCAGGAACGCCAGCGGCGCCTCAGCCCCCATCCACTGCGCACAGGCGAAATGGTAGAACGGCGCCAGCGGCGCCCCCTCTCCCCCCAGCCGGATATCGGCGCTTCGGAAATCCCACACCACCGGCAGGCCCAAGCCCTGCGCCAGCGCATCGCCATCGCCCAGCTGATGCGTCCCGCGCCCCTGCGGCTCATGCGCCAGCGTCTGGCCGTGAAACCCCACCAGATCGATATCCTCGAACCCGCTCAGCGCCTCCAGATGGGCGGTCTGCACCACCTCAAGCGCCTCCTTCAGATCCTCACCCGGCCACCGCCCGAGCGCGCGTGTCAGCACCGCGCGTTCGGCTTGCGTGTAGGGCCTGTAGCGGCTTGGCCCGAAGCCATAAAGCCGCGTGCCATCGGTCTCGACCACGGCGGCATCCACCCCGTCCAGTGACGTGCCCGACATCGCCCCCAACGCCCGGATGCGCCCGGCTGGCAATTTGGCCTGCAACATGGCCTTTCCCTTCGCGTTCTGCGTGCCTATACATGCCGCGCAATCAAGACCGGGACAAGCGATATGACCTACCACCCCAAGTCCGATTTCCTGCGCGTGATGATCGAGCGCGGCTTTCTCGCGGACTGCACCGATCTGCAGGCGTTGGATGACAGCCTGACATCGGGCACGGTGACGGCCTATATCGGCTATGACGCCACGGCCAAATCGCTGCATGTCGGCCATTTGCTGAACATCATGATGCTGCGCTGGCTGCAGAAAACCGGCCATCGCCCGATCACCCTGATGGGTGGCGGCACCACCAAGGTGGGCGACCCCTCGTTCCGCTCGGATGAGCGCCCGCTTCTGGACGAAGCACAGATCGCCGAGAATATCGGCGGGATGCAGCAGGTCTTCGCGCGCTATCTCGATTACGGCGACACCGCCCCCGGTGCCTTGATGCTCAACAACGCCGAATGGCTGGACGGTCTGAAATATATCGAGTTCCTGCGCGATATCGGCCGGTATTTCTCGGTCAACCGGATGCTCAGCTTCGAATCGGTCAAATCCCGGCTCGACCGCGAACAATCGCTCAGCTTCCTCGAATTCAACTACATGATCCTGCAGGCCTATGACTTTCTGGAACTCAACCGCCGCTATGGCTGCACGCTGCAGATGGGCGGCTCGGACCAGTGGGGCAATATCGTCAACGGGATCGACCTCACCCGCCGCGTCGTGGCGCACGAGGTTTATGGCCTCACCTCGCCGCTCCTGACCACCGCGGATGGGCGCAAGATGGGCAAATCGGCGGGCGGTGCCGTGTGGCTCAATGCCGACATGCTCTCGCCCTACGAATTCTGGCAATTCTGGCGCAACACGCTCGATGCCGATGTGGGCCGGTTCCTCAAGCTTTACACCGAACTGCCCGTCGAGGAATGTGATCGCTTGAGCGCGCTCGCGGGCTCCGAGATCAACGCCGCCAAGATCATCCTCGCCAACGAGGTGACAACCCTTCTGCACGGCGCCGACGCCGCCCGCACCGCCGAGGCGACCGCCCGCGAAGTGTTCGAAAAAGGCGGCGTGGGCGATGATCTGCCGACGCTGGAACTCACCATGGATGAGCTGGCCGAGGGCATGTCCATCGTGCAGCTTTTCGTGCGCACCGGGCTTGCCAAATCCGGCAAGGACGCCAAACGCCTGATCGCCGAACAAGGCGCGCGGATCGACGACGCGCCGCTCACGGATTCGGGGCTGATGATCGACGCGGCGGCACTGGCCTCGCCCATCAAACTGAGCGCCGGCAAGAAACGTCACGCGCTGGTCAAGCTGGCGTAATGCCGGGCCACGGCGTCGTTGGTCGGGGCTTGATCGCCCCCAACGGGTAGGACACTATCCCGCCAAGACCCTGCGCTTTGTGGGCGGGGATGTAAATCGTATGGGCGTGTTGCTCAAAGGGTATCAGTACAGCCATGGCACGGCCCAGGAAAAAGACCAAAACCAAGGTGTCCGCCAAAGAGCTCGAGGCAAAGGGCGCCCTTTTCCTGCAACATTTCCGCGCAGGACATTTCGACAAGGCGCTGGCACTCTCCCGTTCCATGATCGCGCAAGGTGTGAAGCGTCCCGTTGTCTTCGCGGATGCCGGCGTTGCCGCCATCAAACTCGAGCTTTGGCGCGACGCGATCACCTATGCGACGCGCGCCCTGTCCCTTGACCCCAACCATATCGGCAGCCTCGACACTCTGGCCCATGCCCATGGCGCCTTGCGCGAATGGCCACAGGCGGCGCAGGCGGGGCGTCGCGCCTTGATCCTGCGCGACAAGTTGATCGCCAAACAAGAGCCGTGCTCCCTGCCCCTGTCTGCCTGTCCTGCAACCGCCGACAAGGACGTGATCGCATTTTCGCTGTTTGGCGGGTCGTCGAAATACTGCGAAACGGCGGTGCTGAACTGCATCGACCAGCCCGAAATCTATCCCGGCTGGCTCTGTCGCTTCTATGTTGATGACACGGTGCCCGATACGATCCTGACGCGGCTGCAGGACAACGGCGCCGAGGTGATCGCCGTCCCCCCCGAGATGAAAAACTGGCCCGGCCCGATGTGGCGCTTTGCGGCCTATGACGCGCCGGATGTCCGGCGGGTGATATTTCGGGATGCCGACAGCGTGATCTCGCAGCGCGAGGCCGGCGCCGTGCGCGACTGGATCGCAAGCGAGCGCGCCTTCCACGCCATGCGCGACATCGGCAGCCACACCGAATTGCTGCTGGCCGGTCTTTGGGGCGTCGTCAAAGGCGCCCTGCCATCCATGACACAGATGATCGAGGCGTTTCTTGCCAAGCCTGTGAAAAACGCCCATTTCGCCGATCAGTTTTTCCTGCGCCAATATGTCTGGCCCTTCGCCCGTCGCGATCTCCTGCAACACGACTCGATCTTCGGCTTTATGGACGGCGTCGCCTTTCCCGACGGCCCACATCGCGACGATTTCCATGTCGGCTATGCCGAAGGCTCTCCGTTCCTGACCTTCACCAGCGCCCTGCCCGACGGGTCTGACGTGGTCTGGGAAATCCATGCGGCAACCGGGGATGACCCGCGCACGATCTGCCGCTATCCCGGCGTGATCCGGGACGGCAAGCTGCAGGCCCATGTGCCAGCGCGCTACGTGGCCCGGTTGCGCTCCAAGGAATGGGCGCTGCGGCTCGACAAAGCGTAATCGGGTGATCCGGTCATGGGCGCAAGTCGCGGCGCCGTGCTACCCCTTCCACTGATGCACGGCCCCGTCGCGTCTGGAATGACGCGGCTCTGAAATCAGGATTGCGTACGGGATGGACACAAATTCGGCAGATCGGGCCGGGTTTGGTGCTGAACGGCGTTTAAATCGTACGAACCCTACACAATCGCGGGCGTGGTCAGCTTCGGTCCTGCAAGGCCTCGGTCAGCAGGTCGCGCACCGCTGCCGGGTCCACATCCGAGGTGACGAACGCCTCTCCGATACCCCGCGCAAGGACGAATGTCAGCTTGCCATCGACCACTTTTTTGTCCTGCGACATCAGCTCCAGCAGCCCATCGGCATCGGGCAATTCCCCTGCGATATCAGATAGATCGGCCTTCATGCCCATGGCTTTCAGATGGGCGCGCACGCGGCTTGGGTCTTCCTGCGAACACAGCCCCATCCGCGCCGACAGCTCGAACGCCAACCCGCAGCCGATCGCCACACCCTCGCCATGCAGCAGCCGGTCCGAATACCCCGTCGCCGCCTCCAACGCATGACAAAACGTATGCCCCAAGTTCAAAAGCGCCCGATCCCCCTGTTCCGTCTCGTCTCTGACGACGATCTCGGCCTTCATCTCGACCGAGCGTTTTACAAGGTGGATCCGGGCCTCCATATCGCCCTCGGCGGCACGTGAAGCATGGGATTCAAGCCATTGAAAGAAATCATAATCTCCCAGAAGACCGTATTTGACGACCTCGCCGTAACCCGCCAGATAATCGCGCTTGGTCAGGGTGGTCAGAATGCCCGTATCGGCCAGAACAAGGTTCGGTTGATGGAACGCGCCGATCAGATTCTTGCCTTGCGGCGCGTTGATCCCGGTCTTGCCGCCCACCGAACTGTCCACCTGCGCCAGAAGGCTGGTCGGCACCTGCACGAACCGCACCCCCCGCCGCAACACCGCTGCCGCGAACCCCACAAGATCGCCCACCACCCCGCCACCAAAGGCGATGACGATATCCTGCCGCTCGATCTTTTCGGCCAGAAGCCACTCCACGACCCGTTCGAAATGCGGCCAGGACTTGGTCGCCTCACCTTGTGGTAGAGTCATACTCGAGACAGAAATACCGTTCTTTTCCAATCCCTTGCAGAGCGTTTCCAAATGCAGTTCCGCCACATGCGCATCCGCCACGATGGCCACGCGCGGGCGTTTGAGCAAGGGCGCGATCAACGCACCCGACCGCTCCAGCAGCCCGGGGCCGATATGGATGTCATAGGCCCGGTCATCCAGTGGCACGTGGACAATTTGCGTCATGTCAGACCCTCCAGCACATCCTCTCGCGTCGTCAGCGCCTCAAGCACCTTCTCCGCCATCGTGTCGATAGAATAATCCGGCTGCGCCGTCACCGTCAGATCGGCCTCCTGGTAAAAGGGCAGCCGTGTTTCATACAGGTCCCGTAGCGTCCCATAAGGATCAGCTGTGCGCAGCAAGGGTCTGGTATCCTTATGTTTTACTCGGCTCCAGAGCAGCGCCAGATCGGCCTTCAGCCACACCGAAACGCCCTTGCGGGAAATCAGATTGCGGTTGCGCTCGGACAAAAACGCCCCGCCCCCGGTGGACAGGATGCCCCGTTCCCCCTCGAGCAACCGGTCGATGACCTGCGTTTCACGGTCGCGGAAAAACGCCTCGCCATCGCGCGCGAAGATTTCCGCGATGCTCATGTTGGCAGCCTGCTCGATCTCGGCATCGGAATCGAGGAACGGCACGGCAAGCCGCACCGCCAAGGCCTTGCCCACAGCGGTTTTTCCGGCCCCCATCATGCCCACAAGCACGACCGTCTTCTTGAGCTTCCACCGCTCCGGCGCTGTCACGTTCTGCGCTCCCTTGGCAATATTTCGCGCTTTGCCACTGAATGACGTGATCTTGCCCAAAAGGCCAGTTATAAACATGCAAAAATACCGGCACAAACAGGCAGGCCCAACATGCTGAGATTGATCAAATGGCTGTTCTACCTCGCCATTCTGGCGTTCATCGCGCTTGTGGGCTATGCATATGTCGGGCCGTTTTTCGGCGCGGATTTCTCCCCACCGACCGAGGAAATTCGCCAGGACATCATACTTGAGACGGATTGACGCGCTGATCGCCGCTTTTCTGATCGCTCCGGCCGCCGCCGCGCAGCAACCGCTGTCGGCCATAGACTGGCTGGACGGTGCCGCATCAGTCAGCGTCGCGGGACCGCGCGTCGAACCGCTTGGACTTCCACCACAAGCCACTGGCGTCGACACGCCGACCGTGTCGGTCATGGCGCTTGACGCGGCCCGGTCGGATTCTGTCGGGCTTTTGCCCGCAACGGTCACCGGTCTGCCGGTCACGCTGTGGCAGGCCAGCAGCGAAGCCGCCATCGTGGCCTTGCTCGAGCGCCTCTCGCCCGAGCCACTGCCCGCCATTCAGGCGCTTTATTACACCCTGCTTCTGGCCGAGGCCGAGCCGCCCGGCGATGCCGGATCGGACGGATTGTTCCTCAAGGCGCGGGTCGCGGCACTTCAGACCTATGGCGCAACCGACCCGGCTCTTGCGCTGATCGAACGCGCCGGTCCCGCCACGCCCGCGCTGTTCGACACCTGGCTGGAACTCGCGCTTCTGTCCGGCACCGAAACCGAGGCCTGCGCGGCGCTGGCCGAGCGTCCTGCGCTGACCAATGATTACGGCGCAAGGGTGTTTTGCATCGCGCAGACCGGAGACTGGCAGACCGCCGCGCTGATTTATGAAACATCAGTCGGGCTTGGCCTTCTGTCGACGACGCAAGAGGGTTTGCTGGCGCAATTTCTGGACCCCGAGATGGTCGAAGGCAGACTTGCACTGGCCCCGACCTCGGGGATCACACCGCTGATTTTCCGGCTTTACGAGGCGGTGGGACAGCCCTTGCCGACCCAAGGCCTGCCGCGTGCCTATGCCTCGGCCGATCTGCGCCCGAGCGCGGGTCTCAAGGCCCGTCTCGAAGCGGCCGAACGTCTGGCCCATACCGGCGCCTTGCCACCCAATCGCCTGCTGGGTCTTTACACGGAACGCGCGCCCGCGGCATCGGGAGGGGTGTGGGACCGCGCCCGCATCATCCAGACCTTCGATCAGGCGATGATCCGCGAAAACCCCGGGCCGATCGCCGATATCCTGCCCGACACCTGGCAGGCGATGCGCGATCAGGGGCTGGCTGTGGCCTTTGCCGAACTTTACGGCGCGGCTCTGGCGGGCATCGAACTGCCGCCACGCGCGCAAGCGCTGGCGTTCCGGATCGGACTGCTCTCGTCGAGTTATGAAAGCATCGCAAGCGCCGCCCGGCCTTTGGATGATACCGAGACCTTCCTTGCCGGCCTCGCCCGTGGCATGCCGCCCGCCGATCTGGCCGATACCGCGCTCAAGCAGGCCATCAGCCGGGCCTTCGCCGCCGGTTCGGTTTCGGCGGATCACGCAAGTTTGCTGGAGGGCGGCAAGCTGGGACAGGCGATCCTGTCGGCCGGTCTTCAACTTGATCGCGCCGGGCTGCGCGGCTTTGACGATATCACCTCGGCCTTGTCCACCTTGCGCGCCCTCGGGCTCGAGGAAACCGCCCGCCGCGCCGCGCTCGAGCTTCTGATCCTCGAAAGCGGCGCATGAGGCAGGGGCGGCATTGGATATCCGCCTTTCTCGAGGCACAGGCGGCGGAACTCGGCGCGGCACAGAACACCTTGCAGGCCTATGCCCGGGATCTGAGCGATTTCGATGCGTGGCTGGCCAGCCAAGGCGACACCATAGAACAGGCCGACCAGAGCCGCGTTGAAGCCTATCTGGTGCATTGCGACGCCCAAGGGCTCGCGCGCGCCACCCGCGCGCGCCGTTTGTCGGCCATCAAGCAGCTCTACCGCTTCGCCTTTGAAGAGCGCTTGCGGGACGACAACCCCGCCATCACCATCAAGGGGCCGGGGCGCTCGCGAAAACTGCCCAAGACGCTCAGCGAAAAAGAGGTCGATCTTTTGCTGGGTGCGGCGCGCACGCATGGCCGCAGCGCCACGGACCGGGTGCGCAATACCTGCCTGATGGAGCTTCTTTATGCCACCGGCATGCGTGTCAGCGAACTGGTCGCCCTGCCCGTGGCGGCCGCGCGCGGCAATCCGCAGATGCTGCTGATCCGCGGCAAGGGCGGCAAGGAACGCATGGTGCCCCTGTCCCCCGATGCGCGTGATGTCATGGTGGAATGGCTGAAGCTGCGCGATGCCGCGGACGCGGCGGCGCGCAAGGCAGGCAAGCCCGGCTCGCCGTTCCTGTTTCCGTCCTCGGGAAAGATCGGCCATTTGACGCGGCACCGGTTCTATATGCTGATCAAGGAACTGGCAGTGGCCGGGGGCGTCTCACCGGACAAGGTCACTCCACATACGCTGCGCCATGCCTTTGCCACGCATCTTCTGGCCAATGGCGCCGATCTGCGGGCGATCCAGACGCTTTTGGGCCATGCCGATGTCGCCACCACCGAGATCTATACCCATGTTCTGGAAGAGCGGTTGCGCGAGCTTGTTCAGGAGCATCACCCGCTGGCGGTGGCCTCGCGGCGCAAGTCCGGCGGCAGCACATCCTCAGACGGCCAATAACCGCTGCCAAGCGCCAGGTGATAGCCTTGGGTCAGACCCGCGCGCCGCATCGCCTCCGCGGCGGCTTGGTGATCGTAGCTCAGCCGCTCGATCCGCGGCACGCCCGCCTCCAGCACGGCAAAGCGCGTCTCGGGGCTGCCATCATTGGCGGGCATCCCGATCACCCCGGCATTGACCCAGTCGACATGGCCGATACGGCGCATGAACGGCAGGCCGCAATGCCCGGCCAACACCATGTCGATCGGTCCATGCACCGCTTCGATCTGGGCGATTTCCTCCGCGAAATCGGCCTCGGGCGAAGTCGGCCACAAAAACCGCGCCACATCCGCGACCCCGCCATGGATCACCGCGCAGCGCCGCCCGTGATGCGTGAAGATCACCAGATCCGGCAGGCCGGCCATCCAGTCGCGCGCGTCAGCGTCAAGGCTGGCACTGGCATGGGCAAACCAGCCCGCCGACAAAAGGTCACAGGTGCTGCCCGGCGCAAAGCCGCAACCGCAATCCATCTCGCCCGCCGCCAACTGGATTTCGCAATTCCCCGCCACCACTGTGCAGCCCGCCTCGCGGATCGCGGCGACCGTGCCCGCGGCATCGGCGCAATAGGCCACGACATCGCCCGTGCAGATGATCCGCTCGCCCGCGACGCCTTGGGAGACGGCCCTCTCCAGCAGCGCCTGGGTGGCCTGCAGGTTCGAATAGGGACCGCCAAAGATCAGCACCGGCCCGTCCAACTGCCCCAGATCGCATTCATTCATCGCCATTCATCCCTTGATTGCCGCGCAACCCGGCCCCATAACCCTAATGAATAAAGGGACCCCGTACCGTATGGAACCAACTTCACCAACACTTGATGCCGCGTTCTGGATCACCTCGGCCTCCATCCTGCTGCTTCTGGTCATGTCCGGCTTCTTCTCGGGCAGCGAGACCGCGCTCACCGCCGCCTCGCGCGGCAAGCTGCGCGCCCGCGCCGACAAGGGCGAAAAAGGCGCGGCCCGCGCGCTCACCATCACCGAAGACAACGAGCGGCTGATCGGCTCGGTCCTTTTGGGCAACAACCTTGTCAACATCCTCGCCACCTCGCTGGCCACTGCCATGTTCACGCGGCTCTTGGGCGAATCCGGCGTGGCCCTGGCCACGCTGGTGATGACCCTGCTGGTACTGATCTTCGCCGAAGTGCTGCCCAAGACCTATGCCATCACCAATGCCGAAGCTGCGGCCTCAAAGGTAGCGCCGGTCATTCAGGTGGTGGTCAAGGTCTTCTCGCCCGTGGTGGGCGCCGTGCGCTGGCTGGTGCGCGGGGTGCTGCGGGTCTTCGGCGTCAACGCCGATCCCGACAGCCACATCCTTGCCGTGCGCGAGGAAATCGCCGGCGCGCTCTATCTTGGCCATTCCGAAGGCATCGTCGAGAAAGAGGACCGCGACCGGATCCTCGGCGCGCTGGATCTGGGCGAACGGGCCGTCGAAGAGATCATGCGCCACCGCAGCCAGATCGAGATGATCAATGCCGAGGACGATCCCGAAGCGATCCTCGAACAATGCCTGCAATCCAACCACACGCGCCTGCCGGTATACCGCGATGATCCCGACAACATCATCGGCGTGGTCCATGCCAAGGACCTGCTGCGTGCCATGCACAAGCTCGTCATGGGCGGCGACGGTTCTCGCAACACGTTGAAATCATTTAATATAATTGACGTGGCGATGAAGCCCTATTTCGTGCCCGAAACCACGACCCTGGACGACCAGATGCGCCAGTTCCTGCGGATGCGCAGCCATTTCGCGCTGGTGGTGGACGAATACGGCACCCTCGAAGGGCTCATCACCCTCGAGGACATCCTCGAGGAAATCGTCGGCGAGATCACCGATGAATTCGACCCGGACGCCGAACATCCGATCCGGAAAAGCGAGGACAATCAGTTCCTTGTGGACGGCGCCATGACGATCCGCGATCTCAACCGCGCCACCGACTGGAACCTGCCCGACGACGAGGCCAACACCATCGCCGGTCTGGTCATCCACGAAGCCCAGATGATCCCCGAGGTGAACCAGGTGTTCAACTTCCACGGCTTCCGCTTCGAGGTGGTCGCCAAGGCCGACAACCGGATCACCCGGCTGAAAATACGCAAGATCTGAGCGCCGCCTGCACCGCCTTGAAAACACGCAAAAAAACGCTGCGGTATAACGTCGGTATCACGTCGGTGCACTGAACCGATCTCCCCCCTGCCGCGCGCCCGGTTTCTTCTGGCCGAAAATATCCCCGGGGGTCCGGGGGGCTGGCCCCCCGGCGCTTGCCCCAAGCGCATCACGCCCGGAGTTTTTCACCCTTGGGATCGAAGGGCGGCTCATGCAGGATCCGGCCCTTGTGCGCTCGACCCAGCACCATGACCTCGACCTCATCGCCGGGGGCGGCCTGACCGTGGCGGACATAGCCGAGCGCAAGGCTCATGCCGACGGTATAGCCATAGGTCCCCGAGGTGACCCGCCCCACCGGTTTGCCCCGACAGAAGATCGGCTCGCCGCCCGTAGCATCGGCATTCGACGCGGTCACATCCGCCTCGTCGATATGGATCAGAACGAGATCCTCGCGCGGGGTCTTGGCCAGCACCGTCTCGAGCGTGGATTTGTGCAGGAAGTCCTTGTCCATCTTGCACAGCCCCGCCAGCCCCACCTCTTGCGGCCAGTATTCGGGGCTGTATTCGCGCGACCACGAGCCATAGCCCTTTTCGACGCGCATCGACATCAGTGCGCGCGCGCCTACAGGCCCTGCACCCAAAGCCTTGCCCGCCTCGAGAAGTGCGGCGTAAAGCTGCGCCTGATCCTGCGCGGCGCAATGCAGCTCCCAGCCCAGATCGCCGGTGAAACTGACACGCAGCGCCAGGCAATCGACCCCGCCCAACTCGATGCGCTGTGACCGCATGAACGGGAAATCCTCGGTCGCGAGCGACGCGTTGGTCAAACGTTGCAACAATTCGCGCGATTTCGGCCCGGCCACGTTGAAGCCGCACATCGCCTCGGTCATGCTTTCGAACGTGGTCCCTTCGGGCAGCGGCACCATGTCGAAGAACCGTTTGTGATAGCGCTCGGCCATGCCCGAGGACACGACCCAAAACTCGTCCTCGGCGGTGCGCGTCACGGTGGCGTCACCCGCGATCCCGCCGCGCACCGAAATCAGCGGCGTGAGACACGACCGGCCCACGGATTTCGGCATCCGGTTGGCGAAGACGGCGTTCAGCCAATCCTCGGCGCCCGGTCCCTTGACCCGGTATTTGGCGAAGTTCGAGATGTCGATGATGCCCGCACGGTCGCGCAGCATCCGGCATTCCGCACCCACCGGTTCCCACCAGTTCTGCCGGGTGAAGCCGTTGGTGTCGCTGGCCCCCGGTGCCTCGGCGAACCATTGGGGGTGCTCCCAGCCATAGTTCAACCCGAACACCGCTCCCATGTCCTTTTGCATCTGGTAAACCGGCCGCGTCCGCAGCGGGCGGCCCGCCGCGCGTTCCTCGTTTGGATAGTGGATGGCGAAACGGTGGGCATAGACATCCTCGACCTTGGCCATGATGAATTTGCGGTCATTGGCCCAGAGGCCAAAGCGCGCGATGTCCCATGGGAACATGTCGTATTGCATCTCACCTTCGATGATCCACTGGGCCACCATCAGCCCCATGCCCGCCGACTGACTGAAACCGGGGATGATGCCACCGCACATGAAATAGTTCTTCAGTTCCGGCACCGGACCAAGGATCACGTTGCTGTCGGGAGACCAGATCATCGGGCCATTGATGACCCGCTTGACCCCGGCCTCGGCGGCGACGGGCACCCGGTCCATGGCGCGCATCACGTTTTCCATGATCCGTTCCAGATCGTCGGGGAAAAGATCATGCGCGAAATCGAGCGGCGTGCCGTCCTCGGCCCAGAATTTCATGTCACGCTCATAGGCACCGATCAGCAGGCCCTTGCCCTCCTGGCGCAGGTAATATTCTCCGTCACGATCCGCGACCGAGGGCAGGCGGCGGTCCATCGCGTCGATCTCGGGGATGGTTTCGGTCACGAAATACTGGTGCTCGGTGGGTTGAAGCGGCACCTCGATGCCCGCAAGCCTGGCCACTTCACGCCCCCATAGACCGGCGGCATTGATCACCCATTGGGTTTCGATATTGCCCTTCGGCGTCTCGACAATCCATGTGCCGTCGGGCTTTTGCCGGGTCGCTGTCACGGGCGTGAAGCGGTTGATCTCCGCACCGCGCTGGCGCGCGCCCATGGCATAGGCGTTGGTCACGCCCGAAGGGTCCACATTGCCGCCATCGGGTTCCCACATGATGCAGCGGATCCCGTCGAAATTGACCAGGGGATGCTTTTCCTCGGCCTCGTCGCGGGTGATCTCGGAGAAGTTCATCCCGTAAAGCTGCGCCTTGGCGGCCTGCAGGCGCAGCTGATGCTCGCGTGCTTCGGTCTGCGCCAGATAGAGGCTGCCGGGCTGGAACACACCGCAGGACTGGCCTGTTTCGGTCTCCAGCTCCTTGTAGAGGTTCATCGTGTAATGCTGCAGCCGAGAGATATTCGCGCTGTCATGCAGGCCATGGATATTGGCGGCGGCGTGCCAGGTCGAGCCACTGGTCAGCTCGTCGCGCTCCAGAAGGACGACATCGCTCCAGCCCAGCTTGGTCAGATGGTAGAGAATAGAGCATCCGATGACGCCCCCGCCGATCACGACGGCCTGTGCATGGGTTTTCATTTTCGGTCCCTTGACTGTTCTGGCCTGACCCTGACGTGGCGCAGGGCTTTTGTGCCGCCGGTTCCCGACATCATTGGTCGCGACGATGCAAAAGTCCTATTGGTTTGCGACAGGATTTTTCGCTTTCCGGCAGGCGGAGGTCAAAGCCGCGCAAGGATCAGGCGGGCGTCGGATGCGCGGTGGATCCGGAGGGGCGCGGAACGGCGCGGGCGGATGCCTCCGGCGGGAGTATTTGGGGAACGATGAAAGCAGGCGGGGGCGCGGTGTTCAGCCGGTCAGGTTCAGCAGGTCAGGCCGCCGAGGCGGGCCAGGATCGCCGCCTCGTCGACCGCCCCGATGGTGCCTGCCGTGCGACCGCGCGCGCCCGAAAGGCGCGTGGCGATATAGGCTTCGGCGATGGCGGGCGGGGCATTCTGCATCAGCACCGAGGCGGTGAGCAGGGAGCCGAGGCTTTCGGCATACCAACGCGCCTCGCGCGGGTCGGGCAATTTGGGAAAACGGTCCATATGTGCACGCAGGGCTGCATCGTAGCGGCGGTATTGCCCGCTGACTGCGCCAAGCTCGGCGCTCAGGACCTCACCGGCGAGCGGCGCGCGACGCAGGGTGCGCAGGATATCGAGGCAGATGACATTGCCCGATCCTTCCCAGATCCCGTTGAGCGGGGCTTCGCGATAGAAAAGCGGCAGGCCGCTGTCTTCGACATAGCCCGCGCCGCCGATCGCCTCCATCGCCTCGTAGACGAGGCCGGGGCAGAGCTTGTTGCCGAGATATTTTGCCAGCGCCACCGCAAGACGGGCAAAGGCGCGCTCGGGCTCGGACGGGCTGTCGAAGGCGCGGGCGACGCGCAGGCCAAGGGCGAGTGTTCCCTCCCAATCAAGCGCCAGATCGGCCAGCACCGCGCGCATCAGCGGCTGATCGATCAGTCGCGCGTCAAAAGCGCTGCGATGGCGCGCCCAATGGGCCGCGCGATCAAGCGCCGCGCGCATCAGCCCGGCGGGCGCCATGGCTGTATCGAGCCTTGCGTGATGGACCATTTCGATGATGGTGCGGATGCCCTCGCCCTCGGGACCAAGGCGATAGGCCAGCGCGCCGTCATACTCGATCTCGGCAGAGGCATTGGCCCTGTTGCCCAGCTTGTCCTTGAGCCGCTGCAGACGGATCGCGTTGCGCCCATGGTCGAGCCAGCGCGGCACCACGAAACAGGTCAGCCCGCCCGGCGCCTGCGCCAGCGTCAGAAACCCGTCCGACATCGGCGCCGAGCAGAACCATTTATGCCCTGTCAGCCGGTGGGCATCGCCATCGGGCACGGCCCGGGTGACCGTGGCGCGCAGATCCGATCCGCCCTGTTTCTCGGTCATTGCCATCCCCATGGTCAGACCCGGTTTGCGCGCCATCGGCCGCACCGCACCGTCATAGGCCCGCGCAATCAGCTTGGGCACCCAGGCCGCGAAGAGATCGGCATCAGCCTTGAGCGCGGGCACGGCGGCATAGGTCATGGTCATCGGGCAGCACACACCGGGTTCGATCTGCGTCGTGAGATAGACCATCGCGGCATGGGTGGCATGACCGCCCGCCCCTCCTTCCCAGGGGATGGCGGCGTAGCCTGCGCTCAGCCCGGTCTCGAGCAACCGGTGATAATCGGGGTGATACCGCACCTCGTCCAGACGCCGGCCACCGGCATCGAAGGCCAGAAGTTCGGGGGGATGCCGGTTGGCCTGAATGCCGGCTTCCTGCATCTCGGCGGTGCCGATGGTGGCAGCATAGCTTTCGAGCGCGCCAAGCTGCGCGCCTGCGGCAGCGGCATGGGCCTGCAGCGCCGGGTCATCCCCCCAGAGCGCCAGATCCCCCCGCG
This sequence comes from Roseobacter sp. AzwK-3b, assembly GCF_000170875.1. NCBI lineage: Bacteria > Pseudomonadati > Pseudomonadota > Alphaproteobacteria > Rhodobacterales > Roseobacteraceae > Roseobacter > Roseobacter sp. AzwK-3b. The sequence continues at coordinate 129,883 of NZ_ABCR01000003.1, forward strand.
GTTCGGGCTGGTTGGTGACCTCATGGCCGGGCAGATGAGCGGTGGGCGGCAGGTTGGGCATGGCGGCTCTCCTTAAAGATGAGTGTATGACGCAGCAGGCACAACGTGGAAAGGGGATTCACAAAGCGAATCACTTGTGGCATGGTAGCTGCAGACCGCCCGTCAGAGGCGGCACAAGAGGCAGAGCAACGGCATCCATGTCACAGCGCATACGACCCCAGATGGGGCTTTTCATTTACTCATTGATCGCCTTCGGCTTGGGCGCCTATTTCACCTTTGCCGCGGTGCAGGGGGATTACGGTCTTTTCCGCCGCGCCGAGATCGATGCCGAAACCGACGCGCTGCGCGCACAGCTGAAGGATCTGTCGGTGCAGGTGGCGCGGATGGAAAACCTGACCCTGCGGCTGTCGGACGATTTTCTGGATACCGACCTGCTGGATCAACAGGCCCGCGATGTGCTGGGCCTGCTGCGCCCCGACGAGATCGTCATTCGCTGAAGGCCGGGGGCCGCGCATCGCCGCCCAACCGCCCTGCAAAATTTGCCCTATCACTGCGGCCCCGCTTGGGATATAAATAGTTTAACGCTAAACTATTACCATCCGCAAAGGGGAGATGCGGCATGTCTGCCAGAAAAACCCAAGCAAAACCAAATGTTTCCGCCGATGAGCTGAAACAATATTACCGCGACATGCTTCTGATCCGGCGATTCGAGGAAAAGGCGGGCCAGCTTTATGGCATGGGCCTGATCGGCGGGTTCTGCCATCTCTATATCGGTCAGGAAGCCGTTGTCGTCGGGCTCGAGGCCACCGCCGAAGAGGGCGACAAGCGCATCACCACCTATCGCGACCACGGCCACATGCTGGCCTGCGGGATGGATCCCAAGGGTGTGATGGCCGAACTTACCGGCCGCGAGGGCGGGTATTCGCGCGGCAAGGGCGGCTCGATGCATATGTTCTCGAAGGAAAAGCATTTCTATGGCGGGCATGGCATCGTCGGTGCCAATGTGCCGCTTGGCGCGGGGCTGGCCTTTGCCGACAAGTATCTCGGCAATGATCGGGTGACCTATACCTATTTCGGCGACGGCGCGGCCAACCAGGGCCAGGTCTACGAGACCTTCAACATGGCGGCCCTGTGGCAATTGCCGGTGATCTTCGTGATCGAGAACAACCAATACGCCATGGGCACGTCGCAGAAACGCTCGACCTCAAGCCCCGATATCTACACGCGCGGCGCCGCCTTCGGCATTCCCGGCGAGGCGGTGGACGGGATGGATGTTCTGGCCGTGCGCGATGCGGGCCAAAAGGCCGTGGCGCACTGCCGCTCCGGCAAGGGGCCCTATATCCTCGAGATCAAGACATACCGCTATCGCGGCCATTCGATGTCGGATCCGGCCAAGTATCGCACCCGCGAGGAAGTCCAGAAAATGCGCGAGGAAAAGGACGCCATCGAACATGTGCGCGACCTGCTTTTGTCGGGCAAGCACGCGACCGAAGACGATCTCAAGGCGATCGACAAGGAGATCAAGGCCATCGTGAACGAGGCGGCCGAATTCTCGAAGGACAGCCCCGAACCCGATCCCGCAGAACTCTGGACCGACATCTATGCCGATGTCGCCCCGCAGAACGCCTGAGGAGGAGTGACGACCATGGCGACAGAAATTCTCATGCCCGCCCTCTCCCCCACGATGGAAGAAGGCACGCTGGCCAAATGGCTGGTCAAGGAAGGCGACGAGGTGTCGAGCGGCGACATCATCGCAGAGATCGAGACCGACAAGGCCACGATGGAATTCGAAGCGGTGGACGAAGGCACCATCGGCAAGATCCTCATTGCCGAAGGCACCGAGGGCGTGAAGGTCAACACCCCGATCGCCGTGCTTCTGGAAGACGGTGAAAGTGCCGATGACATCGAGAGTGCCGCCGCCTCCCCTGCCCCGCAGGCCACAAGCGACACCGACGCCCCCAGCCAGGCCGCACCGGCCAAGGCCAAGGCCCCCGACGCCCCGCAGCTGGATCGCTCGCCCGATTGGCCCGAAGGCACCGAGACCCGCAAACAGACCGTGCGCGAGGCGATCAACACGGCGCTGGCCGAAGAGATGCGCGCCGATCCCACCGTGTTCATCATGGGCGAGGAAGTCGCGGAATACGAAGGCGCCTACAAGATTACCCAAGGGCTGCTGGATGAATTCGGCTCCAAACGCGTGATCGACACGCCGATCACCGAACATGGCTTTGCCGGGATCGGGGTCGGCGCGGCCTTTGGCGGCCTGCGCCCGGTCGTGGAGTTCATGACCTGGAATTTCGGCATGCAGGCCATCGACCAGATCATCAACTCCGCCGCCAAGACGCTTTATATGTCGGGCGGTCAGATGGGGTGCCCGATGGTGTTCCGTGGCCCCAACGGGGCGGCGGCGCGCGTGGGCGCACAGCACAGTCAGGATTACGCGGCATGGTATGCCCATATTCCGGGCCTCAAGGTGGTGCAGCCCTATTCGGCCTCCGACGCCAAGGGCCTGCTGAAATCCGCGATCCGCGATCCCAACCCGGTCGTGTTCCTTGAAAACGAGATCCTCTACGGCAAGAGCTTCGAGGTTCCGGTGATGGACGATTTCACGATCCCCTTCGGCAAGGCGCGCATCTGGCGCGAAGGCACCGATGTCACCATCGTCAGCTTCGGGATCGGCATGACCTATGCCATCGAAGCCGCCGAGAAACTGGCCGAGGATGGCATCAGCGCCGAGGTGATCGACCTGCGCACGCTGCGCCCGCTGGATTACGACACCGTCATCGCCTCGGTCATGAAGACCAACCGCTGCGTGACCGTCGAAGAAGGCTGGCCCGTGGCATCGATCGGCAACCACATCTCGGCCACGCTGATGGAACGGGCGTTCGACTATCTGGATGCGCCGGTCATCAACTGCACCGGCAAGGACGTGCCGATGCCCTATGCCGCCAATCTCGAAAAACTGGCGCTGACCTCCACCGCCGAGGTGATCGAGGCCGTGCGCACGGTCACCTACCGTTAAGGAGACAAGAGCGATGCCAACCGAAATACTCATGCCCGCCCTGTCCCCCACGATGGAAGAGGGCACGCTGGCGAAATGGCTGGTCAAGGAAGGCGACGAGGTCAGCTCCGGCGACCTGCTGGCCGAAATTGAAACCGACAAGGCCACCATGGAATTCGAAGCCGTGGATGATGGCACCATCGGCAAGATCCTGATCGCCGAAGGCACCGAAGGCGTCAAGGTCAATACCCCCATCGCCGTGCTGCTGGACGAGGGCGAAAGCGCCGATGACATCGACAGCACCTCGGGCGATACGGGTGGTGACGTCAAGGCCGCCGCTTCCGAAGCACCCGCCAAAACCGGCGGCGAAGGCTCGGGCAAAGACGCGCCCACTGCGAAAGCCTCCGACACCAAGGCACCAGCCGCGCCGCAAGACGACAGTGGCAACCGGATCTTCGCCTCGCCCCTCGCCCGCCGGATCGCTGCCGACAAGGGTGTGGATCTTGCGCAGATCAAGGGCTCCGGCCCGCATGGTCGCATCGTCAAGGCAGATGTCCAAGGCGCCAAGGCCGGCACAGCCGCTGCGGCTGATGCGCCTGCCGCCGCCCCAGCCGCAAAGCAGGCCGCTCCGGTGGCACCCACAGGCCCCTCGGCCGATGCGGTCGCCGCCATGTACAAGGATCGCGCCTATACCGAGGTCAAGCTCGACGGGATGCGCAAGACGATCGCCGCCCGCCTGACCGAGGCCAAGCAGACCGTCCCGCATTTCTACCTGCGTCGCGACATCCGTCTGGATGCGCTGCTGAAGTTCCGGGGCGAGTTGAACGCACAGCTCGAAGAGCGCGGCGTCAAACTCAGCGTCAATGATTTCATCATCAAGGCCTGTGCCCTGGCGCTGCAGGCCGTGCCGGATGCCAACGCCGTCTGGGCCGGAGAGCGCGTTCTGAAACTCGCACCCTCGGATGTGGCCGTCGCCGTCGCCATCGAAGGCGGGCTGTTCACGCCGGTTCTCAAGGACGCCGAGGCGAAATCCCTGTCGGCTCTCTCCGCCGAGATGAAGGATCTGGCCAAGCGCGCCCGTGACCGCAAGCTCTCGCCCGAGGAATATCAGGGCGGCACCTTCGCGATCTCCAATCTGGGGATGTTCGGCATCGAGAATTTCGACGCCGTCATCAACCCGCCGCATGGTGCGATCCTTGCGGTCGGCGCGGGCATCAAGAAACCCGTCGTCGGCAAGGATGGCGAGCTTTCGGTGGCCACGGTCATGTCGGTGACACTCAGCGTGGATCACCGGGTGATCGACGGGGCACTGGGCGCCGAGCTCCTCCAGCATATCGTGGACAATCTCGAAAACCCGCTGGTCATGCTGGCATAAGCAGAACCCAACCCATCAAAAACCCCGGATAAGCAATAGCTTGTCCGGGGTTTTTCATGTTTTGCGTTAAGTTTGCGTTCGGGGATCGCCCGTCACTCGGACCCTTTGGTGCCCAGCAACTGATCCATGCTGACCGACGGCTGATCGCAGCCCGCCTCGCCCACGATCTTGGCCGGCACGCCCGCCACGGTCTTGCAAGGCGGCACCTCCTGTAGCACGACGGAACCCGCCGCGATCCGTGAGCAATTGCCGACCCGGATATTGCCCAGAACCTTGGCGCCCGCCCCGATCAAAACGCCGTCCCCGATCTTGGGATGGCGGTCTTCCTCTTCCTTGCCGGTCCCGCCAAGCGTCACCGAATGCAGCATCGACACATTGTCGCCCACCGTCGCCGTCTCGCCGATCACGATGGAATGCGCGTGGTCGATCATGATCCCCTTGCCCAGACGGGCCGCCGGGTGCACATCCACCCCGAACACCTCCGAGGCCCGCATCTGGAAGAACCGCGCCATGTCCCGGCGCCCTTCCACCCACAGCCAATGCGACACGCGATAGGCTTGAATGGCCTGAAACCCCTTGAAAAACAGCATCGGCTGGATGAACCGATCACAGGCCGGGTCACGATCATGCACCGCCACGATATCGGCGCGTGCGGCCACCGACAGCGATCTGTCACCCGCATAGGCGGCGTCGCAAATCTCGCGCAAAATCTGCTCGGGCATCTCGCTCGAGGCAAGCTTGAGCGAAATCCGGTAGGCCAGCGCCGATTCAAGCGTCTTGTGATGCAGGATCGACGAATGAATCACCCCGCCCAGCAACGGCTCGTGATCGATCGCTTCCTGTGCTTCGGCCCGGATGCGGCCCCAGACAGGGTCCAGCTCGGCCAGTTTCGCGCGGGTTTTCACCATAGTCAGGCTCCTGTTTTCGGCTCGAGTATACCAGATAGGCGCGTTTGGCAAAACGCAAAGCTGTCATGACCGCAATCACAAAACGAAATGACACCGGTATCCGCGATCCGGCGAACCCGCCATCATTCCCCGGCCACAACAAGCCGCGCCACCGCGCCTTCCCCGAACAACCCCGAGACCTGCGCCACCTGCAACTCGAACGCGCCCGTGATCCCATCCTGCGCCTGCGCGGTTGCGTCATAGGTCCATTCCGGTACCGCCACCGTCTCTTGGCGCCGCACGGCATCCCCCTGCAGAACCTTCACGACATAGCGTTCCACCTCTTCGCCAAGGGGCACCTCGGGGCCGTCCCACCTGTCCCCGCCGATCCGCGTGCGCCGGATCCAGGTCAGCCGCCGATCCTGCCCGGCCTGCCCCTCAAGCCGCAGATGCACCGGCGACAAGGGCCGCAGCCCCAGGCCGTCAAAGGCAATCCGCGCCCCGCGATACGCGGGATCGTCGATCGCGCGCTCGGCTGGTCCGATCCGGTAGAAGCGCGCAAGACCGCGCTTGGCCTCGGGAAGGGTGATCTGCCGCGCGCTGCCATCCAGCCGCACCACAAAGGCGCCCACGGGCCAGGGGGCGGCCATCGCCCCTTCGGTGCCCAATTGCCCGCGCAGCCGGTGGCGCAGAACATAGGTGTCCTCGCCGATCAACTCCGCATCGCGGAACTGGAACAGCTCCCAGCCATCCGGCTTCCCGGCTCCGATGGCGCATAGATTGGCCCCCCCGAGAAATGCGGGATCATCCACGCTTTGCAGCCCGCCGCTCAGCATCCTGACGACCAGCCCCTCGCCCCGGTCGATCCGGCCCATGGGCGCGGGTGCCAGCGGTGACGCGGTCATGCCCACGGGCGTGCGGGCCTCCAGAAGCGTGTTCAGCGCATAATCCGCATCCGCATCCGCCGCATAAAGCGCGGCAGCACCGGGCCATGGCTCCGCCGTCACCGCAAGATGCGGCGCATGCGGCACCTCGTCCCCGCTCATCAGCGGCAGATCGAGGAAAAACGGCGTGACCGACGCCGCCGCCACAAAGCTGCGCGCGCGCGGGCCGTCGGTCTCGAAATCGGGCACAGGGCTGGTTTCAGGCACGATCCGCACCGCGTCGATCCGTTGCGCCAGCCCGATCTGCTCGACCCGGTCGATCCGGAAATACCCGTCGCCTCCCATCTCGGGCAGGACGATCACATCCCCCGCGCCGGCCTCAAGCCGCGACGGTGGCAGCGCAAGGCGCAGCGTATCGGTGGCCATGCGCGCATCCGACAGCCAGCGTTCCACCGTCTGACGCCCCTCCCCGCGCGTCATCGACAGCGCCATCTCCGAGCTCGACACCCCGCGGCTTGCCTCGTCCGGCAAGATCGCCTCCTCGGCGATCACGTCGTAATCCGCATCGGCCTCGACAAAGCGCAGCCGCACCCGCCCGGCCAATTCGACCTCGCTGGCGCGGGTCTGCTCCAGCACCCCGTCCATCTCGGGATCGCGCACCAGCCGCTCCGGCTCCAGCCGATGATCGGCCCGTCCCTCACGCAGCCGGAACAAAAGCCGTCCATCGCGCTCGATCGCATCGAACCCATAGCGCAGCATCAGCGGTTGCAGGGTGCCGCGCCCCTCGCCCACCTCGTCCACCAGATAGCCGCGCACATGCCCGTGCAGCCCGTCGGTGTCGCCATGCCTCAGACCGGCGCGCGCCGTCACCTCATCCACCACCGAGGCCAGCCGCCGCGCCGACATCCGCCCGTTCAGCCAATGACCCCGCGTGTAATTGGCGCCATCGCTCCACAGCGCGCCATTGTTGGGAAAGAACGGAAACGGCCGCGCATCCCACGCCCAGGCACAGGCGTGATCCCAATCCACCATCGCCCCCTCATAGACAGGCGATACGGGATTGTTGGCCGGATCGGTCCAGTATCCGGCCATCGCCCTAAGATATTGCATCTGGATCAGATCGTCGCGTCGTCCGTCGGAATGATAAGGCAACCGCGACTCCGAGGATTTCTGATCGAGAAACGTGTTGGGCTGGTTGGTCGCGCGGTCCAGCGCCGCACAGCCATATTCCGTGAAGCGGATCGGCTTGGAGCGCGGCACCCATCCCGTGGGAAGCCCCGATCGCACGCCGCCGACCCGCTCGTGATGGGTGTTCTCCCACCAGTTGCGGATATCCTTGTAGCGCCAGACCCACGGCTCGCCATGGTCCTCATCGGTGATCGGGGTGCGGATCTGCGCCGCGCGCGCCGCATCCGAGGCATAATACCAATCATACCCCTCGCCGCCTGCGACATTGGCCATGAGATAGTCCAGATCATAGATCGTGTCCCACGCGCCCGCGTCCAGATGGTCATGCCCCTCGCGCCAGTCGCTCAGCGGCATGTAATTGTCGATGCCGATGAAATCGATGTTGGGATCGGACCAGAGCGGATCGAGGTGAAAGAACCGGTCGCCATTGCCCGGCTGATAGCCGAAATATTCCGACCAGTCGGCGGCATAGCTGATCTTGACATGCGGGCCGAGCAAGATGCGCACCTCTGCCGCCAGCGCGATCAACTGCGCCACCGCCGGAAAGCAGTTCGCGGCCCCTTGGATCTGCGTCAGCCCGCGCATTTCCGACCCGATGCAGAAGCTCTCAACGCCCCCCGCCGCCCGGCACAGCGCCGCCTGATGCAGGATGAACCGCCGATATCCCCATTCATCCGGCCCGCTGTAATGCACCGGGCTCGAAGGCGGCTCTTCCACCGGCCCGTATATCAGCGTTTCCGGCCCAAAATCGAGGCTCTCGGTGCTCAGGCGCGGCACCCGCGGTGCCTCCTGCACCTCAGGCGCGCGCAGGAAATCCGCCGCACTTGCCGTGCCGAAAAACGCCGCGACCTCGGTCTCGGTCTCGGCTGCGGCGGTCCCATCCGGGCTTCCGGGCCGCCCCGGCGCCTCCGAACTGGTGATCCTTCCCCGCCACGGCAGAACCGGCTGATCGGGCGCATCGCTATAGGGATCGGGTCGGCCATTGCCCGGCATCTGATCCATCAGGATGAACGGGTAATACATCACGTCCAGGCCCCGCGCTTTCATCCCCTGGATCGCCTGAATCACCGCCGCATCCGCAGGCGTGCCGCCGTAAACAGGCCGCCCCGCGCCATCCAGCGCCACCCGCTGCGCCGTGGCGCGCGTCGCCCCACCCGCCATCCACCGCATCCCTCGTGCATCGAACTGCACCTGCTCCACCTTGGGCCGGATCCTGCAGACCCCGCAGCGCAGATCGTCCCCGAACCAGCTCACGATCAGTAACGCCGTCCGGCAGGCGGGCAACTCGCCCTGCAAGTCATCCAGCGAGGTGGCGAAATCTGCCTTTCCCGAGGGCGAGTTGACATTGATGAGCCGCCCCGATCCCGGTCCGTAGTTCATCTCCACCGGCTGCATCGCCAGCGTATACTCCCCGCTGCCCGGCAGGATCGCCACACCGCGCATCGCATACGGCGGATCAAGCTCGTGACCGGGGCTGCCCGGCTGCGCGGGACGGCATACCTCGAAGCTGAATTGCGGCACCCGGTTGCCGAACCGCTCCAGCGCCAGCCCCTCGATCACCACATAGGCCGTGCCGCGATAGGCCGGCACCCGCCCTGCGCCCTCGACCGCCTCGATCTTGGGATCGGGCCGCTGGTCCTTCGTGCCCCGGTAGACCCGCATGTTCAGGCTATCGCGCCCGATCTCCTGCCCATCCGCCCAGACCCGGCCCACATGGCTGATCTCGCCCTCGCACAGCGCAATCGCAAGGCTCACCGAATAGCTGTGCACGCGCTGGAACGACTGCGGCGCGCTGCGCCTTGCCCCCTTGCCGCCGCCACCGCCACCGCCTCCGGCAAGCTGATAGGACACCGTCTCAAGAAATTCCGTGGCCCAGATCACCTGACCCGACACCCGCATCCGGCCATAGACCTGCGCGATGGCATCGCCCTCGCCCGCCCCCGTCAGCCGCAGCCGCTTGACCCGGCCGGTCTCGACCGTCTCGGATCCCTGCCCCATCAGCCGCTGGTCGATCGAGCGCCCGATGACCGCGCCTGCGAACCGGCCCACCGCCGCCATCGACAGCCCCAGAACCGAGCCGCCGACCGAGCCGCCGATCGCAGCACCCGCCGCGGAAAGAAGTATCGTCGCCATGTCCTAGACCTCCAGAGGAAAGGCGAAACGGGCCACGATCCGCCGCTCCCACGGCGGCGTCAGCGGGCTTTCCAGCACCGCGTGACCCGAATACGCATGTATGAAACTCGCCTGCGCACCAGCCTCGCCGGCAATGCCCAGATGCTTGGCCACCGCATCGTCGCGCATCCGAAACAACAGCACATCGCCCGCCGCCGCATCCGTCAGCGGCTTTTGTCGCAAATGCCTCAGCGCCGCGCGCCACAGCGCCTCGTCGCGCGCAGGCTCGGACCAGTCCATGCTATAGGCTGGCGGGCACTCGGGCTCCGGCCCCAGCACCTCGCGCCACACACCCCGGATCAGCCCAAGGCAATCGGCCCCCGCGCCCCGGCAGCTTGCCTGATGCCGGTAGGGCGTGCCGATCCAGCCGCGTGCGGCGCCCACGACATCCTCGCGCGCGCCGCTCATGCGCGCCTGCTCCCGCCGTTCAGGCTCCCCGCCCGCATCGGATCGCTGATCGACCAGTCATCTCCCGGAATATCCGGGAAGCCCTGAAAATTGATCAGGTTCGCGAACTTCACCCGGCAGGTGTCCGACCGCTTGTCACAGCCCGCCGTCAGTCGCAGCGCGTCTCCCGTCGCCACCGCCGCGCGCAGCGGATGCCACAGCTCGATCACCCTCAGACCGCCCTCCAGCCGGTCTTCCTTGATAAGCCCGCTCAGCCCCTGGGCCTGCCCGCCCGTCATCTTCACCACGCCATGACGGAACCAGCCCGGCGCCTGCCCCTCAAGCCCCTCGCAACGCAGCACCCGGCGGTCGTCGCCCTCAGCCAGCACCGTCTCCACGGTCCAGCCCGCCGTAAGATCAAGCCCACAGGCCGCATCCCCCAGCACCGCGCTGCACGGCGTCTGATAGACACGCCCCATCGGCACATTCAGCAGATCGGTCAATCCGCGCAGCTCGGCCTGAAACGCGCCGCCCGCGCGGCGCAGCTCTCCGATCGTGCCGCGAAACTGCAGATGGCGCTGCGCGACATCGGCCCAGTTGACCAGCCAGGCGCGCACCTCGGCCCCGTCATAGCGGCCCGCCTCGATATCCTCTTCGCGGATCGCCGCATCGCTCAGCGCGCCAAGCGCCTCGGTATTGTCCACCGACAGCCCCGTGCTTTGCTGCAGCGCCAGCGCGCTCATCCCGGTATCGGCGCGAAAGGTGACCCCCTCGAAACTCAGCGGCGCGTCATGATCGGTAAAGCCCATCACCACACCGTCGCGCCGGCTCAGCGCCCAGGCCCGGCAGGTGGTGGTCACCCCGGTCTCAAGATGCGCCTTCAGCCCTGCATCCAGCCCGCTCACAGCCGCAACTCCACCACCGGCACGCTTGGCACCTCACCGGCCTGAAAACTGGCCAGGCTGATCTGGATACTGTCCGTATCGAAACGCACCGGCACGTCGAACTCGTAGCCCGCGGTGATCTCCACCCCGGCATTGGGCGGATGCTCGAAGGTGACCAGCCCCGTGGTGCTGTCCACCTCGAAATGGATGCCCTCCTGCTGCACATCGCCATCCAGCCCGATCCGGACACTGCCCTTGACGGGCTTGGTGATGGGCCGAAGGTAGCTCTGCTCGCCCGAGCGATAGGTCTTGCTCAACGCGATCTGCGCCGTCACATCGTCACCATAGCCGATCACCTGATCCCCGAAATCAGGCTCCGCCTTCGCGGCGCCGGACTTGTAATCGCTCCAATCCTTCCAGCGAAACCCGTGGATGCGCCCCTGCCGCGCCTCGAAAAAGGCGATCAGCCGCTCCAGATCCTCCAGCCCGCGCATCGCCACGCCCGCATCATAGCGGCGGCGCGAATGGCGCCAGGGCGTGTTGCGCTCCTCGAACCCATTGGCCAGCGTGACCACATCCGTCAGCCGCTCTGGCCCACCGACCGACCCGAAGCTCAGGCTGGCGGGAAAGCGTATCTCGTGAAATCCCATGATCCTCGTCCCCCATGATTACCGATTGCGCCCGCCGCGGCCGATCACCCGGCCCAGTTCGGCGGCGATCTGCCCCTGCGAGCGGCGAAAGCCCTCCGCATCGGGCGTCGAGATGTTCATCACCACATGCACCGCGCGCCCGCCTCCGACGCCGCTTCCGCCGCGCGCCTGCACCCCCAGCTTGCCGTCAGGCCCGCGCGCCAGCGGCATGATCGCCTCGGGGCCGGCCTCGCCCATCAGCCCGGTACCGCCGCGCATCGGAAAGGCCACCGGCCCGCTCACGATGCCGCCGCTGGCAAAGGGCTGCACCCGGCCTTGCGCGAAACTGCCGCCCTTGGCGAAGGGCAAGAGCCCTCCCAAAAGCCCGCTGACGCCCTCCGCCAGCAGCCCGCCGACGTGATCGCTCACCGGCTTCACCGCCGCGTTGAACGCCGTGGTGATCATCGTGTTCGCCATCTTGTCGAGCGATTGCGCCAGGCTGTCGCCCTCCACCACGGCGCCCTTTATGGCCTGGCTCAGCCCCCGGCTAATGCCACGCTCCAGGGTCGCGGCATCCTGCCCGGCGCCTGCAAATCCCGCCCTCACCCGGGCAAGCTCGGCGTTGAACGCCGCCGCCATCCCGGTCGCCTGCCCAAGGCTGTCATCCAGCGCCTCGAGCTGGGCATCAAGATCATCCATGCTGTCCATGTCCCGTCTCCTTTCGCTCTCTATCCGCCCCGGCAGGGCCCACCCCGTCACGGCCCACCCCGTCGGGATAGGCCTCCAGCAACGCCTCAAGCCGCGCCCGCGCCAGCGGCACCACGACGCCCCCCCGGCCCAGCATCAGCTCCAGCTCGGCAGGCGTCAGCGCCCAGAAGTCCGCCGGGCGCAGGCCCAGCCCCCGCAGCCCCGCGCGCATCAGCGCAGGCCAGTTCACCCGCGCCCCGCTCATGGCCCGGCCTCGGGTGCCATGAAGGCCCGCGCCAGCAGGGCCGCCGCCGCCTTCGCCGCCCCCAAAGGCCCGCCCTCGATCTCGGCACTCAGCAGATCACCCGCATCGCCGCGCCAGCCCCCGCCGCGCAGCCCCGCCACGATCAGCCGCAGCACATCGCGGCTCGACAGCGCGCCCCCCTCGAAGCGCGCCACCAGATCGACAAGCGAGCCGCTCTCCAACTCCGGCTCCAGCTCCGCCAGCGCCCCCAGCGTCAGCTTCAGCACATGCCGCCGCCCGTCGATCACCAGCGCCACCTCGCCCGCCCAGGGGTTCGCCATCGCGCCTACGCCGCCGTGAAGGTCAGCTGCCCCGCCGAGGCCAGCGCCATCTCATAGGTCGCCTCGCCGTCATGCGTCCCGGCATATTCGATCGCCGTCACCTGAAACGGCCCCTCGACCGTGCCGAAATCCGGGATCACCACCTGGAAATCCGGCACCTCCCCGTCAAAGAAGATCTGCCGTGCGCGCGCGTCGCTGGCCGCATCGCGGAAAATCCCCGAGCCGCTGATCGCCGCAGATTTCACACCCGCACCGCCCAGCAACTCGCGCCAGCCGCCGCCCGACTCCAAGCTGGTGACATCCACGCTCTCGGCGTTGAAACTCACCCGCGTCGCGCGCAGCCCCGCCACCGTCTGAAAATTGCCATCCCCCGTCAGGTCGATCTTCACCAACAGGTCCTTGCCATTCTGTACCGCCATTTCACTCTCTCCATGAAATCAAGGGGTTAAACCGTGTCTTCCACCCGCGCCCGAAAACTCAGGTCGATCCGCCTCTGCGCGCCCGTCCCTTCCCTCTGTGCCCGTGCGCGGTAAAAATGCAGCCCCGCCAGACGCCCCCGGCTCAGGCTCAGACCCCCCTGCGCCAGCGCATCATCCACCGCCGCCGCCACCTGCTTTGCCGCGTGAAATCCCGCCGCCGAGGTGACCACCGACACCGTCAGCCGATGCCATGCACCGCCGCCGCTCGCATCGCTGCGCGCGCGCACCTCTTCGGGTCCAAGCGTCACATAGGTCTCGGGCAAGCTGCCCGCGGGCAGCGTGTCATAAATCGCCCCGCCCACCAGCGCCGCCAGCGCCGCATCGCCCACCAGCCGCTGATACACCGCCTCCTGCAAAGCCGCCGCCACCGCATAGCTCATAGCGCCACCTCTTCCTCGGCAAAGCAGACCAGGAACCGCGCACCCGCATCGCGCTCGGCCACCGCCTCGATGCGAAACACCCGTGTGCCCTCTCGAAACCTCTGGCCGGGCCGGGGCCGCATCGCGGCCCCCTCGGGCGCCGCCCGGACCGTGATCCGGTATCCCGTGGCCGAAACCGGCGCGCTCTCGCCGCTGCGCTCGCGACCCGTCCGCGCCACCAGCTCGGCCCAGAGCGTGCCAAGGCCCGTCCAAGCCTCGGTAAACCCGCCTGCGCCATCCGCCACGCGCTCGGGCGCCTCCAGCACCAGCTGCCGGTTCAGATGCACCCGCCCCATCATCCCGCACTTCCGTGAAACAGCCGCACGGTGCGATAGCGCTCGATCAGGCTCGACACCCCGAAAGGCATGCAGCCCCCGCCCAGCGCGGTCTCGTCGCGATATTCATAGTAATGCGCAGCCAACAGCAGCACCGCCTGCGCCAGATCCGCCGGCAACCCGCCCCAGTTGTCGGAAAACCCCGCCTCAAAGACGATCTCCGCCGTGCCGCCGCGCGGGATCGCCGGCAGCATCGCGCCTTGCGGGCGCAGGACCGGGCGATGCGCATCGACCTCAAGCCGGTAAAACGCAGGCCCGATCCCCTCTTGATCCCCATCCCGGCTGTGCAAGGTCAGCGACGTGACAGCCGTCACCGGCGCCACCGGCATCGGCTGGCCATTGGGCGCGCGCCACTCGGAGTGGGTCCAGTGAAACACCCGCCGGATCAACACCTTGCCGGTCCGCGCCTCGATCGCGGCGATGGCCGCGCGCAGGAAGCTTTCCAGCACAGGCTCCTGAAGACCCTCTTCGGCAAATCCGGTTCCCAGCCGCAGATGCGCCTTGAACTCGGCCAGCGGCAACGCATCCCGAGACACCCCGGTTTCTTCAATCAACATCATGGACCTTCTCCACAAATCCCGGCCCCCTCCCGTCGTTCAGGCGCGCGCCGCCCCTTTGCCCGCCCGGAGGGGGGATCAGCCGGACAACACCTTCGGGGACTCCGGCGCACGCCCCGGAGGCAGGCCGGCATTCGCCCGGCCCGCCCCCCATCCGCGCATCCCTTACGAGACGGCGAATTTCAGCAGCTTGATCGCGGCGAAATCGCTCACATCCCCGCCCACGCGCTTGGTGGCATAGAACAGGACATGCGGCTTGGCGCTGAACGGATCGCGCAGCACCCGCAGATCCGGGCGCTCGGCCACGGTGTAACCGGCGGCGAAATCGCCAAAGGCGATGGCCGTCTCGCCTGCCGCGACATCCGGCATGTCCTCGGCAATCAGAACCGGGTACCCCAGAAGCCGTGCAGGCTCTCCGGCGGCCAGCCCATCGGACCACAGGAACCGCCCGTCATTGTCCTTGAGCTTGCGCACCGTTCCTGCGGTTTTCGAATTCATCACGAACACCGCATTGGCGCGGTATTGCGCGCCCAGCGCATAGACCAGATCAATCAGCGCCTCGGCCCCCGCAAAGGCGCCCTCGGCCCCTGTGGGCACATAACCCAGATTGCCCCAGACCCAAACATCATTGTCCACATCGGGATGGGTCAGAAAGCCCTTGGGCTTATCGATCCCGTCACCGGCGACAAAGGCCGCCGCCTCGGCGCGGGCGAACTTGTCGGCGATGCGCCCCGCCAGCCAGGCCTCGATGTCGAAGGCGCTGTCATCCAGCAGCCGCTGGCTGGCTTTCGGCAAGGCGCTCAACTCGTGCAGCGGAATGGTGATCCGGTCGATGGCGGGCGTGCCGGTCTCTGCGGTGGCGCCGCTCTCGGTGGCCCAGCCATGGCCCACATCGGTGTGGTCGATCAGCACATCAAAGGACGTGGCCTCCACCTGCACCACATTGGCGATCGCCCGGATCGACGCGGTCGAGGCCAGCGTCGAGCGGATCGTCTCTGCCGTCTGCGGATCCACCAGATAGCCGCCATCGCCCGCCACCGCACTCGACATCGCCTTGCTGTCCAGCTCCAGACCGCGCAGCCCGTCATCATCGCCAGTGCGCAGATAGGCGTCGAACGCCTTCACATGCGGCGCGGCGCTCTCGGCGCTGGCGGACAGAATGGGGCGCGCCTGCGCCAGTGATTTTCGTTCCATCTTCGTCATCTTGTCGTCCTGCTGTTTGAAACGTTCCAGAATATCGGCCCGAAAGCCCATGAACTCGGTCATGAATCCCGCCACGGCGGATTTCACCTCGGCCACCGGAGACACATCTCCCCCGGTCCGAGCCTTCGCCTCGGTCTTGCTCATCGCTTGATCCCGTCTGTTTGAGGTGATCCTCGGCGCGTCAGTCGTCCCGGCGCGCCAGCTCCTGGCGGGCGACCTCGAAGATCGCCGCCACGTCACGCAAGGCAGGGTCGTCTTGCGGGGTCTCCCCCTTGGCCCCCACCCTTGCACTGGGCAGCATCGGGAAGGTCACCAGCGACACCTCCCACAGCTCCAGTTCCGTCAAAAGCCTGTGGCCCTTGTCCGTCTTGACCGCGCGCAGCGTGCGGTAGCCGATGGACAGACCATCCAGCGCCCCCGCCTCGATCAGCGCCCCGGCCTCGCGCGCTCGGGTGACACCGTCCAGCAGACGGCCCTTCACCCACAAGCCGCGCGCATCCTCGCGCGCCTCCTCCCAGACACCGATCGGCTGGGCCGGGTCATGCTGCCAGAGCATCCGCACCCGCCGGCCCTCGCGCGCCATGCGCTGCAACGAGGCCGCGAAGGCGCCCGGCGCCACCACGTCACCGCCCCTGTCGGGATCCCCGAACAGGCTCGCATACCCCTCGATCCGCGTGCCCTCGGTCACGCTCAAGCCCTCGCCCACCCGGCAAAACTTGTGTTCCAGCCCACTGTCGCCCTGCATGTCACTCATCCTTCGCTCACCCATCATTGCCTCGCCCCTCATGGCAGCGCCGCCAGCAGCGGATGGAACGCCTGCGCAAGGATCGCGCCCACCACGCCGTAAACCGCCAGCCACAACCGCTTCTCCAGCCGCTCCAGCGCGCCCTCGATCTTCTCCAGCCGGTGCAGCAGCGCATCATGCTGCAGCTTGGCCACCCTCTCATGCGCCTCCAGCCTCAGCGCCGGCGCACAGTCGAACGCCTCGAACCCGTAGCGCTCCGGAAGATAGGGATCACCCATCGTCCGTTTCCCGCGCAGGCAGCCCCAGCATCCGGCGCTTTTCCGCCTCGGTCAGAAACGCCGCCCCCGCGATCCGCGCCCATTGCGCATCGCGTTCCGCACCCAGCGCCGGCACCTGGTCCAGATCGGGACGCAGCTCGAGCCGCTCGCCGGTGAACCCCGCCAGCCAATGGCCGACCCCCGCCGCCACCCGCGACACCATCGGCAGCACGCTCAGCCTGTAGAACGCGCGATGCGCCTCCTGGTAATTGGCATAGGTCGCATCCCCCGGTATCCCCAAGAGCATCGGCGGCACCCCGAAGGCCAAAGCGATCTCGCGCGCCGCGGCCTCCTTGGTCTGCTGGAACTCCATGTCCGACGGGCTGAACCCCATCGGCTTCCAGTCCAGCCCCCCCTCCAGCAGCATGGGCCGGCCCGCATTGCGCGCCCCCTGATGATGCGTCTCCATCTCCGACACCAGCCGGTCATACTGATCCGCACTCAGCGCGCCCTGCCCCTCGGCCCCGCGATAGACGATCGCCCCCGAGGGCCGTGCCGCATTGTCCAACAATGCCTTCGACCACCGGCTGGCCGCATTATGAACATCCACCGCCTGTGCCGCCGCCTGCAAGGCCGACAGCCCGTAATGGTCATCCTGCGGATGGAACGACTTCAGATGACAGATCGCCTCGGCCCCAAACCGGTGCTTGCGCCCGCCCACGGCATATTCATACCCCACAGGCCAGCCATCCGCGCCGGGAAGGACGCTCATCCGGTCCGAGCGCAGCACATGCAGCTCCCCCGGCACGCCACCGGCCTCGCCCCCCACCGCCTCGAGATAGGCATTGCCCGTCAGCAGCAATTGCCCGTAAAGCGCCTCCAGCAGCGCCGCGCGCCCCTGCGCCGGGTTGGGCCGCGCGATCAGGTCGATCAACGGATGCTCGGCAAAGCGCGCCTCTCCCGTCTCCACCACCAGTGGCAACGACGCCGCCGCCTCGGCCAGCATCTTGACACAGCGAAACCCAACCGGGTTCCCGGCAAAGCCCGTGCGTGTCAGCGTGGCACTGTCCCTCGGGCTCCAGACCACCCGGCCCAGACCCGTGCCCAGGCCCAGGCCCAGGCCCATGCCCTGCCAGGCCGCAACCCGCCCCGCCGCACTTGCCTTGCGCTCGGGCGCGCCGGCCTCCTGCGCCGCAGCACTCCCCTGTCGGAAGAAATCCAGTATCATCTCGGCTCATCTCCTTGGCTCGGCCCGCCGACCTGTCGCATCACATGCGGGCCATCAGACCGCGAAAGGTTTAACAAAAGTAAATCAGACCGCGCGCACCTGCGGCCGCCGCCAATGCGCCGCCGGCTCGATCATCAACTCGGTCAACGCCCAGACCAGCGCATCCACCCGGTCGGGGCTGCCCTTGCCCTCGAAGCCGCGCGCCGTCATCGCGCACATCTGGTCCTCCAGCGTGCCCAACCCCCGCAGATGATGCACCCGCCCCTGCTCATAGAGTGCGGCCACAGGCTCGGCCCTCGTCACCTTGCCGCGCCGGGCATGCACCGATTTGACCGGCACCAGCGGGTCCACCTGCCGGATCACCTGCGCCACCATGTCCCCACCCTGGTTGACCTCGGCCACCAGCCGGTCCGCCCCCCAGTGTTCCATCGCGGAAATCGCCGCATTGGCCCAGCTGAGCGGCCTTGCCGCCCCCACCGAGCAATCCGCCAGCACATAGGCCCGCCAATCCTGCACCGGGCCGCGTGTCACGGCCCCCGCCACCACGATCCCGCATTCATCCGATCCCGCCCGCCCGGTCACCGGCGGATCAATGGCCACCACGATCCGATCCAGTTCCGGCAGATTGTCGACCCGGCAGGCCTCGATCCCGCTGTTGGTCCACAGCGCGCCCTCGGCCTCAGACAGCAGCACGCCGTCCAATTCCTGACGCCCGAGCCGTGTCCCCGCATAGCGCGCGCGCACCTCCTCAAGGAAGGATTGCGCCAGAAACGCCCGGTTGGCCTCGGTCGGGGCGCTGGTGACCACGGTGCTCTTTTGCTCCAGCAAGTCCTTCAGCACCCCCACATTGCGCGGCGTCGTGGTGATGCAGACCTGCGGATGATCCCCCAGCCGCAGCCCGAATTGCAGCATGTCCCACGTATCGCGCGCCTTTTTCCACTTGGCCATCTCATCCACCCAGGCCCCGTCGAATTGCGGACCGCGCAGCGCCTCGGGCTCATGCGCCGAAAACGCCTGCGCCACGGCCCCATTGGGCCAGACCAGCCGCTTGCGCGTCGCCTGCCAATCGGGCCTGCGGTCGGGCGGCGAACAAGCCATGATCCCGCTTTCGCCGAAAATCATCACCTCGCGCACCTGGTCTATCGTCTCGCCTACCAGCGCCATGCGCCGGCACAGGCCCTCGCTCAGCGGTCGCGCGCCCTCGACCTGCGCGCGCACCCATTCCGCACCGGCCCGCGTCTTGCCCGCGCCCCGCCCGCCAAGGATCACCCAGTTGCGCCAATCCCCCTCGGGCGGCACCTGATGCTCCAGCGCCCAGAACTCGAACAGGAAGGGCAGCGCCATCAGCTCCCCCTCAGCGAGACTGTCGATAAACGCGTCCTGGGCATCTTGCCCTTCTGAGACGATCCAGCCGGCCGCAAACCGCAACCCGTGCTTCGGAAAGGTCGAGCGCGTAGTCGTTGACGATGCCCTTTTCGTGTTTTCTGCGTTTTTCAAGATGTACCTCCGCTTCAATCGCGATCTTCAGCCATTGCCGGATTTCCGCCGTGGCCCGGTTCGCGTTTTTCAAGTTCTCAAGATCGCCGTCTTGAATCCGGTCGTAGAGTTTCAGCAACCCCACCTGCATGTCCGCCAATTGCCGTTCCAAAGAGTCGATAGACGTCGTCAATCCCGTGGGACGGTCGTCCTGGGTGATCAAAACCATGTATGCTCATGCCTCATGTGCCGTGTTCTTGTCCGCCCCTCCGGGTCGTCAGGACGGGCACAGACCGCCCTTCCGGCTGCAATCAGGCTGGACGACAGGCGTTAAGACAGCCTGAAGGCACCGCGCGGTGCTCCGGGCGGTGTGTTTCCTGATATGCTTTTTGAGGGTGGTGTCGCCGTGCGCTTCGCCGCGCCCGACGCTGGCGCCTGCGGGTCACGGCTTGCCTGTCTCAGGATCGGACCATCAGACGTCTCAAGCGCCTGTCAGCCCGCATTTGTGTACGAGATGGACACAAATTGCGGGCCAACAGCCAAGTTTGGTCCCAAACGCGTGTAGGTTTCGTACGGATCGTACGACCTCAGTCCGTGGCGCGCTGCGCCTCGATCTCGCGCCAGCGGGCGACGTTTCGGTTATGCTCGTCCAGCGTGATCGCAAAGGCATGTCCACCCGTGCCATCGGCCACGAAAAAGATGTAATCGTTGCTCAGCGGATTGACCGCCGCCTCGATGCTCGCGCGCCCCGGATTGGCGATCGGCGTGGGCGGAAGCCCGTCAATTACGTAAGTATTCCAAGGGGTTTCGGCCCGAAGCTCACTTCGCCGCAGCCCCCGGCCCAGCACGCCCTGACCCTCGGTGATGCCGTAAATCACCGTCGGATCGGTCTGCAACCGCATGCCCCGGTTCAGGCGATTGACGAACACGCTGGCCACCTGCCCGCGCTCTTCGGCGACGCCGGTTTCCTTCTCGATGATCGACGCAAGGATTAACGCCTCGAACGGGCTGTCCAGCGGCAGCCCCTCCTGCCGCTCCTCCCAGGCTTGGGCAAGGATAACATCCTGAGCCTGACGCATTCTTTCGACCACGCTGGCGCGTGTGTCGCCGTCCCGTACCTCGTAACTGTCGGGCGCAAGACTGCCTTCGGGCGGGATCTCGTTAACCTCTCCCTCCAGCACGTCCACCGCCGCCAAACCTTGCATCACCTGCCAGCTCGTGACCCCCTCGGCCACCGCGATCCGGTACCGCGTGTCGGCTTTTTCCCGAACGGTTTCAAAAGCTTCCGGTACGTCGCCCTCGCCGGGGACAAAGGCGGCCTTCTCGACATAGCGGTTTGTGGCCGGGTCCAGTTCGCGCACTTCGATCTCGGCATCGGTCACACCGATTCGATAGACCACCTCGGTCCCGCAGGTGCTCGCCCCTCCGCGGGTGATGATGTCGGAGATCTCCGACATGCTTGCGCTTTCCGGAATGAGCCAGCTACCAGCCTTCAACAGACTGTTCTTGTTGGCATAATCCACGCCGACCCGGAAAATCGTACCGTTGGAAATCGCCCCTTCCTGCTCCAGCTCGCGCGACACCGCCCGCATGTTGCTGCCCCGCTCCACCCTCAGGCAGATCGGTTCATCCAACGGGCCTTGCGCGGTGTATTCCGATTGGCCCCACAGGATCACACCACCTACAAGGAAAACCAGAACAACAAGGAAAGTCAGGAAGTTAGAGGCAATATGCCGCCACATCAGCGCGGTTTCCCAAGACACAGACAGGCATTCGTGCCCCCGAATCCAAAGCTGTTCGAGATCGCGACATCGATTTTCCGCTCCCGTTTCGCGTTCGGCGCAAGATCAAGCACCGTCTCCACCGCCGGGTTGTCCAGGTTGATCGTCGGCGGCGCCACATCATCGCGCACCGCCAGGATCGAGAAGATCGCCTCGATCGCCCCAGCCGCCCCCAGCAGGTGCCCGGTCGAGGATTTCGTCGAACTCATCGTCGCCGTGCTCGCCGCATCCCCCAGCAGTCGCTCCACCGCCTTCAGCTCGATCGGGTCAGCCATCGTGCTGGTGCCGTGGGCATTGACGTAATCCACCTGATCCGGCGTCACGCCGGCATGTTTCAGCGCCGCCTGCATGGCCCGGAACCCGCCATCGCCATCCTCGGACGGGGCGGTGATGTGATAGGCATCCCCCGACAGACCATAGCCCAGGATCTCGGCATAGATCTTGGCGCCGCGCGCCAATGCGTGCTCGTATTCCTCCAGCACCACGACGCCCGCGCCCTCGCCCATGACAAACCCGTCCCGGTCCTCGTCATAGGGCCGGCTTGCCGCCTTCGGGTTGTCCGCCCATTTGGTGCTGAGCGCCTTGCAGGCGTTGAAACCTGCGATCCCGATCTCGCAGATCGCAGCCTCGGCCCCGCCCGCGACCATCACATCGGCATCGCCGAACTGGATCAGCCGCGAGGCATCGCCAATCGCATGCGCGCCCGTCGAACAGGCAGTGACGACCGAATGGTTCGGTCCCTTGAAGCCATATCGAATGCTGACCTGACCGCTGATCAGGTTGATCAGCGCGCCGGGAATGAAGAACGGAGACACCCGCCGCACGCCCTTGTCGCGGATGATGAGCGTCGTCTCCTCGATCGAGCGCAGCCCGCCGATCCCCGATCCGATCATCACGCCCGTGCGCAGCTGGCCCTCTTCGTCCTCAGGCGTCCAGCCCGAATCCTTGACCGCCATATCCGCCGCCGCCATCCCGTAAAGGATGAAATCATCCACCTTGCGGCGCTCTTTGGGGGCCATGTGATCGTCAGCATTGAACGTGCCGTCGCTGCCATCGCCAAGCGGCACCTCGCAGGCATATTTCGTCGCCACGTTCACCGGATCGAACCGCGTGATCGTGCCCGCGCCCGACTGTCCGGCCAGCAGGCGTTTCCATGTTTCCTCGACGCCCGAGGCCAAAGGCGTGACCAATCCCAGCCCGGTGACAACCACACGACGCATCATGCTGCCCTTTCCACGTGTTTTCTTCGGTTGCTCTTAACCCGCCTTGCCCCCAAGGGGCAAGAGCACTGCAAGCCCGGCCTGCCCATGGACGCAAGATTGCCGATGCCTTGCCCTCGCGGAGACAGGAACGCTGCCGCTTGCTTGCTGGGCCGCGCATTGGTCCGAGATGTGCCAACGATGTTCCGGAGCCGCACATGAAAAAGGCCCCCGCGCTTGCGCAGGGGCCTTTTGCCGTCAGGCAATGTAGGTCGGCTTAAGAGGCGTCGCTGATGAACTTGACCGCATCGCCGAAGGTCTGGATGGTCTCTGCGGCGTCATCCGGGATCTCGATGCCGAATTCCTCTTCGAACGCCATGACAAGCTCGACCGTGTCAAGGCTGTCAGCACCCAGATCGTCGATGAACGACGCGTTCTCGGCCACCTTGTCTTCTTCCACGCCGAGATGCTCGACTACGATTTTCTTCACGCGGTCTGCGATATCGCTCATGTCTTAATCCTCATCTTCTTTCGGGTCGCTGAACCCGCTTTTTGCCCCTGCCCCAGCCGGGAGGCGGCTTGGTGATGCCCCTTGCCGGGCGATTTTTCGAACCCGTCCACGCGGGCAGCCGAGCGTCTGGTCCGGGGTCACCCGGCCAGTCTGCGCCGCCTATAGCATATGCCGCGCCATTGGCAAATCCTTTCGCAAATGCCTCGCCGCCGGAACGCCCCTCTGTCCGGTCGGCGTTGCATCGACGCCGCATCCGGGCCCTAATCCTCTGAACGAAAACCGAAAACACCGTTTGTCACAGTCTCCGACGGGACGCGCCGCTGGCCTCGCGGGTCGCATCCAAGCTTCGGGCGAGAACGGCATTTATCCGCCACGTTGCCCCTGACGTGCAGCCAGCCGAATTGATTCCCGCGCACAGCCCGGGCGTCAGAGCATCGCCATGCCGCCATTGACATGCAGCGTGGTGCCCGTGACATAGCCCGCCTCGGCGCTTGCCAGATACAAGACCGCCGCCGCGATCTCTTCGGCGCTGCCCATCCGCGCCATCGGAATCTGGGCGTTGATCTTGTCCTTCTGGTCGTCGGTCAGCTTGTCGGTCATGGCCGTCCCGATGAAGCCCGGCGCCACCGCATTGGCGGTGATGCCCCGGCTTGCGACCTCATAGGCGATGGATTTGGTCATGCCGACCAGCCCGGCCTTCGAGGCCGCGTAATTCGCCTGTCCGGGATTGCCCGTGGCGCCCACGATCGAACTGATATTGATGATCCGCCCCCACCGGGCCTTCATCATCGGACGCATCACGCCACGGCACAGCCGCATCGCCGAGGTCAGGTTCACATCCAGCACTTGCGACCATTCCTCGTCGGACATGCGCATGAAAATCTGATCCCGGGTGATGCCTGCATTGTTCACGAGGATATCGACCGATCCCATTGCCTCGATCGCCTGCTTGGGCAGCGCCTCGACCGCCTCTGCGTCACCGAGGTTGCAGGGCAGGACGTGCGCGCGCGCGCCCAAATCGGCCGCCAGCGCCTCGAGCGGTTCGGTGCGCGTACCGCTCAACCCGACGGTTGCTCCGGCTCCGTGCAGCGCCCTTGCGATCGCGCCACCGATGCCGCCCGATGCGCCGGTGATCAGAGCGGATTTCCCTGTCAGATCAAACATTCTCGTGCTTCCTTCTGGTCTGGTGCCGGATTTGTCACTGCAAATCCGGACTGAAAAATGCAATTTTTCGCGCCCGGGCTCAGCCGTTCATCGCCGCGACCGCCGCCGCGACATCTTCGGGCGTGCCCACCGCGCGGGTCTCGATGTCACGGTCGATCCGGCGCACCATGCCCGACAGCGCCTTGCCCGCGCCGATCTCCCATGTCTCGGTCACGCCCTGGGTGGCCATATAGAGCACCGACTCGCGCCAGCGCACCGCACCTGTCACCTGCTCCACCAGAAGCGCGCGGATGCGGTCCGGATCGCTTACCTGCTCGGCCACCACATTGGCCACCAGCGGCACCCGCGGCGCGCTGATCGCCACGGCACTCAGCGCCTCGGCCATCGCATCGGCTGCAGGCTGCATCAGCGCGCAATGAAACGGCGCGCTGACCGGCAACAGCATGGCGCGCTTTGCGCCACGGTCCTTGGCCATCGCGACTGCGCGCTCCACCGCCCCGCACTGCCCCGAGACGACCACCTGACCGGGATCGTTGTCATTCGCCGCCTCGCAGACCTCGCCTTCGGCCGCATCCGCCGCCAAGGCGCGCACCGCCTCCAGATCGAGCCCAAGGATCGCGGCCATCGCGCCCACACCCACCGGCACGGCCTTCTGCATCGCCTCGCCCCGGATGCGCAGCAGCCGCGCGCAATCGGCCACGCTCAACGCCCCCGCCGCCGCCAGCGCCGAATATTCCCCAAGCGAGTGGCCCGCCACCATCGCGGCGGCATCGATCGTGATGCCTTCGGCCTCGAGCGCGCGCATCGCGGCAAGCGACGTGGCCATCAGCGCAGGCTGGGCATTCTGCGTCAGCGTGAGGTCATCCTGCGCGCCCTCCCAGACCAGCGCGCTCAGCTTTTCCCCAAGCGCCTCATCCACCTCGTCGAAAACCGCCCGCGCGGCAGGATAAGTCTCGGCCAGGGCCTTGCCCATCCCGATGGTCTGCGCCCCTTGTCCGGGGAATACGAATGCTCGGCTCATCTGATCGTCTGCCTCCCTGATCTTGCGCCCCCCGGATAGCGCGCCTCGCGCCCGGAGGCAACGACCAACACCCGCGCACGTCGCCTGTGCGCAGGCGGGCATTGTTCCTGTCCAAAGCCCGGCTAGATTGGCCTGCAGACGCAACCGACAGGAGCCAAGTGATGCCCACCAGCAACTCCAGCACGACCTATGGCAGCGTGACCAAGACCTTCCACTGGCTCACTGCGCTCCTGATCCTTGCCGTCATTCCATTGGGGTTGATCGCCAATGATCTGGCCTATCAGATACGCAATCCCGATGCCTCCGCATCCGAGGCGACCGTGCGGCTGGCCACCACGCTTTTCTCGGCCCACAAGACCCTCGGTCTTGCCGTGTTCTTCGTGGCGCTGGCGCGTATCGGGTGGGCCATCAGCCAGCCCAAGCCGGGCCTTCTGAATGGTGACAAGCGCGCCGAGGCGTGGTTGGCCGAAACCGTGCACTGGCTGCTTTACGGCTCGCTGGTGCTGGTGCCCTTGTCGGGCTGGGTGCATCACGCCGCCACCACGGGCTTTGCGCCGATCTGGTGGCCTTTTGGGCAAACCCTGCCCTTCGTGCCGCAAGACCCGCATCTGGCCGAGATTTCGGGCGTTGTGCATTTCGTGCTTCAATGGGTGCTGGTCGGCGCGATCACGCTGCATGTGGCGGGCGCGCTCAAGCATCACGTGATCGATGGCGATGCCACCTTGCGCCGGATGCTGCCCGGCCTGAACCCCGCGCATCCCACCGCCAGGCAACCCGGGCATCTCCTGCCCTTCGTGACGGCTCTTGCGGTCTGGGCGGCGGTTCTGGGCGGTGCCGGTGCCTTGGGCTGGTTCTCCAAGGGGGCGGGTGCCGCGGGCATGGCCACTCTGGCCGCCGTCGACAGCGAATGGCAGGTTCAGCAAGGCACATTGAACATCGACATCACGCAGATGGGCAGTCAGGTCACCGGAAGCTTTGCCGACTGGACCGCCGAGATCAGCTATGCCGAGCAGCCCGATGCGAACGGGCGGCATGGTGACGTGACGGTGACCATATCCATCGGATCGCTCACCTTGGGATCGGTCACCGATCAGGCCATGGGCAAGGAGTATTTCAACGCCGAAAACTTCCCCACAGCCACCTTCCAGGCCGATATCCTGACCACTGAGACCGGCAAACTGGCGCGCGGCACGCTGACGATCAAGGATCAGTCGGTCCCTGTCGAGATGCCGTTCGACCTGAGCATCGACGGCGACACCGCCTCTGCCAGTGGCGGGCTGAGCGTGGATCGGCGCAACTTCGGGATCGGCGGCGATGGCACGGACTCTCTGGGCGCGACCGTCGATATCAGCTTCGATCTGACCGCCGCGCGCGGCTGATCGCGCGCCATTCCATCGACACCAACGAAAAAGGCCAGCCCAAGCCGGGCTGGCCTTTCATCTTGTGAAACTGCCGCTGGCTTACTGCGCCTTGCCGGCCTCGATCGAGATCATGACCTCGACCTCATCGCTGACCGCGGGGGCGAACTGGCCCACGCCGAAATCCGAGCGCAACAGCGTGGTTGTCGCATCGAACCCGGCCCAAGGCTGGCCGTTCTTCATCGGGTGACCTTCGACCTTGTTCAGCTTGGCATCCAGCACGACCGATTTGGTCACGCCATTCATTGTCAGATCACCAGTGATAAGCGCCGTATCCTCGCCCGTCACCTCGATCCCGGTGGAGGTGAAGCTCACCATGTCGCCCTCGGCCGCGCCGAAGAAATCATCGGACATGAAATGCTCGAACCGCTTTTCCCAGCCGGTCAGCATCGACCGCAACGGCATCGATACGTTCACCGACGAATTGGCCGGGTTTTCCTGATCGAACATGATCTCGCCCTCGAAGCCCGAGAACATTCCGAACGTGGTCGAATAGCCAAGGTGGTCATACGAGAACACGATCTGGCTGTGGCTTGCGTCCAGCTCATAGGTCTCGGGGGCGGCAAAGGCGGCACTTGCACCAAGCGTCAATGCTGCGGCCAGAAGGGTCTTTCTCATTGCAATTCTCCCTGTAGGGTTGTGTAAAATGCGTGTAAAGCAAACGTGGGGCGTCCGCTACAGCGGACAATCCCCCAGAATTCAACAAAATGTGTGGATCAGCGAACAGATGTGGCGCGGGTTTTCGCTTGGCGCGGGTCGCTCACGCCCGAAGATCGAACACCCGGCACAGTTGATCGTGCAACCGGCGATCGGTCACCCGCACCGAAACCAGCTCCTTGCCGCCAGCGTCGCGCACCGAAAAGAACCCGTTATCCAGCGTCGCCTCCTGCAAGCTGTCCAGCTGATGAGAGGCCGCGACGCGCGCGACGCCCCTTGCGTCGCGCTCCATCAGGCGCAGCTCGCCCCGGGCCCGGTCGACGTGAATTTCGGGATCGGCGCGGTGACTGCCCAGACAGGAAAGACAGGTCAGACCGGCCACCACCGCCACAGCCGAGATAAGCAGCTTTATCAACTGCATCGCGTAATCGCCCGGCTCTCCCGGCATCATCCACAGGCCCATGGCCGACATCAGGAACGCTGCACCCAGACACATAAGCCCCGCGCGACGCAGCGCGAAACCGGGCTTGTATCCACTTGCGGGGACGCCGTCTTGTATCTTCGCACGATACTGATCGGAAAAGGCAACCATTGCTCGACCTCATTCTTCTTACTCGTGAACAATTCAACTTCGGTATTCAAACCATCCAAATCGGGCAGGTTTGGGGCGCCTGCGCGGAGAAATCTTGCATCTGCACCGCCCCGGTCGGCAGGCCTTGCCACGCAGCGCAATCCATCGTAAGGACCGGCTTCCTTTCGCAAAACGATTTGAACCGCGCAGTCTCTCGTGGTGGGGCAGCGGAAGGGTATGACCCCGCCTATGAAATGCGCCTTGAAAAAAGTGGAGATCACATGCCGCTCTACGAGCATGTATTCATCGCGCGCCAGGATCTGTCCAACGCGCAGGCCGAAGGCCTTATCGAACATTTCGGTACCGTTCTGTCCGACAACGGCGGCAAGATCGTCGACAGCGAGTACTGGGGCGTCAAGACGATGGCCTACAAGATCAACAAGAACCGCAAGGGGCATTACTCCTTCCTGAGAACCGACGCACCCGCGCCGGCCGTGCAGGAAATGGAGCGCCTGATGCGTCTGCACGACGATGTGATGCGCGTCATGACCATCAAGGTCGACGAGCATGCCGAGGGTCCCTCGGTCCAGATGCAAAAGCGCGACGAACGTGAACCCCGTCGCGAGCGCCGTTGATATTCGCCTGAAGAAAGGACACTAAACCATGGCTGCAAAACCGTTTTTCCGCCGCCGCAAGGTCTGCCCCTTCTCGGGCGACAACGCACCTGCGATCGACTACAAGGACACGAAACTGCTCCAGCGCTACATTTCCGAGCGCGGCAAGATCGTCCCGTCGCGCATCACCGCCGTTTCGGCCAAGAAGCAGCGTGAACTGTCCCGTGCCATCAAGCGCGCACGGTTCCTCGCCCTGCTCCCCTACGCCGTGAAGTAAGGAGAGAGCATCATGCAAGTTATCCTTCTCGAACGCGTGGCCAAGCTGGGCCAGATGGGCGAAGTCGTCGACGTCAAGCCCGGCTTTGCGCGCAACTACCTGCTGCCGCAGGGCAAGGCGCTGACCGCTTCCGAAGCCAACATCAAGGGCTTTGAGAACCGCAAGGCACAGCTCGAGGCGCACAATCTCGAAAGCCGCAATGAAGCCGAGAAAC
The DNA here is from genome assembly GCF_000170875.1 of Roseobacter sp. AzwK-3b. Taxonomy (NCBI): domain Bacteria; kingdom Pseudomonadati; phylum Pseudomonadota; class Alphaproteobacteria; order Rhodobacterales; family Roseobacteraceae; genus Roseobacter; species Roseobacter sp. AzwK-3b. Next base: position 158,688 of record NZ_ABCR01000003.1, read on the forward strand.
TGGCCGAACAACTCGACGGTCAGCAATTCATCGTGATTCGCCAGGCATCCGACGGCGGCAACCTCTATGGCTCCGTGTCGACCCGTGACGCGGCCATCGTCGCCACCGAGGCCGGGTTCACCATCGACCGCAAGCAGGTTCTGATCCGTCAGCCGATCAAGACCCTCGGTCTGCACGAAGTCGAGGTGCATCTGCACCCCGAAGTCGACGTGACCATGCTGCTCAACGTCGCCCGCTCCCCCGAAGAAGCCGAGCTTCAGGCCTCCGGCAAGACCATTCAGCAGGTCGCCGCCGAAGAAGAAGAAGCCGCGGATTTCGAGATTGCGGAACTCTTCGACGATATCGGTGGTGCAGCGTCGGACGACGACGACCTCGCCGAAACCGGCGAAACGGCCCGCCCTGCACAGGACGACGAAGAGCGCTGAGCCGCCTCGCACCAGAGTATACCAAAGGGCCGCATGGGATCATGCGGCCCTTTTTGTTTGTCTCACACGCGGTCCGCCACCGACTTGCCGCCTGCAGGTGCATGGATGGGCAGGACGCGCGCTCTGGCGGGCCATCTGTCGCGCCCGGCCCCACTCAAGCCGCGCGGCTCTAGAACGAAAAAGGGCCGCTCCGTCAGATCGGAGCGGCCCATCGTGGTCCGGCGCGGTCTGAAAGACCGATTGCGCCTTATTCCTCGTCCATCGCCTCAACGGCCTTTTCAAGCTCGTCCTTGGTGCTCTCTTTTTCGGTGACCTGCGCCAGCTCGGCGACATAGTCGATCACCTTGTCCTCGAAGATCGGCGCGCGCAGCTGCTGGCGCATCTGCGGATTGTTCTGCACGAATTCGAAGAACTGACGCTCCTGCCCCGGATATTGGCGGGCCTGCTGCATCACGGCTTGGGTCATCTCGGCATCGGTCACCTCGACCTCGGCTTTCTGACCCAGATGGGCCAGCAGAAGGCCAAGACGCACGCGGCGCTCGGCCAGCTTGGTGTGCTCTTCGGTCGGCTCGATCTCGGGGTGATCGTGGCCCTGCACCTCGGGGTTTTCCTCGTGCCAGAGCTGATGGGCGATCTGGTTGGCCTCGGCCTCGACCATGCTGGGGGGCAGATCGAAATCGACGAGCTTGTCCATCTCGTCCAGCAGATGGCGCTTCATCACGGCGCGCGCGGCGCCGGCATATTCGGCTTCCAGACGCTCCTTGATCTGATCCTTCAGCGCATCAAGGCTTTCGGCGCCGTATTTCTGGGCCAGATCATCGTTGATCTCGGCCGCGACCGGCTCCTTGATTTCCTTGATCTTGCATTCAAAGACGGCATCCTTGCCGGCCAGATGCGCGGCCTGGTACTCATCGGGGAACTTGACGGTGACGTCCTTTTCCTCGCCGACCTTCACGCCGACCAGCTGATCCTCGAAGCCGGGGATGAAGCTGTTCGAGCCAAGCGCCAGCGGATAATCCTCGGCGCTGCCCCCTTCGAAGGCCTCACCATCCACCTTGCCGACGAAATCGATCACAACCTGATCGCCGTCCTTCGACTTGGAGCCTTTCTTGCGGTCCTTGAAGTCCTGTGCGCTCTCGGCAAGGTTCTTCAGCGCCTCGTCAACGGCTGCGTCATCGGCCTTAGCGACCAGTCGCTCGACCTTGATCGCCGACAGATCGACCTCGGGGATCTCGGGCAGAGCCTCATAGGACATCTCGATCTCGACGTCGTCGCCCTCTTTCCAGTCCTCGTTTACCATCTTGACCGCAGGCTCTGCTGCAGGACGCTCGCCTTTTTCCTCGAAATGGGCCGACATCGCGCCGTCCACGGCTTCCTGCATGGCCTCGCCGAGCACCCGCTGGCCAAACTGCTTTTTCAGCAGCGCAAGCGGCACCTTGCCCTTGCGGAAGCCCTTCAACGCCACATCCGGCTGAGCCTCTTTCAGCTTTTCGGTTACCTTGTCTTCCAGCTCCTGCGCTGTCAGGATCATCTTGTAGGCGCGCTTCAGGCCTTCGTTCTGGGTCTCGGTGACTTGCATGAGCTTCCTCGCATAAGCTGACAGGGCGCCCGAACGGCGCCCCGATGAAATTTTCGTCTTACTAGTTTGGCCCCGAGGCAGGATCAACCCTGAATCAGCACGCAAGCGGTGCAAGGCACACGCCCCTTCGGCCAGATCCATGAGGGCGTCCGCCGCCCCGGCCATGGCCGCCCTTTGCTCAGGGATCACTGGTGCGGGTGGAGGGACTTGAACCCCCACGCCTTGCGGCGCCAGAACCTAAATCTGGTGCGTCTACCAATTCCGCCACACCCGCCAGTTTCACGCGGCCTGCCAGCAGGTCAAGCATGATAGAGCGGTCTCTAGCAAAGCCGCATGCCGGATGCGAGTGGAAAAATCATCTCAACTTTAATGCAGTGCCTCACAAAAAGGAGGCGACATTTACCAATTATTGTCATAACTTGGTCTAAAATGAGGCAGTAAAAAGTGAGAAACGCCATGAAACCGAAAACGGTCGGGCGGATCGCGGATGGTACCCCCTCCCGAATCCCGAGTGACACCACTGGCCTTTTGGCCCATTCCATCATCCTCACCTTGGACGGCGCAAAGCCTGTGGGCCATGTGCAGGCGGGTGACCGCGTCATAACCCGCGACAGCGGCATGGCCATCGTAAAGGCGGTCCATAGGCGCCAAATCCGAACAGCTGCGGTGCGCATCGCCGCCGGCTCTCTGGGTCAAAGCCGCCCCGATCGCGACGTGACCCTTCCGGCTCGCCAAATGGTGCTTATGCGCGACTGGCGGGCTCAGGCGCTGTTCGGCAAACCCCAGGCGCTGATCCCGGTTTCCAGTCTGGTCGATGGCGAATTCATCCGACTTCAGGACGATGTTCCCATGACAGTCTGTGATCTTGAATTCGACCGCCCGCATATCCTCTATGTCGACGGCATTGAAGTGGCCGGGTATTTCCCACAAGCCGCTAACGCCGCCGCCTCCGCCGCCGCCTGAACCCAAAGCCTTCTACCCGGATCACGACGGGGGCTGGCGCCTCAGCAGGCGTCCAGCCCTCGCAAGACACCCGGCAGCGCCTCGGGCAGATCTTCGGCAATCAGCCCCGGACCAAAGCGGCGCGCCGCCTCCACATGGCACCATGCCGCCAGCTCGCTGGCCTGCATCGGGCCAAAACCCCGCGCCATCAGCCCTGCAATCAACCCGGTCAACACATCGCCTGATCCAGCTGTCGCAAGCCAGGGCGCCGCGCGCCCGTAACAGGCCGCATGGACCGACACCCGCCCATCGGCCGCCGCGATCACCGTATCCGCCCCCTTGAGCAGCACGACACAGCCCGCCCGCCTTGCCGCCTCGCGTGCCGCATCCACCCGCGACATGGCCGGGCCGGTCGTCGGCACCGCCACCAGACGCTCGGCCAGATCCGGGAAAAGCCGCGCGAACTCTCCGCCATGCGGGGTCAGCACGCACTGCGTCCCCGACGTCAGATCGAACAGCTCGTCCGGATTATCCGCAAAGACGCTCAGCGCATCCGCATCCAGCACACAAGCCCGCCCCGACGACACCGCCACCGCCGCCAGACTGGCCGTCGCCTCGCTCACCCCCATCCCCGGACCAAGCCCGATGGCCGAAAACCGCGGATCGTCCAGCAGCTCGGCCAGCGCATCGATATCTGGCACAGGGCGCATCATCAACGCAGTGATCTGTGCTGCGACCTCGGCCTGCGCCCCCGGCGGCACGCCAAGCTTCACAAGCCCCGCCCCGATCCGCAGCGCCGCACGCGCCGCCAGCCGCGCCGCCCCTGTCTGCCCCGCATCTCCCGACAGGATCAGCGCATGACCATGCCCGTATTTATGCCCCTGCCGCTTGTCCAGAACCTCCCCGTCAGGCGCATCGACCAGTTGCGCCACCAGCGGATCCTCCGGCCCCTCCAGCCCGATATCCGCAATCGCCAGTGCCCCACAGGCCGCAGGCCCGTCCTGCAGATAATGCCCCAGCTTGGCGGCGTGGAAACTCACCGTCAGATCGGCGCGTACCGTCTCGTGATAGCGCGCCGCGCCCTCGCGCCTCAGATAGCGGCCTGAATCCGCGCAAAGCCCGCTTGGCACATCCACCGCGACAACCCTCGCGCCCCGCCGTGACGCCATCTGCGTGGCCAGCCCGAACGCATCCACCCCCTCCAAGGGCCGCGTCAGCCCCGTGCCAAAAAGCGCGTCCACCAGCAGCACCCGCCCATCATGTCCGCTGTCCGGCAAGGCGAACGCGCCCTCGCCTTCCTCGCGATAGGGGCGCACCGCGCCGCCCATCGCGCACCAGCGGTCATGATTGGCCCTGGCATCGGGCGGCAACCTCTCGGGATCACCCAAAAGCCACAGATCGACCTCCCAGCCCCAGTCGCGCAGCAGACGCGCGATAACGAACCCGTCGCCGCCATTATTGCCCGGCCCACAGAGCACGGCCGCCCATCCCGGCGCCTGCACCAGATCCGGCCATTGCGAGAAAACCGCCTCGACAACGCCCCGCCCGGCGCGCTCCATCAGCTCCAACCCGGTCACCTGCCCCGACTCGATGGCCTCGGTTTCAAGGGCGCGCATCTGCCCGGCACTCAAGACTTCGGTCATCATCTCACTCCCAAGTTTCCAAAACGGCGCAAATTTATGCATTTCGATTAAATTTTACGCATGACCCAAGCGCCACCCGGCCGACGCCAGCGCCTTTTACCCTATCCGATTGAGCCCCCCGGTGAGAAGTGGTCTCACAGGCCCGCAATACATGGCGAGGGAGGCCGAAGCCCATGAAGAAAATCGAAGCGATCATCAAGCCGTTCAAGCTTGACGAGGTCAAAGAGGCCCTTCAGGAGGCCGGGATTCAGGGGCTTTCTGTCATCGAGGTCAAGGGTTTCGGGCGCCAGAAAGGCCATACCGAACTCTATCGCGGGGCAGAATATGTCGTGGATTTCCTGCCCAAGGTGAAAATCGACGTCGTCATCGACGATGACCAGGTCGATCAGGCCATCGAGGCGATCATCGACGCCGCAAAGACCGACAAGATCGGCGACGGCAAGATCTTCGTCAGCCCCGTCGAACAAGCCATTCGCATCCGGACCGGCGAAACCGGCCCAGACGCTCTTTAATCCACACCGAATACAGACCCACTATCAGAAAAGGGAAGAAGGCACATGAGCCAGAAAGCAATCCTCCAGCAGATCAAGGAAGAAGACGTAGAATACGTCGACATCCGCTTCACCGACCCGCGCGGCAAGTTGCAGCACGTCACCGTGATGGCCGATCTGGTCGATGAAGACTTCCTTGAAGAAGGGTTCATGTTCGACGGCTCCTCGATCGCCGGCTGGAAATCGATCGAAGCCTCCGACATGAAACTGATGCCCGACACCGAGTCGGCCTATATCGACCCGTTCTACGCCGAGAAAACCCTCTGCGTGCATTGCTCGGTGGTCGAGCCCGACACCGGCGAACCCTACGAGCGTGACCCGCGCGGCACCGCCCAGAAGGCAGAAGCCTACCTGAAATCCTCGGGCATCGGCGATTCCGCCTTCTTCGGCCCCGAAGCCGAATTCTTCCTGTTCGACGACGTGCGCTTCTCGAACAAGATCAACAAGGTCTCCTACGAAATCGACGCGCTCGACGCCTCGTGGAACACCGACACCGAATACGAAATGGGCAACACCGGCCATCGTCCGGGCGTCAAGGGCGGCTATTTCCCCGTAAACCCGATCGACGATGGTCAGGATATCCGCTCGGAAATGCTCAGCACCATGAAGCGCCTTGGCATGAAGGTCGACAAGCACCACCACGAGGTGGCGTCGTGCCAGCACGAGCTGGGCCTGATCTTCGGCACGCTGACCACGCAGGCCGATGAGCTTCAGAAATACAAATACGTGATCCACAACGTGGCACAGGCCTACGGCAAGTCGGCCACCTTCATGCCCAAGCCGATCTATGGCGACAATGGCACCGGCATGCACGTGAACATGTCGATCTGGAAAGACGGCAAGCCGCTCTTCGCAGGCGACAAATACGCCGATCTCAGCCAGGAAGCGCTGTATTTCATCGGCGGCATCCTCAAGCACGCCAAGACGCTCAACGCCTTCACCAACCCGTCCACCAACTCCTACAAGCGTCTGATCCCCGGCTTCGAAGCCCCGGTTCTGCGCGCGTATTCGGCCCGCAACCGGTCGGGCTGCGTCCGGATCCCATGGACCGAGTCGCCCAAGGCAAAGCGCGTCGAAGCCCGCTTCCCCGATCCTTCGGCCAACCCCTATCTGTGCTTCTCGGCCCTGTTGATGGCCGGCCTCGACGGCATCAAGAACAAGATCGATCCGGGCGAAGCCATGGACAAGAACCTCTACGATCTGCCCGCCGAGGAACTCGAAGGCATCCCCACCGTCTGCGGCAGCCTGCGCGAAGCGCTCGAAGCCCTGCAGGCCGACCATGCCTTCCTGCTGGCCGGTGACGTCTTCACCAAGGACCAGATCGACGGCTATATCGACCTCAAGATGGAAGAGCTCGAAACATACGAGCACACACCCCATCCGGTCGAATTCATGATGTATTACAGCTGCTGATCGCGTTCCCGCCCCTCCGGGCGGGATCACGCAGCGCCATCATGGGACAGTGAAACGAAGCGCCCCCTCTGCCGGAGGGGGTGCATTTTCATGACCGCGCCCAAAGGCCCGGCGCCGTGGCCAGCGGGTGGTGACCCGTGGTGACAATCCCCGGATCGGAAACAATACACGCAAAAAGTGTGCATTGCCCCAATCTCATCCCATTTGAAACAAAACATATCCAATATCGACCTTTAAGAAAGCCTGTGGTGCGCGATGCAAAGATAGGCGATGACATGACGAAGCAGATTTCCCGGCTGACGGCGGGGCTGGTGTTTTCCAGCGATCGCGAGATCGACATGACGCGCAGCGCGCGGCATGCCGCCGCGACGCTCGACAGCCTGGGGCACAAACCCTCCGGCCTGCGCATCCTGCGTGACCGAACGGCGCAAATTGCCACATCCCGGCACGTGATGCGTCTGCGGACAAGGGCCGAAACCGCCCCAGATCAGGCATCCCGGCAGCCGGGCATCTGCCTCGAGCTTTCGTTGACCGCGTCTTGCGCGCCTCTCGGCACCGATCCCTCCGGCTTGAGCCCCGATATGGTGGTGACCCATGTGCTCAAGGCGCTGCACAGCCTGCTTCATGCCGATCACATCCGGTGGGTCGGCGACACCCGCCTGATGTCGCGCGGTGATTTCGATCTCATCACCGCCAATCTGCCCCGGATCAGCACCACCGCCCCGCGCCTCGACCCCGGCCTTCCCCCGCTCGTCACACCGCCCGCGCCCGAGGCGACCCGGCAGGACTTGCGCGATTTCCTGTGCCGCATCGACGCCGAGGACAATGCCCCCGAGGCCCAGCAGGTGATACGACCCATCAGCGACCTGCAACGCCTTTCTGCGTGGCTGATGACCTATGCCGTGGTCCTTCTGGCGCTGCCCGTGGGGCTGGCGCTTCTGCTGATTACCGTCATCAAGGGCGAAAATCCGCGCCTCGCCTCCCAGACAGCGGCTCTCACCGGGACCTTCCTCGCCTTTCAGACCTATGGCACCGCGGCCCAAGCCATGAGCGCGGTGCAATCGCTTCTGTTCTGAAGCGTTTTTGCGTCCGGGCTTCACCACCCTGCGCGCCCCTTCATTTTGGCTTTGTGGACAGCCGATGCTCCGCTAAGCTTTCACTTGGTCCGTTTTGTTCCGAGGATGTCATGCCAACCCGCCCTCTGATGATCCGCCTTCTGGCGCCGCTCGGTCTGTGCAGCCTTGCGCTCTTGCCTCCCCTGCCCGCTCACGCCGCCGCTTGCGGCAATGACGGCGCGGGCTTCGCCGCCTGGAAATCCGCCTTCGCCGCCGAAGCCGCGCGCGCCGGGGTGGGCCAGCCCGGCCTTCGCGCCCTTGCCAATGCCCAATACGCCAGCCGCACCATCGCCGCCGACCGCAACCAGAAAAGCTTTCGCTACACGCTCGAGAAGTTCATGCAGGTCCGCGGCGCCGAGACGATCATCGCCCAAGGGCGCAAACGCAAGGCCCGCGACGCCGCGTTCTATGACGCGCTGGAGCGTCAATACGGCGTGCCTGCGGGCGTGCTGATCGCCATTCACGGCATGGAAACCGGCTTTGGCGGCTTCATGGGCGACAGCGCCGTGGTCTCGGCGATTACCACGCTGGCCTATGATTGCCGCCGCTCCGACTTCTTCATCCCCCATGCCATCGGCGCGCTCAAACTGGTGGATCGCGGCACGATCACCGCCGACACCCGCGGCGCCAAACACGGCGAGCTCGGCCACACCCAGTTCCTGCCCGGCAACGCGCTCACCTACGGGGTCGATGCCAATGGCGACGGGCGTGTTGACCTCTACACTCTTTCCGATGCACTCGCCTCGACCGCCAATTTCCTGCGCCAGAAAGGCTGGCAACCGGGTGCTGGCTATCAGGAGGGCGAACCCAATTTCCGCGTGATCCAGCAATGGAACGCCGCAGGCGTCTACCAGAAGGCGATCGCGATCATGGCCGAGCGGATCGACAGGCCCTGACCCTTCTCCCCCGAAAATCACCTTTCTGCCGCATTTAGATCAATTTAGCAGCATGATTGAGCGCTTAACTCGTAGGTGAACCAATACATCAACGGGCAGGTCGGGGGGATCCTCATGCAGACCCAAGGGTATGTTGTCGGTTTCGAGTATGGCGCATGTCCGCGCATGGACTTCCACGATATCGTCGAGGAGTTCGACCTCGCATTCCACCTCGTCGACGCCCAGACACGGGCTCTGATCTGGGATTGCGACGATATCGCGGTGATCGAACGCGACTACCTGCGCGTGGCCCTTGGCTGGCTGCCGCCCGACGAGGAGGATGGCGCCTGGCACGTGATCGCAGCCGTCGGTCCGACCGATCCGCACCGCCAGCCGCCCTTCATCATCTCGTCCTTCCGCCAGATCGCCGATCAGATCGCCGAGCGGATGCAGGAGGTGCTGCCGCCCCGATCCGTTATACGCGGCGAGGCCCATGCGCAGGTCGGTCCGGACCTGATCGACTCGCTCTTCGATCTGCTGCGCGACACCGCGCACACGCCCTGTGACACCGCGCCTCCGGTCAAGCCCACATCCACCACGGTGCCGGACTGCGACAAGCTGCTGGACACACGGGACATATCGGGACGGGACGACACGATGTACGAATACGACGAGCGCGGGATCGACACGCTGCCCATGCTGCCCATGCTGCCCCCCGCCGCCGCCCTGACGCGCTGGCTGGGCCAGCGTGCGGAGCCCACGAAACCGATGCGCCTGACCATTCATGCGCTGGCGCTCACCATGATGCTCTACGTGCCGCCCGTGGGAGCCTTCATGTTCGTCTACACGATGCTGCGCGACATGGCGCCCCTGTCGGCCTGACCCCTCGGATCAGCCCGGTTCCTCCCCAACCTGCAGCATGTAGGTATGGATCGAGAACACGCAGGCCCGCGTCTCGGGCAGGCGCAACACGCATTGCCGCTCCGAGCGCAGATAGGGATAGCGCGCATCCGCCTCGGCCAGATCCTTTGGCGCGATGCGCGAGCGTGGCTGAAACAGATCGGGCCGCGCATAGCGCAGCGCATTGAACCGCCACAAGGGCCGATCCACCTGCACCCCGTCGAACAGGCGCTGCACCCGCCGCGCGAGACCCTCGTCATATTCCGGCACCGGCACGTGGATGGCGGTGAGCGCCCGGCCGATCTTGTCCGCCAGCCGCCAGCTTGCCGGAAAACACAGCACCGCCGCGGTCAGCACATGCTCATCGCCCCGCTTTTCCATCAGGCACAGATCTTCCTGCACCAGATGCCCCAGCGTACCCATCGGATCATACCGGTCCAGCGGGATCCGCGCGCCATCCGGTCGCGTCACGTCTTTTGCAGAAATACTGTAACCCTCGCCATGTTTTGCCAACCAGTCCAGTACATATTGCAAAAGCTCATCCACCGCCGCGCGCCCCTCGGGGCGCACGGCCAGCACATCATCGCGCCGCTCGCGCAACAGCCGCGCACGCTCGGCCATCTGCGCGGCAAAGGCGTCATCCACCTGCAACCATGTCGCTGAATCAAGCGGCTGGATCCCCGGCAAGGGGCGCGGTGCCATGGCATCATAGGGCAGTCGGGTCTGGAATATGCCTGTCATGCCCGCATGTTTAGAAACACCACCCCCCAAAAGACCAGCCGATTTTTCGCAGAAAAATCGCCCCCCACGAAAATTCGCGAATTTTCTAGCCACCCGTTGCGCGGCGATACTCGGTGCGCATCCGGTAATCCTTGCGCGGGCCTTTCACCTGCCAGACCACCTGCCAGACGGGCCAGGCGTCGAACGCGTAACACCCGTCATACTGATCGGGATCGCACCAATGCCCGGTCTCGCCGCCCCAAAGCGGCACCTGGTGAAAGAACCGCCCATCCTCGAACCACACCGTGAGATCGTCGCGCCACAGATAGCTGCGCCGCGCCTCGACCGCCGGCTGGTCACCGATCTGCAGCCGTCCCGCCTCCTCGCACAAGAGCCCTTCGGGCACCGCGCGCCATGTGGCCATGCCCTCCAGCCGGGCCTCCGGCCCATCCGCCTGCACGATATGGCGCGTCATGTGCCAGCGGCCCTCGAAATCGGCCAGCCTACGCGCGCGGCCCTTCGGCGCTTGATCCGTCATCTGCCCGATCAATCGCTTGCCATCCTCCGCCATCTGCTTGCCGCGTGGCGCCCATCCGTCTAAACCCGCGCCAACCGTTACAGGATACGCAAAGGCCCGTCACATGATTCCCCGCTATTCCCGCCCCGACATGGTCGCCATCTGGTCGCCCGAAACCAAGTTCCGGATCTGGTTCGAGATCGAGGCCCATGCCTGCGACGCCATGGCCGATCTGGGCGTGATCCCCCGTGCCAATGCCGACGCGGTGTGGAAAGCCAAGGACGTGGACTTGGACGTGGCCCGCATCGACGAGATCGAGGCCGAAACCAAGCATGACGTCATCGCCTTCCTGACCCATCTAGCCGAACATGTCGGCAGCGACGAGGCGCGTTTCGTCCATCAGGGCATGACCTCCTCCGATGTGCTCGACACCTGCTTCAACGTGCAGCTCACCCGCGCCGCCGATATCCTGCTGGCCGATATGGACGGGCTTCTGGCCGCCCTCAAGCGCCGCGCGTTCGAGCACAAGGATACCGTGCGCATCGGCCGAAGCCACGGCATCCATGCCGAGCCCACCACCATGGGCCTGACCTTCGCGCGCTTTTACGCCGAGATGGACCGCAACAAGCGCCGCCTGCAACAGGCCCGCGCCGAGATCGCCACCGGCGCCATCTCGGGGGCGGTCGGCACCTTCGCCAATATCGACCCCCGCGTAGAAGAGCATGTCTGCGCCAAGCTCGGGCTCGAGCCCGAACCCATCTCGACGCAAGTGATCCCCCGTGACCGCCACGCCGCCTTCTTCGCCACGCTCGGCGTCATCGCCTCGTCGATCGAGAATGTCGCCACCGAGATTCGCCACATGCAGCGCACCGAAGTGCTCGAAGCGGCGGAATTCTTTTCCATGGGGCAAAAAGGCTCCTCGGCGATGCCGCACAAGAAAAACCCCGTCCTGACCGAAAATCTCACCGGTCTGGCGCGGCTCGTGCGCATGGCGGTGGTGCCCGCGATGGAAAACGTGGCCCTCTGGCACGAGCGCGACATCTCCCATTCCTCGGTCGAGCGCAATATCGGCCCCGACACCACGATCACGCTGGATTTCGCCCTGCACCGCCTGACATCGGTGATCGACAAGCTGCTGGTCTATCCGCAGAACATGCTGGACAACATGAATAAATTCCCCGGCCTCGTGATGTCGCAGCGGGTGCTTCTGGCGCTCACCCAGGCCGGTGTCAGCCGCGAGGATGCCTACCGCCTCGTGCAGCGCAACGCGATGAAGGTCTGGGATCACCGCACCGATTTCCGCGAGGAACTGCTGGCCGACGACGAGGTGCGCGCCGCCCTCTCCGAGGACGAGATCAACGAGAAATTCGACCTTGGATACCACACCAAGCATGTCGACACGATCTTCGCGCGCGTCTTCGGCGAAAGCTGACGATCCCATCCCGTTTGCCCGATTTTCAGGCAGGGCGGCCCGCTTGGGCCGCTCTTGGCGCATCCGGCGCGATTCCGGATTTTGCCGAACGGCAAACCCGTGCTATCCTCTGGTTGAGTGCAACAGGAGAGATGTAAGATGAAAGCGAAGATCGTTCTGACCACCGCCGCCCTCACGCTTGCCTCGGCCATGTCCGTACAGGCCGGATGCGGCAAGCATGAGCAGCAGGCCATGTCCTGCGCCGATGGCGCGACCTGGGACAGCGCAACCAAAACCTGCGTGCCCCAGACCACAAGCTGACCGGCAATCATCAGTTCCGAACCTGTCCGGGGCGCCCTGCGGCGCCCCGTGTCATCTGAGCACATCCTCCCTCGAATTCGGCCTGCCTTAGCCCTTTCTTCATCCCTTGTGTCTAGGCTTCAGCCATTGACCTGAACGGGGACAGGCGGATGACCCAGACACAGCTTGCGCGCCTCTCGCCGCCGCGTGCGACGCGGCCCGCCGCCGCGCGCCTGACCAAGGCGCAGAAGGCCGCGATCATCGTGCGATTCCTGCTCAATGAAGGCGCCGATGTGCCGCTCACCGATCTGCCCGATGCGCTGCAGGCCACATTGACCACCCAGATGGGCACCATGCGCTATGTCGACCGCAGCACGCTCGCCGATGTGGTCGCCGAATTCGCGGCCGAGCTTGAGGCGATGGGCCTGACCTTTCCGCGCGGCGTGGCCGGGGCGCTCTCGGCGCTCGATGGCCGGATCAGCCCGCAAACCGCCGCCCGCCTCAGAAAGGAAGCCGGCGTGCGGCAATTCGGCGACCCTTGGGAACAGGTCCGCGCCGCCAGCCCCGATGATCTGCTGGCCATTCTCGCCCGCGAAAGCACCGAGGTGGCCGCCGTCATGCTGTCGAAACTCGATGTCGAACGCGCCGCCGATCTCTTGGGGCGCCTGCCCGGCGATCAGGCCCGTCGCATCACCTGTGCCGTGTCGCGCACCGGCGCCGTGACGCCCGCCGCCGTGGACCGGATCGGCCTTGCGCTGGCCGCGCAACTGCATGACGTGCCAGAAACCGCCTTCGATGACGGGCCGGTGGAACGGGTCGGCGCGATCCTCAACGTCTCGGCCGCCGCCACGCGCGACAACCTGCTGACCGGGCTGGACGAAACCGATCAGGATTTCGCCCGGCTGGTGCGCAAGGCGATCTTCACCTTCGTGCATATCCCCGAACGGGTCGCCCCGATGGATATCCCCCGCGTCACCCGCGAGGTGGATCAGAAACTGCTGGTCACCGCCCTTTCGGGCGCGCTCAAGGGCGATATGGCCGCCGATCTCTCGGGCGTCGCGGATTTCATCCTCGACAACATGTCCAAACGCATGGCTGACGCCCTGCGCGACGAGATCGAGGAATTGGGCAGCGTCAAACCCCGCGATGCCGAAGCCGCGATGACCCAGGTCATCAACGCCATCCGCCGGCTCGAGGCGGCGGGCGAGCTGACCCTTATCAAACCCTCCGACACCGACGAGGATGCCACCGCCTGACACCGCAGATGATCCGAAGATGGACAGGGGCGCGCCCGGGCCCTACCTTGCCGGCATGACCGCGCACCCCCTTGTTCTCGACGATCTCTCCTGCCCCGCACCCCGCACCCCGCTCGGCACCACATGGGAGCTGGTGTCGGACCGCGTGATGGGCGGCGTCTCGGACGGGACCCTCACCCGCACCACCCTGGCCGGGCGCATGGCCTTGCGCCTCAGCGGATCGGTCAGCCTTGAAAACAACGGCGGCTTTCTGCAAATGGCGCTCGATCTGCGCCCTGATGGCTCTGCGCTCGATGCGCGCGCCTTCACCGGGGTCGAGCTTGATGTTTTCGGCAATGACCAAAGCTACAACCTGCATCTGCGCACCGCCGATGTGATCCGCCCCTGGCAATCCTACCGCCTTGCCTTCACCGCCCCTGCGCAATGGAGCACGCTGCGCCTGCCCTTCTCGGATGTCACCCCCCACCGCGTCGATGCGCCCTTCGATCCCGCCACGCTGCGCCGGATCGGCATCGTCGCCATCGGGCGCGCGTTTCGGGCCGATATCGCCATCGCCCGGATCGCGCTTTATCCCTGACCCAAGCAGCCACTGGACAGCGCCCGCATCCGCGCTTACGCTGCCGCTCATGAGCGATACAACTGGCAAACGCTGGCACGACATGGGCGGTCAATCCGCAGGCCCGATCTGTGCCGATCAACATGATTTCGCCCTTTGGGAAAAGCGCGTCGATGCGCTGATGGTGCTGTGCTCAGGCGCGGGTTTCTTCACCGTCGACGGTCTTCGCCGCGCGCTCGAGGACATGGGCGAAGAGGCCTTCGAAACCATGAGCTATTACGAACGGTGGATTGCCGCCATCAACCAGAACCTGGTTGAAACCGGCGCCTATACACTGGCCGAGCTTGGCCAGCGCATGGACGAGATCGCCGCGCGCGGCCCCACCTATGCCGCCGCCCAGAAAGAGGCCGGCACTGATGGGGCCAGCCATGGCTGAGCGTGTCCGCGTCAAGGCAATGATGCCGCCGGGCCATGTGCGCGCACCCTCTTACCTGCGCGGCAAGACCGGCGTGATCGAACGCGCGCTCGGCCCCTTCCCCAACCCCGAGCAACTGGCCTATGGCCTGCCCGCCCCCGAACAGCCGCTCTACCGCGTGCGCTTCACCATGTCCGAGATCTGGGGCGACGCCGCCGAACGCCCCTCCGATACGCTCGACGCCGAAATCTACGCCCATTGGCTGGAAAGGGTCTGACGCGATGCCGCATGACCATCACGACCACGACCATACCCACGATCACGATCACGGCGGGCTCAGCCCCTCGGGCCATCCCTACCGCGCCGACAACGACGCACCGCTCAGCTATTGGCAGCGCATGGAAATCGCCGTGCGTGAGTTGATGATCGAAAAGGGTCACCTGACCGCCGATCAGGTCTCGGCCCAGATCGACAGGATGGATGCCCGCAGCCCCGCCAATGGCGCCGCCGTCGTGGCCCGTGCATGGGTCGATCCGGACTTTCGCGCGCGCCTTCTGGCCGATGCCGGCGCCGCCAGCCGCGAGATGGGCTTCGATATCGGCCCGCTGCACCTGATCGCCGTCGAAAACACCACCGACGTGCATAACCTCATCGTCTGCACGCTGTGTTCATGCTATCCGCGCAACCTTCTGGGCCTGCCGCCCGACTGGTATAAGACCCGCGAATACCGCTCGCGCGCCGTGCGCGAGCCGCGCGCCGTGCTGCGCGAATTTGGCCTCGACCTGCCCGACAGCACCACCATCCGCGTGCATGACAGCACCGCCGACATGCGCTATATCGTGCTGCCCGCGCGCCCCTCGGGCACGGACGGGCTGGACGAGGACGCCCTCGCCGCCCTCGTCACCCGCGATTCGATGATCGGCACCGGCCTGCCGCGTACACCCTGACCGCCCGAGCGCCTTGTGATTGCGGGGCACTCGGCATATGTCTGCGGCCCGAGGACTTGCCGTGCACATGGACCCGATGACAGATACGCCCCCTCCCCCGTCCCTTGTCAGCCGCTGGCGCGACACCGGGCTTGGCCTCGCGATCTACGCGCCCATCGCCCTGGCCCGGGTGCTGCCCTATCGCTGGCGCGTGCCGGTGATGGGCTGGGTGACCTCCAGGATCATCGCGCCCATTGCGGGCTATGACCGACGGGTGCGCGAAAATCTCGACCATGTGCTGCCCGACCTTCCCGAGGCCGAGGTCAAGCGCCTCGCCCGCGCCGTGGCCGACAATGCCGGGCGCAACATGGTCGAGCTGCATTCCACGCCCGAATTCATCGCCCGCACCCGCGACATTTCCCTCGAAGGCCCCGGCCTTGCGGCGATCCGCGCCGCCCGCGCCGAAGGCCGCCCCGTGATCTTCGTGACCGGGCATTTCGGCAATTTTCACGCGGCCCGCGTGGCGCTGGTGGCGCAGGGCTTCGACATGGGGATCTTCTACCGCCCCATGGCCAATGCCTTCTACAACCGGCGCTACACGCAGTGCATGGAAATGCTCAGCACGCCGATGTTCCAGCAGGGCCGCGGCGGCATGCGCCAGATGGTGCAGCATCTGCGCTCCGGCGGGGTTCTGGCGATCCTGACCGATCTCAACGCGCTGGACGGTGTCCCGCTCAGCTTTTTCGGCAAGCCCGCCCTCTCCTCGCTGGCCACCGCCGAGCTTGCCCTGAAATTCGACGCGCCGCTGGTGCCGGTCTGGGCGATCCGCAATCCCGACGGGCTGAGTTTCCGGGTCATCGTCGAAGAGCCGATCCGCGCCACCGACGCCGTGACCATGACCCAAGAGGTCAATGACCGGCTCGAGGCGCAGGTCCGCCAGAACATGGATCAGTGGTTCTGGATTCACCGCCGCTGGAAAAACGGCACCGGCCCGCTGGCCGATCGGGCCGCCAAACAGCTCGAACGCCAGCAAGGCCGCGACCAACCCTGAGCCTGAACCAGAACCTGGAGCCTCCCGCCCGCGCGCCAGCCCGTCAGGGCTGACAAGCCCTGCCTGTCAGATCCGACAAGCCCGTGCTCAGGTCCACTTCGCCAAGGGCGGCAGGCTCATCAACACCGCATTCGCGTCATGCCCCGTGGCCAGCCCGAACTTGGTGCCCCTGTCATAGACCAGGTTGTATTCCGCATAGAGCCCGCGATGCACAAGCTGCGCGTCCTTATCGGCCTCGCTCCAGTCCTGCACCCGGCGCTGTTCCACCAACGGCACATAGGCCGGCAGGAAGGCCCGCCCGATATCCTGCGTCAGCGCGAAATCCGCCTCCCAGTCGCCGGTGTTGCGGTCATCCATGAAGATGCCGCCGACACCACGCGCCCGGTTGCGATGCGGCACATAGAAATACTCGTCCGCCCAGGCCTTGAGCGCGGGGTAAAGCGCCTCGTCATGCGGGTCCAGATGGGCCTTTTGCGTCGCATGGAAATGCGCCGTGTCCTCGTCATATTCCAGACAGGGGTTCAGGTCGGAGCCGCCACCGAACCACCACGCACCCGGCGTCCAGAACATCCGCGTGTTCATATGCACCGCCGGGCAATGCGGGTTCTGCATATGCGCCACAAGGCTGATGCCGCTGGCCCAGAACCTCGGATCGCTCTCCATCCCCGGCACGCCGCGCGCGGCCATCGCCTGCTGGGCCGCCGCACCAAGGCTGCCATAAACCTCCGAGACGTTCACGCCCACCTTCTCGAACACCCGGCCGCCGCGCATCACGCTCATCAGCCCGCCGCCCGCATCCGATCCATCGTCGCTGCTGCGCTTGGTCTCGGTCACCTCGAAGCGCGCCGCCGGCGCGTCGCTCATCGGACCGGTCGCGTGGCTGTCCTCCAGCCCCTCGAAGGCCGCCACGATCTCGTCGCGCAGCTGGCGAAACCATGCCGCCGCGCGCTGTTTTTCCTCCAGCATCTCGCCACTCATCCCCGTTCCTCCCGCTCTGTCCCTGATCTCAATGCGCCGGCGCCGCCACCGGGTCCAGCAGGCAGCGCCCGCCATCCACCGTCATGATCTGCCCGGTCATGAAACATGACCCGTCGCTTGCCAGATATTGCACCGTCTCGGCAAGCTCCGTCGGCGCCGCGATGCGCCCAAGCGGCGTGTGATCCTCGATATCCGCGCGATAATCGCGATTGTCCCGCAACGTGTCCTGCAGCGAGGCGCTCATCACCGATCCGAAGGCCACCGCATTGACCCGGATGCGGTGCGGCGCCAGCGCCACCGCCAGACTGCGCGTCATCTGATCCAGCGCCGCGGTCGACACCGAATAGGCCAGCAAATTGGGATGCGTGCGCCGCGCGGCAATCGACGACAGGTTGACGATCGTGCCCGCCACGCCCTCGTCCTGCCCTTCGGCCTGCTTTATCATGCGCTTGGCGACCATCTGGCTCAGCCGAAGCGAGATCATCAGGTTTTGCTGCAACAGCACCTCGATCGCCTCGTCATCGGGGTCCAGCGCATCCGAGGGCATGATCTGCCGCGAGGCGTTGATGAGAATATCCACCTGATCGAAGGCATCTATCGTGGCCGACAAAAGATTGGCCAGCGTCAGCCTCTCGCGCAGATCACCGGCGAAATAGCGGATATTGCTGTCCTCGTCATTCTCGCCCAGTTCCTTGATGAGATGCGCCTCGTCGATATCGGCGAACATCACATTGGCGCCCTTGTCCGCGAAATGCCGACCGATCGCCAGCCCGATCCCGTTGGCGCCGCCGGTCACGATGGCGGTCTTGCCGGAGATGGAAAAAGACATCTGCAGACCTTCCCTGATGATTCTGCCCGGCCAATTTAGGCCACATCACGCCCCTTTGCGAGACGACCCTTTCGGCCCTTTCCCATGCAGGATCTTGAACCGCGCATCGCCGGCGATTTCCTCGACACGGGCGAAATGCCTTGCCATCGCGGTCTCGTAGGGCAAATGGCGATTGGCCACCAGCCATAATTGCCCCCCGGGCTTGAGCATCGCCGCCGCCGCCGCGATGAAGGCGCGGCCCAGATCGGGGTCGGCGGCGCGCCCTGCGTGAAACGGCGGGTTGGTGACCACCGCATCCAGTGCCGTCTCGGGCCGCCAGCGGGTCGCGTCCTCCCAATGCAGCACCGCGCGCGCATCCGCGATATTGCGCCGCGCACAGTCCAGCGCGGCGTGATCGGCCTCCACCAGATGCAGCACCCGGATATCGGCCCGTTCCAACAGGCGCGCACTCAGATAGCCCCAGCCGCCCCCCAGATCGGCAATCGACTTGCCCAGCTTCGCAGGCAGGTGATCCGCCAGAAACCGCGAGGCCGGATCGATCCCATCCGCCGAAAACACCCCCGGCGCGGTAACGTACCCGCCCTCGATGGTCTGCGGTCCGGTCTCTGCCCAATCCTCCAGCCCCGGCCCCGCTTGGAGCCAGAACAGCTTGCCATGCGCCTTGGACAGCGGCGCCGAGACCGCCATCCGCTTGCGGCACTCTTTGAGAATGGATTCGACCCCGTCGGTCTTTACCCCGTCCACGATGACCACGCCATCGGTCACCGCCACCGCCTGCGCCACCAGCGCGCGGGCCAGCGCCTTGGCGCGCGGCACAAACACCACCGCCGCGCCATAGCGCCCCTCGGGCGTCACCGCGCAGCGATAGCCTTGTGCGGCGAAATGGTCATGATCGGGCCGGAACCCTGTCAGGATGTCACAGCGCTCGCCGGGCACCGCCGAGAGGTCGTGATCCGCGCGTGGACCGAACACCGCGATCCGGCCCGCGTCCGGCAGGGCGACATCTCCGGCCTCCAAGGCCAGTGCCAGGCGCGATTGCAGACCTGCCACGTTATTCTTTTTCCATGGTGCATTGCAGCGGATGCTGATGACGGCGAGCGAAATCCATCACTTGCGCCACCTTGGTCTCGGCGATCTCGTGGCTGAACACGCCCACAACGGCGACCCCCTTCTTGTGCACCGTCAGCATCACCTCGAAGGCCTGCGCGTGGTTCATGCCGAAGAACCGCTCCAGCACCGCGACCACGAATTCCATCGGGGTGTAGTCGTCATTCAACAAAAGAACCTTGTAGAGCGGCGGTCGCTTGGTCTTGGCGCGCGTCTTGACAACGACCGAGGTATCCCCCTCGTCGCCATTCTCATCGTCGCCGGTCATCCATACTCTGTGCTCGTTCATGATCTTCTTTGCGGTTTGTGACGTGGCATCCCGTGACCCCGCAATATAACCTGTGTGGCGCCCGAGAAAAGGGGCCGTGAACGACAGTCTTGCGTTCATCTGCGTTCATCTGCGTTCATCTGCGCTTGTCCGATCCCTATGGCACGCGCCTGCGCGCCGCAAGGCGGGATCGCGCGGCGCCGCGCGTTACTTCAGCTCGGCCACTGCAAGGATCGGGCCATGCCCGCCGCGCTGCACCATGACAACGACCGGGGCATCGCCTTCGACCGGCATCTGCAGCGCCAGACGCTCGGCAGGGTCCCATTCTCCGGCCACCTGCCAGTCGGTCACGATATTGGAATATTCCAGCATCTTTCCCGCATTCTCGCCGCGGCGCACCTCGACCACATCCATGGGGCGATAGCGCACCACATGCACCACAAGCGGCCCTTCCAGCGATGCATCCGGCGCCTGCGCCGAAATCCGCAGCATGCCCGCCTCGCGCGTCGCGACCAGCACCACCTGTGCAGGCATGGCGCGATGCGCGGCAATCAGATCGACCACCTTCATTTCCTTGGTGCCCATGACCTGATCGCGCCCGCTCACGATCATCTGCGGCGTATAGACCATCGGATTGCCCTGCGCCTTGGCATAGGCTTTCTGCCGCGCGGTGAAGGCCGGATTTGCGAAACTGTCCTTCCAGCCGATGTAATCCCAGTAATCCACATGCAGCGCCAAGGCCACCACATCGCCGCGCTTGGCCAGTTCCCGCATCAGCTCATCCGCCGGCGGACAGGCCGAACAGCCCTGCGAGGTGAACAACTCCACCACCACGCGCCGCTCCTCGCCCGCATGCGCAGCGGGCGCGACGAACGCCGTCACGGCGATCAGGATGAGGCTGAGAACGGATCGGATCATGGGGGGAATCCATGTGCTGTTGGCGGGATATCGCTGATCACCTGTACCTAGTCCAACCTGTAATGACCAATCAAGGTTTCGAGAGACACAAGTGAAGCGTGACTTTCGCATTTTTTTGTGCACAACAGTATACAAATTGCTCCAGACCCCTTGATCGCTCTGTGCAAATGGGTCAGAAGCGAGCCAGCGAATTCCTGCCTTGAGAGTGAAAGGAAGGCCAAATGCCCATCACCGTCGGACACGACACCGCCAAGACACGCCAGACACTCCGCGTGAACGGCAAGTCCTATGCCTATTATTCCATCAAGGCGGCCGAAGCCGCCGGACTCGGCGATTTCTCCCGCCTGCCCGCGTCGCTGCGCGTGGTGCTCGAAAACATGCTGCGCTTCGAGGATGGCAAGACCGTCTCGACCGACGATATCAAGGCCTTCTCCGACTGGGCCAACAATGGCGGCAAGGGCAACCGCGAACTGGCCTACCGCCCGGCCCGCGTGCTGATGCAGGATTTCACCGGCGTTCCCGCCGTCGTGGACCTCGCCGCGATGCGTGACGGGATCAAGGCGCTCGGCGGCGATCCCCAGCAGATCAACCCGCTCAACCCCGTCGATCTGGTGATCGACCACTCGGTGATGATCGACGAATTCGGCAATCCCCGCGCCTTCCAGATGAACGTGGACCGCGAATACGAACGCAACATGGAGCGCTACCAGTTCCTCAAATGGGGTCAGGGCGCGTTCGACAATTTCCGCGTCGTGCCCCCCGGCACCGGCATCTGCCATCAGGTGAACCTCGAATACCTGGCCCAGACCGTCTGGACCGACGTGGATCAGAATGGCGACCAAGTCGCCTATCCCGACACGCTCGTGGGCACCGACAGCCACACCACCATGGTCAACGGCGCAGCCGTTTTGGGCTGGGGTGTCGGCGGGATCGAAGCCGAGGCCGCGATGCTCGGTCAGCCGATCTCCATGCTCATCCCCGAGGTTGTCGGCTTCGAACTGACCGGCGCCATGATGGAAGGCACCACCGGCACCGATCTGGTGCTCAAGGTGGTCGAGCTGCTGCGCGCCAAGGGCGTCGTCGGCAAATTCGTCGAATTCTACGGCACCGGCCTTGATAACCTGCCCCTCGCGGATCGGGCGACCATCGCCAACATGGCCCCCGAATACGGCGCCACCTGCGGCTTCTTCCCGATCGACGACGAAACCCTGCGCTACCTGCGCAACACCGGCCGCGACGAAGACCGCGTGGCGCTTGTCGAAGCCTATGCCAAGGAAAACGGCTTCTGGCGCGACGCCTCCTATGCGCCGGTCTATACCGACACGCTCAGCCTCGACATGGGCACCATCGTTCCGGCCATCTCCGGCCCCAAGCGCCCGCAGGATTACGTCTCGCTCGATCAGGCAGCCACGAAATTCTTCGACGTGGTCGCCGAATACCGTGGCGAGGATGAAACCGCCGCCGCCACCGCCATGGCCAGCGAAGGCCCCGCCCCCGACGCGCTGATCGACCCGCGCAAGACGGTTCAGGTGCCGGGACAGGACTACACCCTGCGTGACGGCTCGGTGGTGATCGCCTCGATCACCTCCTGCACCAACACCTCGAACCCTTACGTGATGATCGGCGCCGGGCTTGTCGCCCGCAAGGCGCGTGCCCTGGGCCTTGATCGCAAGCCTTGGGTCAAGACATCGCTCGCCCCCGGCAGTCAGGTGGTCTCGCACTATCTCGAAGCCGCCGGCCTGCAAGAGGATCTGGACGCCATCGGCTTCAACCTCGTGGGCTACGGCTGCACCACCTGCATCGGCAATTCAGGCCCTCTTCAGGACGAGATTTCCAAGGCAATCAACGACAATGACCTGATCGCCACCTCGGTCCTTTCGGGCAACCGCAACTTCGAGGGGCGCATTTCCCCCGATGTGCGCGCCAACTATCTGGCCTCCCCGCCGCTCGTGGTGGTCTATGCCATCGCGGGCGACATGAATGTCGATCTGGTCAACGACCCCATCGGCACCGACAAGGACGGCAACGATGTCTACATGAAAGACATCTGGCCCACACAGGCCGAAATCGCCGAGCTCGTCGAACGCACCGTCACCCGCGAAGCGTTCCAGTCGAAATATGCCGACGTCTTCAAGGGCGACGAGAAGTGGCAAGAGGTCGAAACCTCCGAGGGCGAGACCTATGACTGGCCCCCGCAATCCACCTATGTGCAGAACCCGCCCTATTTCCGTGGCATGGCCAAAGAGGCCGGGACCATCTCGGACATCAAGGGCGCGCGGATGCTGGCGCTTCTGGGCGACATGGTCACCACCGACCACATCTCGCCCGCAGGCTCCTTCAAGCCCACAACCCCCGCAGGCGAATACCTCACCGAACGTCAGGTGCCGGTGCGGGAATTCAACTCCTACGGCTCGCGGCGCGGCAATCACGAAGTGATGATGCGCGGCACCTTCGCCAATATCCGCATCCGCAACGAGATGCTGGACGGCGTAGAAGGCGGCTACACGCTCGGGCCGGACGGCGCACAGACCTCGATCTTCGACGCCGCGATGGCGTGGCAGGACAAGGACGTGCCGCTGGTCATCGTCGCGGGCGAACAATACGGCGCAGGCTCCAGCCGCGACTGGGCCGCCAAGGGCACCAGCCTTCTGGGCGTCAAGGCCGTGATCGCCGAAAGCTACGAGCGCATCCACCGCTCGAACCTCGTGGGCATGGGCGTCATCCCGTTCGAATTCACCGGCGACGACACCCGCAAGTCCCTCGGCCTCAAGGGCGATGAGAGCTTCGACATCACCGGCCTCGAAGGCGACATGAAACCACAGGCCGAAGTGCCCTGCACCATCACCTATGGCGACGGCACGACCAAAGAGATCACGCTCAAGTCGCGCATCGATACCGCGGTGGAAAAAGAATATGTCGAAAACGGCGGTGTGCTGCATTACGTGCTGCGCAACCTCGCCCGCTCCGCCGCCTGATTTCAGGCTCGGATGCAACGATCAGGGGCGGCCTTCAGGCCGCCCTTTTTCATGTCTGGCTGTCGGGGAAAAGGCGCGCGCCTCGGGGGTGAAAAAGCCATTTGCGTACGGGATGGACACAAATCCCGGGATTGGCTCCGGCTTTCGTCCCAAACGCGTGTAGGTTTCGTACGAACCCTACACAAATCCTCAGCGTGACCGGGCCTCTTCGATGGCTGGCAGGATCGTGCTTTCCAGCACTTTTTCGGTGATCGGCCCGGCAAAGCGCAGCACGATTTGTCCTTTGCCATCAATGACATAGGTTTCCGGCACGCCATAAAGACCCCAATCCAGCGCCATCCGCCCATTGGCATCGGCCCCAAGCGCCGTATACGGATCACCCAATTCATCAAGGAATTTCAAAGCGTTATCCGGCTTGTCCTTGTAATTGACTCCGTAAATCGTGATCCCCTGATCGGCCAAAGTCTCCAGATGCGGATGCTCCGCCCGGCACGGCGCGCACCAGCTGGCCCAGTAGTTGACCAGCTTCACATCACCACTGCGCAAGTCGCTGTCTTTAAACGGATTTTTGTCCGCCAATTGTGTCACCTGGACGGCGGGCGCAGGCCGTCCCTCAAGTGCCGACGGCAGCGCATCGGGGTTTTCCCGCTGCATCCCGAAAAAGAACAGCGCCGCCAGACCGGCGAACAGCACCGGTGGCAGGATCATCAAAGGCGATACTTTAGCCATTGTTTTTTGCTTTCGTTTCAATATCTTCCAGCTGTTTCTTCACCTTGCGCGCACGCCAGATGCTGAGCCAGACAATCGCCGCCAGAAAGACGATCGACACCGCATAGGACGACAAAACCGCATCCGCGTATTTCCCAAGATCCGGCATCATCCCATCCGCTCCCTCGCCAACAGCGCGCGGGTGCGCCGCGCCCGAATTTCTGTCTGCGTCCGAAGAAAGACCAAGGCTATGAAAAGAAACACAAATCCGGCGATACAGACCAGCAGCGGATACCAGAAAACATCCGCCACATTCTCTTCCTTATCAAGGCTCAGCGACGCCCCCTGATGCAATCCTTGGTTCCAGAAATTCACCGCATAGCGGCTCAGAAGCGCAAAAACCGACCCCACCAGACACAGGATCGAGGTCAGATCCGCCGCCGTGTCGTCATTCTCGATCGCCTCCCACAGGGCTATGTACCCGAGATAAAAGAGAAAAAGGATGAGGAAGCTGGTCAGTCGCGGATCCCACGCCCACCAGGTGCCCCACATCGGCTGGCCCCAGATCGCCCCCGTGGCCAGCGCAATCACCGTCATAACCGCCCCCACCGGCGCCGCCGCCCGCGCCGCCAAAGCACTGACATGATGCCGCCGCACGATCCAGATCAGCGACGCCACGAGCATCATCAGCCATGCATTGATCGCCATAAGGGCGCTAGGCACATGAAGATAAATGATTTTTACGGTCGAGCCTTGCCGGAAGTCATCCGGCGTGAAGAAAAATCCCCAGATCAGCCCACCCACCAAGGACACCACAGCCAGCACCGCGACCCATGGCAAGACGCGATCCGTCGTCTGGATGAATTTCTTGGGATTTGCATATTCCCAAAGTGATTTGCCGCTCATTCCCGTTCCCATTTGCTCAGCGCAGGTTGACCTTCAATACCGCAGCAGAGGCGAAAGGCAAAAGCGCGATGGTGCCGCAGGTGATGCCAGCCAGCATCAAAAGCGGCGTCATGATGTCCAGCCCCTCAACCCCACGGCGCGCCATCTCGGCGCCAAAGATCAATGTGGGGACATAAAGCGGCAAGACAAGAAGGCTCAACAAAAGCCCGCCCCGTTTCAGCCCGACAGTCAGCGCCGCCCCGAACGTGCCAATCACGCTAAGCGCGGGGGTGCCGAGAAAAAGGGATAATATCAAGGGTTTGTACCCCGCCTCGGGCAGGCTGAGAAGCAGCGCGAAAAGCGGTGCCGCCAAGATCAGGGGCAAGCCGGTGGTCAGCCAATGCGCCAGAGCCTTGATGGTGACGATCGCCTCCATCGGCAGCGGGGACGTGGCCAGCAGATCAAGGCTGCCATCCTCCCAGTCCAGCGCAAAGATCCTGTCCAGCGAAAGCAGGCATGACAGCAACGCCCCCAACCACAGGATTCCCGCCGCGATCCGCGCCAGCAACTCGCTCTGCGGGCCAACACCGAAAGGCACAAGCGTCACCACGATCAGGAAAAACGCAAGCCCCAGCCCGAAGCCGCCCCCGGCCCGCATCGCCAGCCGCAAATCCCTTGTGAGCAGCGCGATCACAGAAATGCCTCGTCGAAATTATCCAACGCCGCAGCGCGGGCGCGGAACTGTCCGGCATCCAACAGCTCGGCCTCGGGCAGACCCAGATCGATATGCGTGGCGATGAGCGCCGATCCCCCCGTTGCCAGATGCGCGCGCACCGCCGTCGCGAACATCCCCACCGCCTCGACATCCAGAGACACGGTCGGCTCGTCCAGCACCCAGATCGGGCGCCCCGTGACCAGAAGCCGCGCCAGCCCCAGACGGCGTTTCTGCCCCGCCGACAGGGCGCCTGCGGGACGTGATGCCAGTCGCTCCAACTGGAACGCCTTGATTGCATTGGTAATATCTACCTGCCCAAACACCTGCGCCCAGAAGGTCAGGTTTTCGGTAACGGTCAGCGTGGCCTTTATCCCGTCGGCATGCCCGGAATAGACAAGGCTTTCGGGATCCGCCTCGATCCGTCCATCCACGGGCGGCTGCAGCCCGGCCACGGTGCGCAAGAGCGTCGTCTTGCCGATCCCGTTGGGGCCACGCAAAACAATGGCGCTACCGGCACGGAGCGTAAAGCCCACGCCTTCGAGCACCTTTATGCCACCGCGGGCGATCGTGAGGTCGGACACATTCAATCCCATGAACCTGTCCCTACCCCAAAGCAAGGTCCACGGAAAGTGACCTTCATCAAACGGCCTCCGGAAAATTCAGACCGGCAAAAGAGCCGCGGCCACACGCCGCCCCTCGGACAACAGGACATTATATGTCCGGCAGGCGGCGGCGGAATGCATCACCTCGACGCCAAGCCCCGCCTCTTCCAGTTTGCTGCGCAAATCGCGCGGCATATGGGCCGTCTCGGCCCCGGTGCCGATAAAGAGCACATCGACATCGCCCGCGAGGGCCAGGAGGGGCGCTGCGTCATCATACCCGCCCCAGCCCTGTGCGCGGCTGGACGTAACCAGCACCGCGCCCTGCAGGACATCATCGCCGACGCGAAAGAACCCCGGTCCATAGCCGGCGATCGGCGTCGCATCCTTGAAGGTGACTTCGTGCATCTGCATGGGCGTTCCCCCCTCAATTCCAGATCGGCAATCCCGAGATGACCGCAATCGCGATCACCCCATAGGCGGCCCATCGGTAAAGCTGTTCGTGACGCGGGTCAAACAGCGACTGCCCGATCAGCGTGGTGATGAAATAGGGCACCGCCAGCACCAGAGCCAGAACAAGGGTGGACCAGGCGATGCTGTCTTGCCACAGAAGATTGGCCACAATCACCACATCCAGCGCCGCAAGAAACAGGATGGTATTGGCCCTGACCGATGCCACCGCAGCCTGACCGGCCAGATAAAACAGGATGACCGCCGGGCCTGTCAGTCCGGTCAGCCCGCCGATCACCCCGGCAACGCCACCGATTGCAGCCAGCCCGGGGCGGGACATGCGGCCAGAAAACCGCCACCCCGAGACCAGCGATGTCAGAGTGATGACCGCGACAATCGCCACGATCCAGCGCACCATGGACGTATCCAGCCTCGTCAGCAGCCACAGCCCCACCGGAACCGTCACCAGCGCCGCAAGCGCCAGAACCCCCACCTCGCGCCGGTCGGCCTGCCCCCAGGCCTTGGGCAGCAATGCGCTGGTGCTGGCGATGCCTGTAAGGGTGATGACGCCGATTACCGTGGCGGGCGGCAGGAAGATACCCGCCACCGGCACAAAGATCAGTGCCGTGCCGAACCCGGTGAAGCCGCGCACAAGCCCCGCGGCCCCGATGGTCAGCGCAAGCCACAGAATGCCCGGCGTGGCCCAGACCTGGGCCAGCGCATCAGGCATCCACGTTGGCGAACTGATTGCCCTGATTGGCGTCCGGCTTGGACCAATCGCGCTTGACCCCCAGCCAGAGCAACATCGTGCTGGCCACGAAAACCGACGAATAAGTGCCCACGATCACGCCCCAGATCATCGCGAAGACGAAACCACGGATCACATCGCCACCCAGAATGAACAGGGCGATCAACGCAAGAAGCGTGGTCACCGAGGTAATCAACGTACGGCTCAGTGTCTCGTTGATAGAAATGTTCAGCACCTCCGCGAGAGGCTTTTTCTTGTATTTCCGAAGGTTTTCGCGCACCCGATCGAAGACCACGACCGTATCGTTCAACGAATAGCCCACGATGGTCAGCAGCGCCGCGATGATCGCCAGATCGAACTGGATCTGAAGCTCGGAGAAGATACCGATGGTCAGCACAACGTCATGCACGAGCGCGATCACTGCCCCAAGGGCAAACTGCCATTCGAACCGCAGCCAGATATAGATCAGCACCGCTCCGATCGCGAGGGCGACGGCGATCATGGCCGTCGTTATCAGCTCTCCCGAGACTTTGGGGCCGACGCTTTCCACCGACGTGAATTTGAGATCCGGCGACACGGCCTGCAGCGCGGTCTCCACCTGGGCGATGACATCGGAGGACACGGCCTCTTCGCCTTCCTGCGCCTGCACGCGGATCATGGCCACGTTCTGATCCTCTGCGAAAGTCGGATCGAAGACTTCCGTGATGCTCACATCGCCCAGTTGCAGCGGCTGAATCGCATCCCGGTACAGGCCTATATCCACGGGTTGCGGCGCCTCGGTGCGGATCGTGGTGCCCCCTCGGAAGTCGATCCCGTAATTGAGCCCCTGCAGCAGGAAAGACCCCCCTGCGATCACGATGAGAACGGCCGAGAGGCCAAGCGACAAACGCCAGCGTTTGAAGAAATCCCAGTTGGTGATTTGCGGCACAAGCCGGATAGAGCGGCCTTGCAGCACCGATTTGGGGCGCTTGCGCTCGAACCAGATGATCACGATCAGACGCGTCACGAAGAGCGCGGTAAAGACCGACGTGATGATCCCCAGACCAAGCGTGATGGCAAACCCACGCACCGGTCCGGACCCCATCGCATAAAGGATCAGCGCCGTGATGAAGGTGGTGATGTTGGCGTCGGTGATTGCACTCAGCGCCTTTTCATAACCCAGTTCAATGGCCCGCGCCGGGCCCTTGGCGGATTTCATTTCCTCGCGGATACGCTCGAACACCAGCACGTTGGCATCGACCGCCATACCGATGGTGAGCACGATCCCGGCAATGCCCGGCAGCGTCAGCGTGGCACCGATCAAGCTCAGAAGACCGAAAATCAGGCCAACATTGATAATCAGCGCGATATTGGCGAAAATCCCGAATGTGCCATAGGCCATGAACATGAACACAAGCACCATGACAAAGGCCACGATACAGGCAATCTGCCCTGCCTCGATACTGTCTGCGCCCAGTTCCGGACCGATGGTCCGTTCTTCGAGGAATTCCAGCCCCGCCGGCAAGGCGCCCGCACGCAGGAGAACCGCAAGACTGGTGCTCTCCTCGACCGTGAAATTGCCCGTGATGATGCCGGATCCGCCGGGAATATGGCTTTGGATGACCGGCGCGCTGATCACCTCACCATCCAGCACGATGGCAAAGGGGCTGCCGATATTCTCGGCGGTGTAGTCGCCGAATTTCCGCGCCCCCGTCGGATCGAAGCGGAAGGACACGGCGGGACGACCGTTCTGATCGAAATCAGGCTGGGCATCGACAAGCTCATCGCCCGTGACCACCGGGGCCCGTTCAAGGATGTAGAACGTCCCCTCCTGATCCATCGAGGGCAGGATTTCGTTGCCGGCACCGAGGGTGTCATCGGCGTTCTGCGTGCGGCTGACCACCGGCTGGAAGGTCAACTGCGCGGTCGTTCCGATGATCTCCTTGAGTTCCGCAGCGCTCCCGACGCCCGGCACCTGGATCAGGATCCTGTCCGCGCCCTGCCGCTGGATCGTCGGCTCACGCGGGCCCACTTCGTCGATACGACGGCGAATGATTTCAAGGGCTTGGCGAACGGTCCTGTCATCCGTGGCACGCTGTTCCGCCTCGCTCAGGCGCACGACAATCTCATCGCCCTCGGTGCTGACCTCGATATCCGAGGCCCCCGCGCCGGTCAGGCTGGTGACCGGCCGCGCCAGCCCTCGCACCAGTCCCGCAGCATACTCGACCTCGTCGGGCCGGTCCATCAGACGCACCCGCAGTTCGGCCGCCTGCGTCGGCTGCAGCCGGATCGGCCCCACGCGGTCGCGTTCTTCGCGCAGCAGGTCCCGGATTTCCGGCCACATGCTTTCGATGCGCGACTGGTAGACATCCGCCACCTGCACTTCAGCCAGCAAATGCGCGCCGCCTCTCAGGTCCAGCCCCAGATTGACCAGCCCAGAGGGTAGAAAATCGGGCCAAAGCCCTGCATCTTCAACAAGTTGCGGGGTCGGTGACCCTGCTTCGATCGCCTTGACCGCGTCGTTATGCGTCTCCACCCTGCTGTAGAAGGCATTGGGAAGGGCCAGCAGCAAACCAAGGGCCACCAAAGCCCATATCACCGCGCGTTTCCACAGATCGATTTGCAGCATTATCCCGCCTTTTCAGAAGGTTGCAGGGTGGTCTTGACGCTCAGCTTTCGGCGGGTTCGGTCTTGCTCAGCACTTGCGCGATCGTGGATTTGACAACCCGCACCCGGACCGTATCGGACAGATCAAGCTCGATCTCATCCCCATCCTTGACCTTGGCCACCTTGCCGATCAGCCCGCCTTGCGTGACCACCTGATCGCCGCGGCGCAGGGCGTCGACCATCGCCCTGTGT
This sequence comes from Roseobacter sp. AzwK-3b, assembly GCF_000170875.1. Lineage (NCBI taxonomy): Bacteria > Pseudomonadati > Pseudomonadota > Alphaproteobacteria > Rhodobacterales > Roseobacteraceae > Roseobacter > Roseobacter sp. AzwK-3b. The sequence continues at coordinate 189,301 of NZ_ABCR01000003.1, forward strand.
TCTTTGAGTTTTTTCTGCTGCGGACGGATCAGCAAAAGATACATGATCGCAAAGATAAGGATGAGCGGAATGAACTGTCCTATGGCTTCCATCGGGGGTTTTTCCTCTGTTTCAAGGGCCCGAGGGCCCGGCCGAATTGCGCCGGAACCTATGACCGGCGCAGGGCTTTTGCAAGGCGACAAATCCGCGTCGGTATCACGTCGGCATCGCGTCGGTATCATGTCGGTGCGCGCAGAGAGCCATTCGCACCCTACACCCCGGCCCAATTCTGGTGCATAACCGCGCCCAGACCGATTCAACCACGTCCAAGGACCCCAGCCCATGCACGACATCCGCGCGATCCGTGAAAACCCCGCCGCTTTCGACGCCGCCATGGCGCGCCGCGGACTGGAGCAGGCCTCGGACGAGATCCTGGCCCTCGACGAGGCGCGCCGCGCCTGCATCCATGCCGCCGAAACCGCCCAGGCCGAGCAGAACAGCGCCAGCAAGGATGTCGGTGCCGCCAAGGCCCGGGGCGACGAGGCGGAATTCGACCGACTGCGCGCTCTGGTCAGCGACAAGAAATCTGAAGTCGCCCGGATGCAGGCCGAAGCCAAGGACCTCGACCAGCGCCTGACCGACCTGCTGATGGGCCTGCCCAACCTGCCGCTGGACGAGATCCCCGACGGTCAGGACGAGGCCGACAATGTGGAAATCCACCGCTGGGGCACGCCCGCCAGCTTCGATTTCCCCCCGAAAGAGCATTTCGAGATCCCCGGCGTCATTCCGGGGATGGATTTCGAAGCCGGCGCCAAACTGTCTGGCGCGCGCTTTGTCGTCATGCAGGGGGCTGTCGCGCGCATCCACCGGGCGCTGGCGCAGTTCATGCTCGACACCCATATCGAGGAGAACGGCCTGCTTGAGACCTGGACGCCCGTGCTGGTGCGCGAGGACATGATGTATGGCACCGGCAATCTGCCGAAATTCGGCGAAGACAGCTACCAGACCACGAATGGCTGGTGGCTGGTCCCCACCGCCGAGGTGACGCTGACCAATCTCGTGCATGGCGACACCGTCGAAGAGGCCACATTGCCGCGCCGCTATGCCGCACATACCCAGTGCTTCCGCTCCGAGGCCGGCAGCGCCGGCAAGGACACCGCGGGCATGTTGCGCCAGCACCAGTTCGAAAAGGTCGAGATGGTCTCGATCACCCATCCCGACCACTCCCGCGCCGAGCTCGACCGCATGACCGGCTGCGCGCAGGGCATCCTGGAACGTCTCGGCCTGCCCTATCGCACGGTCGTGCTCTGTACGGGCGACATGGGGTTCGGCGCGCGCCGCACCCATGACATCGAAGTGTGGCTGCCCGGACAGAACACCTATCGCGAGATCAGCTCGGTCTCGCTCTGCGGCGAATTTCAGGCCCGCCGGATGACTGCCCGCTTCCGCCCTGCGGGCGGCGGCAAGCCGCAATTCGTGCACACGCTCAATGGCTCGGGGCTGGCGGTCGGGCGCTGCCTGATCGCGGTTCTGGAAAACGGCCAGCAGGCGGATGGCTCGGTGGCGCTGCCTGCCGTGCTGCACCCCTATCTCGGGGGCCGCTCGGTGCTGCAAGCCGACGGCACCCTCGTCTGATCCGGTGCTTTCTTCTGGCTGATAATATCCTCGGGGGGCGTTGAAAATCCATGATTTTCAACGAAGGGGGGCAGACAGCCCCCCTGCCCGGCCCGTCACGGGGTCACTCTGCCGGAACAGTGTCCTGCGCCAGGGCCGCCCGCGGAAACGGCACCAGCTTTTCCTGGCGCTCGTCCCACAGCTTGAGCCGGAAACTGGCGATCGCCTCGGGCCAGCGGATCACGTCATGGCATTTCAGCGCCTCGGGCAGCTCGCGCTGGCAGCGCCGCAGCCGGTAGGACGGAATGCCGGGATTGAAGTGATGCAGATCGTGATAGGCGATATTGCCGGTCCCCAGATCCCACAGCCAGCCCAGATCGAGCGAGCTTGATCCTTCGAGCGTGGCGCGGCGGAAATCAAGATCGGGTTTGCGATCCCAATAGGTGTCCTCGAAATTATGCTGCAGATAGACCAGAAACACCCCGATCACGCCCGCCAGCACGGCGCTCAGCGTCCAGACCAGCAGCCCGTCCCAGCCCAATCCCCACCAGATTATCGTCAGGAAGCCCGCCAGCGCGATGTTATGCGCGACCACGCCCCAAGGCCCCACCTTCATCGTGTTGCGCGGCCAGCGATAGGCGATGAAATAGGCATAGATCCCGCCAAGCGTCAGCATGATCGCGGGGTTGCGATAGAGCCGGTACCACGCCCGCTTCCAGACGGGTGCCGCGTGCCACTCGGCCAGGGTCATGGTGTAGACCTCGGTGGTTTCGCGGTGATCGAGATTGCCCAGATAGGCGTGGTGCAGGTTGTGATTGTACTGCATCACCCGGTAGGGCGTGAGTGACGGCACAGACAGGACATACCCGGCCAGATCGTTGAGCCTGCGCGCGCGAAACAGCGCATGATGCCCGCAATCATGCTGCAGCACGTAAAGCCGCACCGAGGCGAAGGCGAGGATCACCACCAGCCCCGCACAGATCAGCGGCGCCTCAAGGCTTGCCGAGGCAAGCCAGAGCGATGCGGCATAGACCGCGAAGCTGGCGAGGAAGGAGAGGGCTCCCAGAAGATCGCTCTTGCCGCAATAGGCGCGCGTATGGTCCCGAATCGTCATTGCCATGGACAGTCCCCCTAATTGAGACAGTGTCAGATGATCTTGAAAACAAGCGTTTCGCAATGACGCATGATGTGAAATTTCCATGACACTTGGCAAGCCCGAGATGGGCGCCGGACGCGACCCTCGGCCAGAACCTGCCCGCACCCCATTGACCATAGCCGCACACCGGGTCACATGAAGGGCATGGAACGTATGAAAGCCATTCTGACCCTGACCGCCGCGCTGGCCTTTGCGCTCTCGCCGCTGGTCAGTGAAGGGTTCAACGGGTTTCGGCCCGATCAGTTTCCCGTTCCGCAGATCGATCCGCCCGGCCAGCCCGCAGGATATGCCTTTGCCATCTGGGGGCTGATCTATCTGTGGTTGGTGGCGGGGGCGCTGTTCGGGTTGCTCAGGCGCGATGTGGCGCCGGGGTGGGACCGGGCGCGCTGGCCGCTGATCGCGAGCCTCGTGATCGGGGCGGCGTGGATTCCGGTGGCGCAGGTTTCGCCGTTCTGGGCCACGGTGCTGATCTGGGCGATGCTGCTCAGCGCGGTTTGGGCGCTGCTGGTGGCGGGCAGCGCGGATCGTGCGTGGCTCCGCACACCGATCGCCCTTTATGCCGGCTGGCTGACGGCGGCCAGTTGCGTGGCCTTGGCGCTGATGCTGGCGGGGCATGGGATCATGGGCGCGCAGGCGGCGGCACTGGCGATGATCGCGCTGGCGCTGGTGATTGCGTTGATCGTTCTCAGGCTGCGGCCCGACAGTCCGGAATATGCCGGAGCGGTGATCTGGGCGCTGGTCGGGATCGTCGTGGCCAATGCGACCCCGCCCAACCTGCCGGTTCTGGCGCTGGCGGGCACAGGGATCGCGGCCTTGGCCGTGAGCGCCTTGCGCGGCCGCGCAGGACGGGTTTAGCCCGGCTGCGAGCCGCGCCCGTGGATATGCTTGCGCAGACGCGACGGCGTTGATTTCTTCTTGGATTTATAGGGGTTACGGTCGGATTGCGAGCGCATGTGCAGGCGGATCGGCGTGCCCGGCATGTCGAAATCCTGACGCAAGGCATTGACCAGATAGCGCGAATAGCTTTCCGGCAGCTTGTCGGGATGCGAGCACATCACCACGAAATGCGGCGGGCGCGTCTTGGCTTGCGTCATGTAGCGCAGCTTGATCCGGCGGCCGCCCGGCGCGGGGGGCGGATGCGCCTCGACCATGCCGGCCAGCCAGCGGTTCAGTTGGGCGGTGGGCACACGGCGGTTCCAAACGTCATAGGCTTTGGCCACGGCGTCGCGCAGCCGGTCCAGCCCCTTGCCGGTCTTGGCCGACACGGTGACCAGGGGTGCGCCCCGAAGCTGCGGCAGGAGCCGTTCGAACGATTCGCGCAGGTCACGCAGCTTTTGCTGCTTGTCGTCCTCGATATCCCATTTGTTCACCGCCACCACGACCGCGCGGCCCTCGCGCTCGGCCAGATCGGCGATCCGCAGATCCTGTTGCTCGAAGGGAATCGCGGCATCGAGCAGAACCACCACCACTTCGGCGAATTTCACCGCGCGCAGACCGTCGGAGACCGAGAGTTTCTCGACCTTGTCCTGAACACGGGCCTTCTTGCGCATCCCGGCGGTGTCGAAGATCCGCACCGGCAGCCCGTCCCAGTCGATCTGCAGCGAAATGGCGTCGCGGGTGATCCCGGCCTCGGGACCGGTCAACAGGCGGTCTTCACCCAGAATGGTGTTGATCAGCGTGGATTTGCCCGCATTGGGGCGTCCGACAACGGCCACCTGCATCGGGCGTTCAGGCGTCGGAATGCGGGCGGCGGTGGGACCGGCCACATCATCGGGTTCATCTTCGATATCTTCGTCAAGGATCACGTCGGTTTCGGGCGCATCGGCGCGGGCGCGGTCCTCGAATTCGTCGGAAATCGGCTGGAGCAGCGAATACAGCTCGTTCATCCCCTCGCCATGTTCCGCCGACAGGCGCACAGGTTCGCCCAGTCCCAGACCATAGGCCTCGTATATTCCGGCATCGGCGGCCGAGCCTTCGGCCTTGTTCGCGCCCAGGATCACCCGGTCGGCGCGCTTGCGCAGGATCTCGGCGAGCACCTCGTCGGTGGGGGTCACGCCGGCGCGCGCGTCGATCAGGAAGAGACAGACGTCGGCCATGTCCACGGCGCGTTCCGTGAGCTTGCGCATCCGGCCTTGCAGCGACTCGTCGGTGGCTTCTTCGAGACCGGCGGTGTCGATCACCGTAAAGCGCAGATCGCCAAGCTTGGCCTCGCCCTCGCGCAGGTCGCGCGTCACGCCCGGCTGGTCATCGACCAGCGCAAGGCGCTTGCCCACAAGGCGGTTGAACAGCGTGGACTTGCCCACATTCGGGCGGCCCACGATGGCTAGGGTGAAACTCATGTCTCAGGCTCCGGGACGGATCAAGCCGCCGTATTACAGTATCGCGGGCCTAACGGAAAGCGTGCAATTGTCCATTGGTCGACACGACATAAAGCACGCCTCCCGCCACCACGGGGTTGGTCGTGGCACCGCCCGGCAGATCGACCGTGCGGATCAGCGTGCCGTCCCGCGGATCGAAAAACCGCAGCAAACCGTCGCCCGAGGCCACAACCAGCTGTCCACCGGCCATGACCGGGCCGTGATGCGCCACGATCTCGGACTGGCGCCGGGGGCGGTCCTTGGTGAAGAGCTGCAGCTTGACCGACCAGACCTGCGCGCCATCTTCGGCCTGCAGGCGGACCAGTTCGTTGCGATCCGAGATCATGTAGACCGAATCGCCCGAAGGCCATACCCGGTTCAGCGGGCCTTGATTGGCCGTCCAAAGCCGCTCGCCATTGGCCAGACCAAGCGCGACCATCCGCCCCGAGTGGCTGCCGACAAAGACCCGGTCACCGTAGATCACCGGATCGCCGGTGATATCGGCGACGCGCGCACCGGCATAGCCCTCGCGCTGACCGGCGATCTGGGCATCCCAGAGCCGCAATCCACCCTGACGAAACGCGCCCTGAACCTCGGCGGCACCGAAGGCGAAGACCACGTATTTGTCTGACACGGCAGGCGCCGGACCGCCCATCACGTTGTTGATATCGGGTGTCCCTGTAAGCTGCCAACGGATGCGCCCATTCTGCGTATCGAGCGCCCAGGCGACATCGTCACCGGCGACCAGATACACCAGATCGCCCATAACGGTCGGGTTGCCCGTTCCGGTAGCGCGCAGGTTCTGTTGCCAGAGCTCTGCGCCGGTTTCGGCATCAAGCGCCGTCATCAGCCCAAAGCCCGAGGACACGAAGAGTTGCCCGTCGCCAAACGCGAGACCTCCGCCCGACGCATCGCTTGCGGAATCGTTGGGAGGCACGAGATCGCGACGCCACAGCACCTCGCCGGAGGTGGAGACCGCGCTGACCTGGGATTGCGCATCGAGCGTGAAGATGCGCCCGCCCGCCACGACGGGATCGGCGGTGATGCGCACCTTGCGACCATCGCCCGCGCCGATCGAGGTCGACCACATGCGCTGAGGGGCCGCCGACAGGGCGGGGTGATCGGTGCGGGTGGATGGTGTGCCGATGGCCTGCATCCAGTTTGCATTGGACACGGCTGCCGGCAGGGTTACCGGCTGCGACCTGTTGACCTGAGCGCTTTCATCCACGGGTGCGGGCGACTCTGTCAGGATATTGCGGATGCCTTCACGCTCTCCCTGAAGAAGCGCTTCTTCTCTGGAACAGGCCGTGACGGCCAGCAAGGCCGCAAGCCCCAGAAACATCGCGTTTGGTTTCAAAGCCGAAGCCCCCTCACTTGTCGCGCCCCTCTGGGCCGTAAAGACCCGGCGGCGGCGTGTTGCTCTACTCGCCCTGACCGGGACCAGGCAGGTCGCCCCCCAGTGCCACAATCACTTGTGATGCGCGGCGACGCAAGCCCGGCGTGGACTGCGCATCGCCGACGATCGCGACGAGACGCTCGAGCGCCGCCCCGGTGTCACCGGTTTCGATGTCGATCATGGCCAATTGTTCTTCGGCAAGAAGCCGCGTCAGCCCCTCGGCCAGCGCCAGCCCTTCGAGACGGGTGCGGCGATCCTCGACCGACAGGCCCGAGTCCGGCATCGCCACGGCCTTGAGCGTTGCGATCTGGCGATAAACCGGTTCGATCCCGCTGCTTTCGGCAAGCGCCATCAGGCGGCTTGCCGCTTCTTGCGGGGTTGCGTCCGAGGCTTCGGCTGCGGCCAGAAGATCGCGCATGACGGCGGCACCGGGATTTGGCGCCTCGACCCCTGAGAGGGCCGCGGCGCGGGCATCGCGGCTGTCGGCCTCGAGCGCGGCGAGCACGGCATCGCCGAACACTTGGGCTGTCTGACGCTCCTGCGCCTTGCGCCATTCGTTCCAGGCTGTGCCGCCGACCAGAAGCAACACAAGCAAGACAGCAATCCAGCCATAGCGCCGCATCAGCCCGAACAGCCGGTCGCGGCGGACCTCTTCGGAGACTTCGTCGATGAAACTGTCTGTGTCGCTCACGCCCTGCACCCCTTGCGTTTGCGCCCCTCTTAGCGCGTAGACCCGGCCCTGCCAAGGGGCCGGAGATCCGGGACATATCGGCCATCTTGCGACGACACACGGAAACGTTTAATCTGAACAGGATAGTTTAGCGTATCTTCACCATGTCCGGCGATTCCGTGCTGGTGTATGCGACATGTGCTGTCGACCGTTGATAGGGTATCAAAGATGCGACTGTTTCCGATTATCGCCGCGATTGTGGTCACAGCGCTCGTTTACGCTTTCGTGTTCGAGCGTGACAAGCTTGTGGCGGTGCTCACGGGTGGCGTGGAGTCGCAGACATCCCAGACCGCCGAGGCCCCCGCTGAGGAGATGGCCGACGATACCGACAGCACGGCAGACCCGGTGCGTGTGGTGGCGGTAAAGTCAACGGCGCGCATGATCGACAGCGCGGTGATCTTGCGCGGCCAGACCGAGGCGTTCCGGCAGGTCGACCTGCGGGCCGAGACCACGGGACAGGTCGTTTCGGAGCCGCTGCGCAAGGGTGCCTTTGTCGACACCGGCCAGACGCTGTGCGAACTCGATCCCGGAACCCGAGAGGCGGCCCTTGCCGAGACGCGCGCACGGCTGGCGGCGGCCCGCGCCCGTGTGCCCGAAACACAGGCCCGCGTGGCCGAGGCGCGCTCGCGGCTGGATGAGGCGCGGATCAACGACAATGCCGCGCGGCAATTGCAGGTCGAGGGCTTCGCCTCGCAGAGCCGGGCGGCCTCGACCAATGCGGCGTTGAGATCAGCGGAGGCGGCTGTCGAGTCGGCCACCAGCGGGCTGGAAACCGCCCGCGCCGAGATCGAATCGGCTCAAGCTGCCGTGGCGGCGGCGCAGAAGGAAATCGAGCGCCTGACGATCAGCGCGCCATTTGCGGGGTTGCTGGAAAGCGACACGGCCGAATTGGGCAGCCTGCTGCAGCCCGGTGCGCTGTGTGCGACGGTGATCCAGCTCGATCCGATCATGCTGGTGGGGTTCGTGCCCGAAACGGATGTCGAGCGTGTGCAGCCGGGGGCGCTGGCGGTGGCGAAGTTGGCCTCGGGCGGGCAAGTCGAGGGCGAGGTGACGTTCCTGTCGCGGCGAGCCGATGAGACGACCCGCACCTTTCGCGTGGAAATACGGGTGGAGAACCCGGACCTGACGTTGCGCGATGGCCAGACCGCCGAGATCGTGATTTCGGCCGATGGCAAGACGGCGCATCTTCTGCCGCAATCGGCGCTGACCTTGAATGACGAAGGCACCTTGGGCGTGCGTCTGGTCACCGCGGAGAACACGGCCGAATTCGCGGCGGTCAGCCTGCTGCGCGACACGACGACCGGCGTCTGGCTGGCCGGGTTGCCCGAGACCGCCAACGTTATCGTGATCGGACAGGAATATGTCACAGACGGCGTTCCGGTGGCCCCCAGCTATCAGGAGCTTGGTCAATGACCGGCATCGTCGACTGGGCCGCAGAACGGGCGCGGATGGTCCTGACCTTCATCGTCGTGTCCATTCTTGCGGGGGCGGTGGCCTATGTCGGCCTGCCCAAGGAGGGCGAGCCGGATATCGAGATCCCTGCGCTCTTCGTGTCGGTGGCGTTCCCGGGCATTTCCGCCGAAGACAGCGAAAAGCTGCTGGTCAAGGTCATGGAAACCGAGCTGAGCGATCTGGACGGGCTCAAGACGATGACCGGCACCGCCGCCGAGAATTATGCCGGCGTGGCGCTGGAGTTCGAATTCGGCTGGGACAAGACCAAGATCATGGCCGATGTGCGCGACGCGATGAGCGCCGCCGAGGCCAAATTTCCCGATGGCGCCGAGAAATACTCGATCAACGAGATCAATTTCAGCGAATTTCCCATCATCATCGTCAACCTGACGGGCGATGTGCCCGAACGCATGATGGCGCAGCTGGCCAAGGACCTGCAGGACCGGCTGGAGGGGCTGGAGCCAATTCTGGAGGCCGGGATCGCGGGCAATCGCGACGAGATGGTCGAGGTGGTTCTCGATCCGCTGCGGCTTGAGGCTTATAATGTCACGGCTGGCGAGTTGATCAATGTGGTGCGCAACAACAACCTGCTGATCGCCGCGGGCGAGGTGGAAACGGCCAGCGGCACCTTCTCGGTCAAGATACCGTCTTCGTTCGATGAGACGCGCGACATCTATGATCTGCCGGTCAAGACCAATGGCGACCGGGTCATCACGCTTGGCGATCTGGCCGAGATCAACCTGACCTTCGAGGACCGGATCGGCACCGCACGGTTCAACGCCGAGAAGACCGTCGCTTTGCAGGTCATCAAGCGCAAGGGCTACAACATCATCGAGACATCGGACCTTGTGCGCCAGACCGTCGCCGAGGCCGAGACAGAATGGCCCGACCAGCTGCGGGCGGTTGTCGAAGTCGGCACCTCGAACGATCAGTCGAGCACGGTGGAGTCGATGGTCAAGCAGCTGGAAGGTTCGGTTCTGACGGCCATCGCGCTGGTGATGATCGTGACGCTGGCCGCCCTTGGCATCCGCCCTGCCCTGCTGGTGGGATTTGCCATTCCCACCTCCTTCCTGCTGTGTTTCGCGCTGCTGGCGATGATGGGGATCGCAATTTCGAATATCGTGATGTTCGGGCTGATCCTCGCGGTGGGTATGCTGGTGGACGGCGCGATCGTGGTTGTCGAATACGCCGACAAGCGCATCGCCGAAGGCGAAGGCCCGATGCATGCCTATGTCGCCTCGGCAAAGCGGATGTTCTGGCCTGTGGTCAGTTCCACCGCGACAACGCTCTGCGCCTTTCTGCCGATGCTGTTCTGGCCGGGCGTGCCGGGGCAGTTCATGGGCATGTTGCCTGTCACGCTGATTTTCGTGCTGTCGGCATCGCTTCTGGTGGCGCTGGTCTATCTGCCGGTGATGGGCGGTGTCACGGGGCGGACGGAGCGGTGGTTCGACCAGCGGATCGCACAGATTGCGGGAGGGCACTGGCTGTGGCACCTGCTGCTTTTCCCGGTGGCTCTTGCCGGGCTGGCGCTGGCAGGCTGGTTGGCGCCGGTGCTGCTGAATGATGTCAGCGCGCAATTCGCCATGATGGAGTCGAGCCGCATCTTTGCCTCGGTCATTCCGGTTCTGGCCTCGGTCTTTGTGCTGTGCCTTGGCGTGGTGGTTCTGGCGGCGGTCGGAATAACGGGGATCATTGCCGCGATGCTTGGTGCCATGGCGATCACACGGCGCATCCGCAACGGCACCGGACGCCTGAAGTCAAAACTCTGGCCGCAACGCGACAAGCCGATCAAGGCGGGATATCAAAGATCGCCCTTTGGCCGGGTGATCCATTTCATCGCCGGAAACCCGATCATGCCGATCGTCAGTTTCGGGATGGTCTTCGTGCTCGTCGGCTCAGTGCTGATCTTTTATGTCAACAACAACAAGGGCACGGAATTCTTCGTCGAATCCGAGCCTGAACAGGCCATCGTCTATGTGCGGGCGCGCGGCAACCTTTCGATCGAACAAAAAGATGAGCTGGTGGCGACGGTCGAGGACATCGTGCTGCAGCATCCCGGTGTGCAAACCGCCTTTGCCTTTGCCGGCGAGGGCGGGCTGAACAACAATACCGGCGGGGCGGAGGCGCCTTTGGACACGATCGGTCAGGTCCAGCTTGAGACAATTCCCTGGGACGAGCGCCCGCAAACCCGTGAGACATGGTTCACCATTCCGCTGCTGGACATCGATGTGCACCGCTCGGTCAGTGCCGAGGCGTTCGACGGTGACACGATCATCAACGAGCTCACGGCCCAGTTGCAGCAGCTTCCCGGCATCCAGATCGAGATATTGGCGCAGGCGCGCGGGCCGGCCTCGGCCAAGCCGGTGCAGCTTCGTCTCAAGGGTGACAATTGGACCGAATTGCAGGAGGCGACGCGCCTCGCGCGGCAGAAATTCGAAGAGACCCAGGGCCTGCAGCAAATCGAGGATACGCTGCCGCTGCCGGGGATCGACTGGCAGATCGACGTCGATGTGGAAAAGGCGGGCCGTTATGGCGCGGATGTGGCCACGGTGGGCGCGATGGTGCAGCTGGTCACACGGGGTATCCTGTTGGATACGATGCGCGTGCCGTCCTCGGACGAGGAGATCGACATTCGCGTGCGCCTGCCCGAACAGGACCGGGTGCTGAGCACGCTCGACACGCTGAAAGTGCGCACCGAGGATGGGCTGGTGCCGCTGTCGAATTTCATCACGCGCAAGCCGGTGCAGAAACTGGCGCAGATCGACCGGGTCGATCAGACGCGGTATTTCGATATCAAGGCCGGTGTCGCGGATGGCCTCACCCGCACCGTACGAGCTGAAGATGGCCGCGAAACCGTCGTGCCGATCACCGCCAACGAGCGGATCGCAGTGCTGACCGAGTGGCTGGACAGCGACGTTCTGCCGAACAGCGTGGCGTATGAATGGACCGGCGATCAGGAGGATCAGGCGGAATCCGGTGCCTTCCTGCAAAAGGCCTTTGCGGGGGCGCTGGCGCTGATGTTCATCATCCTGCTGGCGCAGTTCAACAGCGTCTATAACGCCATTCTGGTGCTGCTGGCGGTGGTTCTGTCGACCACGGGCGTGCTGATCGGCATGCTGGTTATGAACCAGCCGTTTTCGATCATCATGACCGGCACCGGGATCGTCGCCTTGGCGGGGATCGTGGTGAACAACAATATCGTGCTGATCGACACCTATCAGGAATACAGCCGCTACATGCCCCGGGTCGAGGCGATCACCCGCACCGCCGAGGCGCGCATCCGGCCCGTGCTGCTGACGACGATCACGACCATGGCGGGGCTTGCGCCGATGATGTTCGGGCTGAGCCTTGATTTTGTGAATGGCGGCTATGCGTTCAACTCGCCGACCGCGCTGTGGTGGAAACAGCTGGCCACGGCGGTGGTCTTCGGTCTGGGGATCGCGACCGTGCTGACACTGATCTTTACCCCATCGATGCTGGCGCTGCGGATCTGGGCGGGCACCTATGTGAACTGGGGTGCACAGGGGCTGGCGGCGCTGTCATTGGGCCGCGCCAGCCGCGCGGCAAAGGATTGGGCGCTCGAGGCCAGCGCACGGCAAGTGCGGGCGCCCGAGCTTCTTTGGCCCGAAGAGCATCCCGGCGATAAGGGCTATGTCGACGAGGATGCCGCACGCCCGGTCGTCGAGGATATCAAGCGGGTGATCGAGGCGCGCGACGCCGAGGGAAATCCGCTGAGGGCAGCGGAATAAGCCTCAGTCGCCGCGCGGATCATGCTCGCCGCGGGCACGGGCCGCGGCATCGAGCGAGAACCACCAGTCACGATAACGGCTGTCGGCGGGGTGCTGACCGCTCTCGTCGGGGGCGCCATCGTCCCACCAGACGGGGCCGGCTTCGCCCAAATGGCGCTTGGCCGCCTGAATCGCATCACGCGCCGCGCGGCGTTCCGCGTCATCCCCGGCCCGCCGTTCGGCAAGGCGCGCCTGCATGAGCGCCTTGATCGCCGCGCGGCGGGCCGTGTCGCAAAGAGAGGGATCACCCTTGCGCCAGAGACGTCCGCGCGCCACGAAATAGCGCCCATCGGGTGTTTCGGGACCCGCCTTGCGGCTCATGCGGCCTCTTCGGATTGCTGGCGCTGCCACAGGCTGGCATAGCGGCCCTGCTGCGCGAGAAGCTCGGTATGGGTGCCCTCTTCGACGATCTGGCCGTCTTCCAGCACCACGATCAGGTCGGCATCAGCCACGGTGGACAGACGATGCGCGATGGTGATGACCGTGCGCCCCTGCCCTGCCCGTTGCAACGCGCCCTGAATGTCGCGCTCGGTTTCGGTGTCGAGCGCGCTCGTCGCCTCATCCAGAAGAAGGATCGGCGGGTTCTTGAGAAGGGTGCGCGCGATGCCGACCCGCTGCTTTTCACCGCCCGAGAGTTTCAGACCGCGTTCGCCCACCTGCGTGTCATACCCATCGGGCAGGCTCATGATGAAATCGTGGATCTGCGCGGCCCGGGCGGCCTCTTCGATCTCGTCACGGGTGGCGCCATCGCGCCCATAGGCGATGTTGTAGCCCACTGTGTCGTTGAACAGCACTGTGTCCTGCGGCACGACGCCGATCGCCGCATGAAGGCTTTCCAGCGTCAGATCGCGCAGGTCCTGCCCGTCGATCTTTACCGCGCCCTTCTGCACATCATAGAAGCGAAAGAGCAGCCGCCCGATCGTGGATTTGCCCGAGCCAGAGGGGCCGACAACGGCGAGTGTCTGACCGGGCTTCACATGCAGGCTCACGCCCTTGAGGATCGGTCTTGCCGGGTCGTAGCCGAAGAAAACCGCGTCGAAGGTCACTTCGCCGCCTTGCACATTCAGAACCTTTGCATCTGTTTTTTCGGTTATATCCGGCGCCTGCTCCAACAATCCGAACATTTCGCCCATGTCCACGAGGGACTGCCTGATCTCGCGATAGACGGTGCCGAGAAAGTTCAAAGGCATGGTGATCTGGATCATGTAGGCGTTGACCATGACGAAATCACCCACCGTCATGGCGCCGTTCTGAACGCCGATCGCGGCCATCACCATGACCGCCACCAACCCGCCCGTAATCAGAAGCGATTGCCCGAAATTCAAGAAGGCCAATGAATAGGAAGTCTGCAGCGCGGCCTTTTCATAGCCGGCCATCGCCGCGTCATAGCGGGCCGCTTCGCGGCGTTCGGCGCCGAAATACTTGACCGTCTCGAAATTCAACAGGCTGTCGATCGCTTTCTGGTTGGCGTCGGTGTCCTGATCGTTCATTTCCTTGCGCAGCTTCACCCGCCATTCGGTGACCTTGAAGGTGAAGGCGACATAGGCCGCGATGACCCCCACCACCACGACGAGATACCAGAAATCGAAAAGCGTCCAGAGGACCAGCCCGATCATAACAAGTTCGAGCACCAGCGGCCCAATGGAGAACAGCAGGAAGCGGAGCAGGAATTCGACACCCTTGACCCCGCGTTCGATGATCCGGCTCAGGCCACCTGTCTTGCGGGTGATGTGATAGCGCAGCGACATCTGGTGGATATGGGTGAAGGTCTCGAGCGCAAGCTGGCGCAGGGCGCGCTGCGCGACACGCGCGAAGATCACATCGCGCAGCTGCTGAAAGCCCACATTCATCAGCCTTGCCATGCCATAGGCCACGGTCAGGCCCACGGCGCCGTACCCCAGCATCCAGGCCGCATTGTCGCTCTCGCCCGCCAGCGCATCGACCGCCGCCTTGTAGAAAAACGGCGTGCCCACCGCGACCAGCTTGGCCACGAAGAGCGCGATCAGCGCAAAGACGACCCGGCGTTTGACCCATCCCTGCCCCTCGGGCCAGAGATAAGGTGCAACACGGCGGATCGTGGACCAGCCGTCGGCAGGAATCTCGGTTGAGGTGTGGGTGGAGTGGCGCATCTGACAAGCAGTCCTTTGTTCTTTCAGGCAAACCTAGAGCGACGCGCAACCGAAGGCCAGCCGGTGTTTCACGGCGGCACGACTGACGAGATCGGATGCTCGGATGCCTGTGGTCTCACTCGTCCACAGGCACGGTGAAGACCTGACCGGGATAGATCAGGTCGGGGTCGCGGATGCGGTCGCGGTTGGCTTCGAAGATGCGGACATACATCGTGCCCTCGCCGTAATTGCTTCGCGAGATCGCCCATAGCGTATTGCCGGGCTGCACCGTTATGGCGCGCACGGTAGGGCGATCATTCTCGGGTTCTGCGACCAATTGTTGCTCTTCGCGCTGGAACGGGGTTTCAAGCCGCGAGGTGACGTTCCCTTCACTGTCGGTTTCGTCGATCCGCAGCGTGTAGACGCCGCTTTCCACCCGAGGCAATCCGGTGCGCCATGTTCCATCCGAGGCGATGCGCGACGATGTCACCGGCTGATTATCGATATAAATCCGCACAAAGCCATCCATGCGGCCACGACCGGACAGCGACACCTCGCCCGCATCAGAATAGGTGATCGCATCCAGAGCCACGCTGGACATGACCTCGGGCGCGGTGCTGGCGGGTTCTGGAGGCTGCAGGACACGCACGCCGCTTTCGTCTGACAGAAGCACGGCCTGAGGTGTGGGCGCATCTTGGGTCGTCTGATCGGCTTGGGTCGAGGCGGTTTGCGGCGCGACAGGCTCGGGTGCGGCGGCTTCCGCGACAGGAGCGTCGGATGCACCGGTCGTGTCGGCAGAGGCGCCGCTCGGGTCGGCAGCGGCGGTCGAGTCGCTGGAGGCTTCCGGCGCGTTGGCAGAGGCTTCGGGCGTGTCGGCAGAGGCGGTCGCGGTCTCCGTCTCGGCAAGGGCCTGGACCGTCGGCTCGGGTGCGGTCTCCGGGGCTGGCGCCGGTTCGGCAACCGGGGCGGCTGCGATCGTCTCGGGGTCGGCACTCTCGTCAAGGGGCTCATCCCGTGGCGCGGTTTGGATTTCGGCCAGCGCCTTGGGTTGCGGCTCGGGACGCTGCATCGGCGCGATGATGATTTCATCCCGCGAGGCGATCTGATCGCCGGTTTCGGGCGAGCGCATGGTCAGCGACAGAACGCGGGGCTGGTCACTGCTTTCGACCGACAGGAATTCGACGAAATCCCCACGCCCTTCGGGGCGCAGAACTCGCAGCGGCTCTCCATCCAGCAGGATCGACGTCTCCCATCCCGGCTGCGCGCGGCCTGCGACGAGCATTGTGCCATCGGGCTCGAGCCGGAAGGTGCTGATACGCGGCGGGTCGGGTGTGACTGCAGGTGTGGCGGGCTGCTGATCTTCGGTGGCGGTGACGGTTTCTGGCGCTGTTTCAGGGGCTTGGGCCGGCTCGGGCGATGTCTGCACCTCGGGCGCCTGCGCGGATTCCTCGGCTGCGGGGGCTGGGGTGGCGGGCTGCGGAGCTTGGGCCACGGGCTGCGGCACCTCCTCGGGGGTATCGGCATCCGACAGGACGAGCGCGACACCGGCAACCACCACGGCCACAACCGCACCGGCGATGAAGGACGTCTTTGGTGTCCCCAGTGAACTGCTCATGCCATCTCCTTTTGGCGGAACACCGCCTTGAGGCGGTTGTGGGACCATAGCAACGCCGGTATCACTGGTCAAAGCAACCCTTTGATGAGCGGAGATAAAGTGATGGCGGCAAGATCCGTGTGTGTCTTTTGCGGCTCACGCAAGGGCGCGCGCCCGGCTTATGAGGCCGCAGCGACGGAATTGGGGCGGGCCCTGGCCGAGGGCGGGTGGCGGCTGGTTTATGGCGCGGGCGATGTGGGGCTGATGGGCGCCACGGCCCGCGCCGCCCAAGCCGCGGGCGGCGACACCTTCGGCGTGATCCCGGTGCATCTGATGCAGCTCGAGGTCGGCAAGAGCGATCTCACGCGCTTTGTGGTGACCGAGACCATGCATGAGCGCAAGAAGGTGATGTTCATGAATTGCGACGCGATCGTCGTGCTGCCGGGCGGGGCGGGATCGCTGGACGAGTTCTTCGAGGTGCTGACATGGCGTCAGCTCGGTTTGCATGGCAAGCCGATTTACCTTTTGAACACGGAAGGTTACTGGGATCCGTTGACCGGGCTGATCGAGCATGTGATCGCCGAGGGCTTCGCCGATGCCAGCCTGCGCGGCTTCATCGAGGTCGTGGCCGATGTTCAGGAACTTTCGAGCGCCCTGCGGGCGGCCCTGTCCTGACGCCACGCGGCAGTGGTATAGAGTGCAAGCGCCGTCCAGATCATTGCGAAAGCGATGGCATGCCAGAAGCTGAACGCCTCGCGGAAAATAAACGTGGCGACAAGGAATTGCAGTGTCGGGTTGAGATACTGCACCAGACCCACCGTGGCATAGGTGATGCGGCGCGTGGCGTAGCTGAAGAGGATCAGCGGCGTCGCGGTCAACGGGCCTGAAAAGGCCAGAAGCGCGCTGTCGCGCCATGTCGTGCCGAACGCTCCCTGCCCCCCTGAATGCACCACCCAGAGCACCACCAGAGCGATCGGCGACAGGATCAGCACCTCGGTCGTCACTGACACCACGGGGCCGACGCTGAGACCTTTCTTGGCCAATCCGTAAAGACCGAATGAGCTTGCAAGGACCAAGGCGATCCACGGCGCCACACCAAGCCCCACGGTCAGGGTGATCACCGCCGCAGCCGCCAGCGCGACCGCAAGCTGCTGCGCCCGCACAAGGCGTTCGCGAAACACAATGGCCCCCAGAAGAACCGCGACCAGAGGAAAGGTGTAATAGCCAAGCGAGGCCTCCATCGCCTTTTCGATCTGGATCGAGGTGATGAAAACGAACCAGTTGAGCGATATCATGAACGCCGCAAAAACGATGACCCACGCGGAACGGCGATTGCCGAGGGCTTGACCGACGAGCGCAATCCGTCCCTGAATCAACAGCACTGCCGCGAAGAAGATCAGTGACCACAGCGTGCGGTGCGCAAGGATTTCGATGGGCGGGATATGCGACAAGAGCTTGTAGTAAATGCCCGACAGCCCCCAGACCGTACAGACGGCCACCATTGCCGTCACGCCCTTCACTGCCTCGCTCATGCCTGCCTCGTCCTGCTGGTTTGGGCACAAGTGCTGGCGCAGCCTGCGCGGGAAGGCAAGCAGGAAATCCCGCGCGCCGGGCAGGCATCAGCCCTTGGCCAGTTCGGCCTTGAGCAGGGTTTCGATCCGGTCGACGGGATGGTTGGTCATGTCCTTGGGCACCTCGGCCACGACGCGCGCCGCGACCTGCTTGTGTAATTTGTCACGCAATGTGCCAAGCGTGCGCGGCGGTGCCACCAGAACGATCTGTTCGAACGCGTTGCGATGCGCCAGCCTATAGAGAATGTCGGACATGTCTGAGGCGAAACGCTCCTTGGCGATCATATGCCAGTCCACCTCTTCCATCGCAGAACGTTGCCCCACACTGTCATCCGGCATCCGACCGGGCCTGTCGCTGACCTGTTGGCCATGCGGCGGGTTGTCCTGACTTTCGATGCGGACAACCTTGAGATAAGGGTCCTGCCCGTCGGTCATGTTTTCCAGAAACAGGGCTTTTTCACCATCGGCCACCAAGACCCAAGCGCCATGTGCCAGTTCCGTCATTCTGCAACTCCTTTTCTCATGGTCCATCCCTGACCTAAGCATGACCTCTGCCATGGAAAAGGCGATGACCGGCATCAATCGGCGCAAATGAAAACCCCGCGCCGGAGACCGGCACGGGGTTGAAGCGGTTCGGGGTTGGCGCGGTTTACATGCGCGACGCGACGTTTTCCCAGTTCACCAGATTGTCGAGGAAGTTCTGGATATAGGCAGGACGCTTGTTGCGGAAGTCGATGTAGTAGGAATGCTCCCAGACATCGCAACCCAGCAAGGCGGTCTGTCCGAAGCACAGCGGGTTTACGCCGTTTTCGGTCTTGGTGACCTTGAGGCTGCCATCGGTATCCTTGACCAGCCACGCCCAGCCCGAGCCGAACTGACCTGCACCCGCCGCGGCGAACTGTTCTTTGAACGTGTCGACCGAGCCGAAGCTTTCGACCAATGCCTTTTCCAGCTCACCCGGCATGCCCGTGCCGCCCGGCGCCATCATTTCCCAAAACTGGTTGTGGTTCCAGAACTGAGAGGCGTTGTTGAAGATGCCGTTCTGGGCAACGGCCTTGGGGTCGTAGGTGCCCTTGATGATCTCTTCGACAGATTTGCCTTCCCACTCGGTGCCGGCAACAGCCTTGTTGCCGTTGTCGACATAGGCCTTGTGGTGGATGTCGTGGTGGTATTCCAGCGTTTCGCGCGACATGCCGTGATCGGCCAGCGCGTCATGCGAATAGGGAAGATCGGGAAGTTCAAAAGCCATTTCGGGCCCCCTGTTCGTTATCAGAAGTCATGTGGCACTACATGGTAACCTCTGCGCCACGAGGTCAAGGGGCAGACCGGCTTTTTCCCGGCAAAACGCTCAGGAAAAGAGGCCCACCTCACTGCCCGGCGTTGCGGCGTTTTTCAGCAGATCGAACGCATATTGCGCCACCGAGCGGAAGCAGACGACCTGCATCACCCCCTCTTCGGGCATCCAGATCGCCGCCGGAATTTGCGCCAGCCGGGTGCGCCGGAACTGACCGGGACCGAATGCAGAAGCGGTCATGTCGACCGGACAGAGCTTGGCGATTACCTCGCGGACAGCGTCACCGCCCGAGAGACGGAACACGGCCCGGGCATCCGAGACATTGACCGCAAGGGCGTGTTCGCCCGCCAGAGCCTGATCGAGATTGGCACAAAGGTCATCGGCCTGCGCATAAGGCACCATCAGCAACAATTCGTCCGGCGACATCCACGCGACCGCCGTATCACCCGCCATAGCGACATGCCCACGGGCCGGCGGCTCGACGCCGCACAGCGCCTTGACGGCCTTCTGGAGCTTGGCCGCGCCAAGATCGCCGCGCAGCGTGATCATTCCGGTCAGGCCCCATTCCGCGACCCGCACGAAGCCTTCATCGGTTGCGCCATTGAGCGCGCTGACTGCTTCAGACATTCTGCTTTTCCCCGTCCTTGTCATAGAAGATGGGATCGACGATCTTCGCCTTGATCACCGTGCCGTCCACCTTTGGAAAATCCAGCACATCGCCCATCCGAGCCGGTCCGTTCAGAACCACCCCCATGGCGATGCCCCGGCCAAGCGTCGGCGAATGATAGCTCGAGGTGACGCGCCCCTGCACATTGCGCTGGCCATTGGCATTGGTGCCATCTGCCGTGGCATATGCGCCGTCCGGCAGCGTGCTGCCATCCAGCGTCTGCAGGCCGACCAGCTTCCAACGGGTGGGATCGGTCATGTGGCTGCGCTCTTGCGCGCGCTTGCCCAGGTAATCCTCTTTCTTCTTCGAGATCGCCCAGTCGAGACCCAGATCCTGCGGGATAACCGTCCCGTCGGTCTCGTCCCCGATCATGATGAAGCCCTTTTCGGCGCGCATGATGTGCAACGCCTCGGTTCCATAGGGGGTCACGCCGAACTCTTTGCCTTCGGCCAGTAGCGCATCCCAAAGGGCGCGCCCCTGACTGGCGGGCACCGCGACCTCGTAGCTCAGCTCACCCGAGAACGAAATACGGTACGCCCGCGCCTTGATGCCATGAAGCGTGATGTCCTTCCATCCCATGAAACTCAGCGCATCGGCGCTGATGTCATCATCGGTCAGCTTTTCCAGAACCTTGCGCGCCTTGGGGCCGACCACGGCGATCTGGGCATATTGCTCGGTCACGTTGGCGGTATAGACCTTCCAGTCCCACCATTCCGTCTGCAGCCACTCTTCCATATGGGCATGGATCGAATCCGCGCCGCCGGTTGTGGTGTGGCACAGGAACGTATCGTCATCCAGACGCGCCACCACACCGTCATCCATCAGGAAGCCGTTTTCGTTGCACATCAGACCATAGCGGCAACGCCCCGGCTTCAGATTGGACATCATGTTGGTATAGAGCATGTCGAGGAAGCGCCCGGCATCCGGCCCCTTGACGATGATCTTGCCAAGCGTCGAGGCATCCAGAAGCCCGACACTGTCACGGGTGGCCTTTACCTCGCGTTGGACGGCATCGGTGATGGATTCGCCCGATTTTTGGAAACAATACGGTCTGCGCCAGGCGCCCACCGGCTCGAAATAGGCGCCGTTGGCCTCGTGCCAGCCATGCATCGGCGTCCGACGCAACGGCTGGAACGTCGCGTCCCGTGCAGGGCCCGCAATCGACGCAAGCGAGATCGGCGTATAGGGCGGGCGGAACGTGGTGGTGCCGGTCTGCGGGATCGCTTGACCAAGCGTGTCCGACAGGATCGCAAGCCCGTTGATGTTGCTCAACTTGCCCTGATCGGTCGCCATGCCGAGCGTGGTGTAGCGTTTGGCATGCTCCACCGATTCGAAGCCTTCACGCGCGGCAAGCTGAACATCGCTGACCTTGACGTCGTTCTGGTAATCCAGCCACGCCTTCATGCGCAGCTTGATGCCAGCGCCCTGGGGCATCATCCAGACCGGAGTCATGGGCGCCTCCTCCTGCGTCTCACGGACGGGCAACGTGCCGGGTTTGGACGCATGGCCTGCCGCCTGTGCCGCCGCACGTCCCGCGGCATCGGCATTTTCCAGAACGCGGGCCAGATGCATCTCGCCATCGGCCGCCCCCGCAGGCAGCACGAAGCGCGCCCCATCGGCGCCTGTCGGCGGGTTGTCCACATCCGGACGGAACATCGCTTTTTCGTCGTCCCACAACAGCTTACCGCCGCAGTGCGACCACAGATGAACCACCGGTGACCAGCCGCCCGACATGGCGACCACGTCACATTTGATCTCTTCCAGCACGGCACCTTCACCGGCCTGCAGACAGATCGCGACACCTTCGACGCGTTTGCCGCCCTTGACCTTGGCGATCGCCTTGCCGTTTTCGATGCGAATGCCAAGCGCGCGCGCCTCGTCAGCCAGCGCCCCACCGCCCGACGCGCGGGCATCGAGGATCACCGGCACTTCCAGACCCTGTTTTTTCAGGGTGATCGCCGTCCGGTAAGCATCGTCGTTATTGGTGACGATCACGGTGCGGTCACCGATGGACACGCCGTAATTGACCACGTAATCGCGCACCGCCGAGGCCAGCATGACACCGGGGATGTCGTTTCCGGCAAAGCTCAGCGGGCGTTCGATCGCGCCGGTGGCAGTCACGATCTGAGCCGTCCGGATGCGCCACAGGCGGTGACGCGGGCCGGCAGCATCGGGCCGATGATCGTTCAGACGCTCATAACCCAGCATGTAGCCGTGGTCATAGACGCCCGCGCCCATCATCCGGGTGCGCAGCGTGACATTGCCCATTGTTTCAAGTTCGGAAACAATTTCATCCACGAACTTGTCCACAGGCTGACCATCGACCGTGCCGCCATCGACAGGGGCGCGCCCCCCCCAATGCGGCGTCTGCTCCATCAAGAGCACCTTGGCGCCTGCGGCCCCTGCGGCGCGTGCCGCCTGCAGCCCGGCCACGCCACCGCCGATCACAACCACGTCATAGAAGGCGTAGAAATGCTCGTAGCTGTCCTGATCGCGGTCGCGCGGCGCCTTGCCGAGGCCAGCCGACTGGCGGATGATCGGCTCGTAGACATGTTTCCAGAACGGGCGCGGATGGATGAACATCTTGTAGTAGAAGCCCGCCGGCAGGAAGCGCGACAGCTTGGCGTTGACCGCGCCCACGTCGAATTCCAGACTGGGCCAGTGGTTCTGGCTCGCACAGGTGAGACCGTCGAAAAGCTCGGTCGTGGTGACCCGCTGGTTCGGCTCGA
The DNA here is from genome assembly GCF_000170875.1 of Roseobacter sp. AzwK-3b. NCBI lineage: Bacteria > Pseudomonadati > Pseudomonadota > Alphaproteobacteria > Rhodobacterales > Roseobacteraceae > Roseobacter > Roseobacter sp. AzwK-3b. The sequence continues at coordinate 211,736 of NZ_ABCR01000003.1, forward strand.
ACCGGCCGTTTTCGCCCAGACCGACCAGCGCATTCGGCTCTTCCCCGCCCGAAGCGACAATGCCGCGCGGACGGTGATACTTGAAGGACCGGCCCACCAGCATCTGATCATTGGCCAGCAGCGCGGAGGCGAGCGTGTCGCCCTCGACCCCGCGCAGATGTTTGCCATTGAAGGTGAACTCGAGCGGCTTGCCCCGATTGAGAAGGCGGCCGCCATTGGCCAGACGTGTGCTCATGCGAACTCTCTCCAGCTCCAGCCCGGCCGCTTGGCCGAGATCTTGTCCTTGATGTCTTGCGGCGGCTCGGTGGTCTGCGCGGAATATGTCCCGAACACCTCGAGGGTCACGGTGCAGCGCGCCGCGTTGAACCACTTGCCGCAGCCATTGGCATGGCGCCAGCGTTCGAAATGCACGCCCTTCGGGTTCACCTTTTCGAACAGATAGCTGTGAAACTCGTCATCGTTCGATCCGGGGCCGAAGCGCTTCACATGGGCTTCGCCACCTGGGTGGAACTCGGTTTCCTCGGCGGTCACGCCGCAGCAGGGGCAGGTCAGGATCAGCATGTCGTGCCTCCGGTGATCTGGGTGCCAAGGCTTTTCGAAAAGCCTTGGCGAAATTCGTCGAAGAATTTTGCGCGTGGGGCTGTCATCAGTGCGCGACCCCCGCGGCCACGCTTTCGTCGATGAAGCGGCCCTCACGGAACCGGTTCAGGCTGAATTCATCGCAGAGCGGCGCATGGCCCTTGGCCATCAGCTCGGCAAAGCCCCAGCCCGATCCGGGAATCGCCTTGAAGCCCCCCGTCCCCCAGCCACAATTGATGAACACGCCTTCGACCGGGGTGCGCGACAGGATCGGCGAGCGGTCGCCGGTCATGTCCACGATCCCGCCCCACTGTCGCAGCATCTTGAGCCGGCTGATCATCGGGAAAGTTTCGACCAGCGCGCGCACGGTTTCTTCGATGTGATGGAAGCTGCCGCGCTGCGTGAAGTTGTTGTAGCCATCTGCGCCGCCGCCGATCACCATCTCGCCCTTGTCGGACTGGCTCATGTAGCCATGGACGGTGTTGGCCATCACGACCACATCCATGCAGGGCTTGATCGGTTCGCTGACCAGGGCCTGAAGGGCCACCGATTCCACCGGCAGGCGGAAGCCCGCCATGTCGGCCAGATGCCCCGAATGGCCCGCAACCACGATGCCCAGCTTGTCACAGGCGATATCGCCGCGATTTGTGGTTACGCCGGTCACCTTGCCACCCTCGCGACTGATGCCGGTCACTTCGCATTTCTGGATGATGTGCATCCCCATGGCACTGCAGGCCCGTGCATAGCCCCAGGCCACCGCGTCATGGCGCGCCGTACCCGCGCGCGGCTGCCACAAGGCCCCCAGCACCGGATAGCGCGGGCCATCGATATTGATGATCGGCACCAGTTCCTTCACGCGCGAGGGCGAGATGAACTCGGTCGAGACACCCTGCAGCGCATTTGCATGCGCGGTCCGCTCGTAGCCGCGGATCTCGTGCTGGGTCTGGGCCAGCATCATGACCCCACGGGGGCTGTACATGACGTTGTAGTTCAGATCCTGACTCATCGTCTCGTACAGGCTGCGCGACTTTTCGTAGATCGCCGCCGACGGATCCTGGAGATAGTTCGAGCGGATGATCGTGGTGTTGCGGCCCGTATTGCCGCCGCCAAGCCAGCCCTTCTCGAGAACGGCCACATTGGTGATCCCGAAATTTCGGCCGAGGTAATAGGCCGTGGCAAGACCATGCCCGCCTGCACCAACGATGATGACATCGTATTTCTTCTTCGGCTCGGGCGAGGCCCAGGCCCGTTCCCAGCCCATATGGTAGCGCAGGGCTTCGCGGGCGACGGCAAAGGCGGAATAACGTTTCATGCGCGCTCTCTGAACAAGGTTGGAATCGCAGGCGATCTTCTCTGTCAGGGTAATGCGCCACAAGCGTCGCTTAAAGGATACTCCGCGCGGCATAAAACACCCGAATAGCGACATTGCGACATCAACGCGCAAGGCGCTGGTCGCCCTGCGCCGCTTTGCCCCTTTTTTCCGCGGGCCGGCGTCGTTAACTAGGGCGCAGATTTACCGGAGGGGACGCATGGTTTTCTGGATCGTCAGTGGCGCGCTTGCGCTCGTGGTCAGTGTCATAATCGGCCTGACCTTGATGCGTGGACGCGTGGGCGACAAGCCTCCGGCCGCTTATGACTTGCAGGTCTATCGCGATCAGCTCAAGGAAGTGGACCGTGATCTGGCCCGCGGTGTGATCGGCACCGAGGATGCCGAGCGGATGCGCGCTGAAATCTCGCGACGCGTGCTGGCGGCAGATGCGCAATTGCAGGATGGCGGCGAGACAGGGGGGCAGCCGGGCCGTGGCGGGCTCATCGTGGCGGTGGCGCTTGGTGCGGTGCTCGCGGCGGGATCGGTCTGGGTCTATACCGAGATTGGCGCGCCGGGCTATCGCGACCTGCCACTGAAGACGCGGATCGCGGAATCCGACGCAGCAAGGGCCAACCGCCTGAGCCAGTCCGAGGCGGAAAGCCGCATGCCGCCCGCGCCGGTCAACCCGAACGCCACCGAACAATTCCTTACGCTGATGGATCAGTTGCGCGAGACCGTGAAGAACCGCCCCGACGATCTGCGCGGCTTGACCCTTTTGGCGCGCAACGAGGCCGGTCTTGGCGACTATATCGCTGCCTATGACGCACAGAACCGCATCATCGAGGTCAAGGGCGACGAGGCGAGCGCCTCGGATTACGCCTATCTGGCGGAGTTGATGATTTCCGCCACGGGCGGCTATGTCTCGAGCGAAGCTGAATCGGCGCTGCGCTCAGCGCTTGAGCGTGATCCGCGCAACCCGCCCGCGCGCTATTATCTGGGTCTCTACCTCATGCAGGTGGACCGGCCGGATTCTGCCTTCCGCACATGGGATGCCTTGCTGCGCGAGAGCCGCCCCGATGCGCCTTGGGTGGCCCCGATCCGCGAGCGGATTGAGGAAGTTGCTTGGCGTGCGGGCGAAACGGAATACACCCTGCCGCCGCTGGAAGGCATCGCCCCCGGCCCGACCGTCGAAGACATGGCTGCGGCCGAGGACATGACCCCAGAGGAGCGTCAGCAGATGATCCGCGGCATGGTCACGGGCCTGTCCGAACGGCTAGCGACCGAAGGCGGTACAGCCGAAGAATGGGCGCGGCTTATCCGGGCGCTCGGTGTTCTGGGCGATACCGATCAGGCGCGCGCCATCTGGTCCGAGGCGCAAACCCTGTTCTCCGAAACGCCGGAGGATATGGCGATCTTGCAAGAAGCCGCCGAAGCCGCAGGTATCGCGGAATGATCTGTGAGACGATCGGCGCCTTCGCCATGACCCTACCCAAAGGCCATCCGATCATGGGGCTGGATCTGGGCACCAAGACCATCGGCGTGGCGATATCCGACAGGCTATTGTCGGTGGCCACTCCAACCGAGACGATCAAGCGCAAGAAATTCTCCGTCGATGCCGCCCGCCTGCTGGAGATCGCGACACAGCGCGAGGTGGCCGGGCTCGTTCTGGGCCTGCCGCGCAACATGGACGGATCGGAAGGCCCCCGCTGTCAGTCGACACGGGCCTTTGCCCGCAATCTCGAGCCATTGACGGAATTGCCGATCACCTTCTGGGACGAGCGGTTGTCGACAGTCGCAGCGGAACGCGCCCTGCTTGAGGCGGATACGTCACGAAAGCGTCGCGCCGAAGTCATCGACAATGTCGCCGCATCCTATATCCTGCAAGGCGTGTTGGATCGGTTGACGCATATGAGGGCGGCGCAGTGAAAGACGACAAGATCTGGACCCGGAACGAGATCGAAAGCCCATGCGTCCGCATCTGCGTGGTGCATCCCGAGGCGCGGATATGCACCGGCTGTTATCGCACCATGGATGAAATTGCCCGCTGGTCCCGAATGGAGAGTACCGAACGGCGCGAGATCATGGCCGCCCTGCCCGACCGTGCCCCAAGCCTAGCCAAGCGGCGTGGCGGCCGCGCCGCCCGCGTGAAACCGACGCAACACTGACGGCAACAGCCTGTCACAGCCGCAGCTCGTCTATGGCAGTTCGAGCCAGTCTCGATTTCCAGAGGGCAGTTCCGGCCTGAAATAGGCGATCATCCGGCCTTCCGGCGGTGCGCTGGCCCCTTCGGCCCATGGCGCCACGCCATGCAGCGCGAAGCGGTGCACCAGATAGGCTTCGCCCGGAGACGCGACGATTTCCACGCGCGTGCAGGTCTCGAACACCTGGCGGCGGGTGGCCTGATAGATCTCCGTCAGGTCGATATCGGCCCAGTCGGCCTCGGGCCTCTGGGCAAGTGCTTTGGCGAACATGTCGCGCATGATGTGATGGCTGCCCTCCCAGACCACCATCGGGCTTGCGCCGGGGCCGGTTTCGGTCAATGGCAGACCAAGGATATAGGCGTGGCGCTCTTTCAGCATCCGGCGGCGCTCAGCGCCCACCGCCAAAAGCCCGTCCACATGCGCGGAATCGCGATTGCGCCTGTAGCGAAACGCCGCCTCACTCTCGTCCTGTGATGGGCGCGGATAGCCGGGATAGGTGACCGAAACCTGCCCACGATGCAGCGCCAGATCCCCATAGAGACCACGCGCCGCTTCCAGCGCGCGGCCCTGCACCGGCCCACTTTGCGCGACTGCGCCATCCGGGCCATTCGGCAAGGTGTCGACACCGACGAACCATGTCCCGCCACAGCGCAGCCAACGGGCCTGCTCGGCGGGGTCGCGCATCGCGTCTTGGGCGATGACACGGGCTGCGGCGGCCCATTCGGCAACCGCCCGTTCGGCTGGAAACCGGCTCCAGCCATTCTGCAACAGCGCCTCTACCATCCCAGGGATTTACGCAGCATGTTGAGCGCCACGAGCGTCAGGAATACCGCAAAAATGCGTTTCAGGGGCTTCGCATCCATCGCATGTGCCAGGCGCACCCCCCAAGGTGTCGTGATCAGCGTCATCGCGATAACCGTGACGAACGCCACCAGATTGACGGCGCCAAAGGTCAACGGGGGACGGTTCTCGGGAGCGATGTCCAGAAACAGGAAGGCCGCGACCGAGGGGACTGCAATGGTGATCCCGAACCCCGCAGCCGTGGCCACCGCGCGGTGTATCGCAACACCATAAAGGCTCATGATAGGCACCCCGAAACTGCCCCCGCCAATGCCCATAAGGACCGACAGGAAACCGAGCACGGGCGACATGAGCGCCCGTGTGAGACCGGAGGGCATCTGGGGTCCCAAACGCCAATGGGCACGGCCCAGACCAAGGTAGAGGCCCACAATGATCCCCAGAACGCCGAAAACCCCCTGCAGCGTGGTGGATTTGAGGCTGGCTGCCACCAGCACTCCGACAACGGCGCCAATCGCGATCCCGGGCGCCCAGGTCTTGAGAATATCCCAATCCACGGCGCCTTTCTTGTGATGGCTCAGGACCGAGCGCAGCGATGTCACGATGATCGTCGCCAGAGAGGTGGCAAGACAGATCTGCATCAATTGCGGACCAGCATACCCAAGTGTCTGAAAGGCGTAGAAAAAAGACGGGACAAGAACGATACCGCCGCCCACGCCCAGAAGCCCGGCCAGCACTCCGGCGAAAGCCCCGATTACCATCAGCATGACAAGCATCTGTATCAACAGCATCGTATCGGGCATGAACTGTGGCCTTTTTGATTATGGTCAGCCCCGCCTTACACCTCTGCGCCGGGCAGGAAAAGCCGGATACGGGCGATGCCGGGTGAACTTAGCCTGCGCACTCGCGGCGATCTCAGATCATGTCAGACCATGTCAGCCCGTGGCTTCGGCAGGCGGCGATTGCGACACTTCGGCCAACGCATCGAGCACCAGATCCGGCCCGGCATCGGGTCTTGTCGCACCCTCGGACAGGATGCGTCGCCACGCCCGCGCGCCCGGACGCCCGGCAAAAAGCCCAAGCATATGGCGGGTGATCTGATGCAGTCGTCCGCCTTGCGCCAGATGCGCCTCGATATATGGCAACATCTTCAGAACGGCGTCATCCGGCGTCGTATCCGGCCCTTCCTCGCCAAAGATCAGACGGTCGGCCGCGCACAGGATATCGGCCGGCTGGTGGTAGGCCGCGCGCCCCACCATGACGCCATCAAGACCCGCCTCCAGAAAATCGCGCACCTGGTCAAGCGTGGTGATCCCACCATTGATCGACAGGTGAAGCCCAGGGAACAGCGCCTTCATCCGCAGAACCAGGTCATAGTCCAGCGGCGGTATGTCCCTGTTCTGCTTCGGAGAAAGCCCCTGCAGCCACGCCTTGCGCGCATGAATGGTAAAGCGCTGTACGCCGGCTGCACTGACGCGGGCCAGAAATTCCGGCAGCACCGTTTCGGGGTCCTGGTCATCCACGCCGATCCGGCATTTGACCGTCACCTCGACAGCGCTGGCCTCTATCATCGCGGCACAGCATTCCGAAACCAGCCCCGGATCCTTCATCAGAACCGCACCGAATGTGCCCGATTGCACCCGGTCGCTCGGGCAACCCACATTGAGGTTTATCTCATCATAACCCGCTTCGGCCCCCATCCGGGCAGCCTGCGCCAACTCTTGTGGATCGGATCCCCCGAGTTGCAGCGCCACGGGATGCTCTTGCGGCGAATAGTCCAGCAGGTGCAATGCACCACCCCGCACCAGAGCCGCCGCAGTGACCATTTCGCTATACAGCAAGGCCCGACGAGACAAAAGCCGATGCAGATAACGGCAATGACGGTCCGTCCAATCCATCATAGGGGCACAGGATAATGTCGCTGCCGCTGTGGCTGCGTTGTTGGGCATTCCTAATTCTCCTATGGCCCGCGATCCGGCCTTTGGAACCATATTGCACACATACGGCACACGAATTGGGGCAGTCTAGCCCCCCAAGGGTGAAGACAAGCAAACGGCGTTGTTTGAGTGGGGCTGTTATCCCGGGCCCCTAATCGATAGCTGATATACGTCTCTATTGAATTTCCAAGAAGGCTCCAAACAGCCGGTCAATCCCGTATGCTCTTCACCTGCACACCATACCTCCAACATAATGTTGAGAAGCCCGTTTCGCTCCGCTCCTCCATTAGCGAGGATGTGTATGGAGGTTTCCAACGTACCGCCGCAAACGATGCTTGCTTCAGGCTCTTTTGACAAGACACTTGCCGGCGCCCAAACTACGAAGAGTCCTAATTATGTTTAAGAATTACTGGAATTCCCTGGATCATCAGTAAGCCACCAGTTTCCGATCGGCGATTCCGGCAAGCCCTTGCCGGAACAGTTCGGCAGCCAGTGCCGCGCCATTCACTTCCAGGACCTGCAAAGCGCCCTCTAGTGCCATCGCGGCAGCTACACCTGTTGCCTGCCCCATCGCCATGCATTGCGGCATGCCGCGGATCGAGGCAAAGGCGAACGGATCGGCACAGATGAGACGACCGGCGAACAGCAGATTCTCGATAGTTTCGGGCACCAGCGCGCGGAATGGGATGGTGTAATACTCGCCCTAACGGACCGCCGCTTCATGGGTCATCTCGGCGCTTGCGCGCATTACGTTGTCAATCGGATTGTCGCAGGCGGCAATGCCGTCGTCGAACTTGCCCCCCCGGGCAATGTCGTCGCTCGTGATGAGATAGATCGCTTGCAATCGCCGGGTTTCCCGCACACCGACGGATGGCCCCAGCCCCCACATGCGCGCGTCCCGGAAACCAGGCACGTCCCCGGCCAGAAAGCGCGCGACCTGGTGGCAACGACGTCGGCCTTCCTGCGTTGCGCGGCTGACGGAAGTCGGGTCGGTGCCGTCGACGCCACGGATAATCACGGTGTTGCAAAACACGGTGCCGGCGTGAAAACCGCGCATTAGATACAGCTTGTGTAGATCGGGATGCAGCCGACCTTCGGCGATGCCGCGGGCGGCAAAGCGGCGGAAATAGGGGTCACCTTCGGCAAAGACTGCATCGGTATCGGCGCCGACCATGTGAAAGGTCAGGCTGACGGCCATCATGTTGCCCTTGCCGTCGCCAAGCGTGTGCGGCACGCTCGCCCAGGCCGATAGGTCGCCGTCACCGGAACAGTCGATCACCATGCGCGGTTGAAAGCGGAGCGGGCCGAGCCAGTCATGAGCCGAAACCGCGCTGATCCGGTTGCCGTCCATCTCGGGTTCGCCTGCGATGGTGTTGAGATGCAGGGTCGCACCCGCTTCGTCGAGCATTTCGCACATCAGGAGTGTTGCGGCCTCGTGGTCGTATTGAACCTCGGGGTCGAAGTTTTCCAGCGTGCAGGGACGAACCTCGGCACAGGGTGGCGACGTGGCCGACAACCTGTCGGTCAGTTCCCCGAAGATGCCACCAATGCTGTGGCCCAGCGGATGGCCGCCGCCCCAGGGCATGCCTGGTCAGGATGCCATGACGCCGCCGACCGTAGACCCTGCCTCCACCAGCCGCACGCGCAGCCCGCCGCGCGCCGCCGACAGCGCCGCCGCGAACTCGGCGATTCCACCACCCACAACCAGCACATCGGTTTCGATCTCGCGTGTCCGCTCTGTCATGATCAGGCGATCCTTACGCCCTGGCGGACCAGTTCAGCCTGAAAGCCCGCCATGTCGACCTCTGCCAATTTGCGGCCCGACCGGACGGCCAGCGCCGCGGCCACGCCTGCGCCCTGCCCCACAACCGCGCAGCAGGCCATGTTGCGCGTCGCGGCATGGGCGATGTGGTCGCCACCAATGGCGCGACCCGCTACCAGCAGGCCCTTGACCTTGCCGGGCAGCATCGCCCGGTAGGGTATCTGCATGTAGCGTCCAGTAATCGGTATGATCAGCACGCTATAGCCGTCAATGAATTCAGGGGAGATGCCGATGTAATCTTGGCACCGTCCCTGCTGGCGCAGGTCGGTTTCGGTCATGTTGTAGGCAGCGTCGATCTTGCGCGTGTCGCGGATGCCGATGGTCATACCGAAATTCCGTAAACGCACGCCGCCGCAGCCTGGCATGAAGCGGCGCAGCGCCTCGATAGCCATGATGGCCTGGCGGCGGCCTTCGATTTCTCCCTGCGTCAGGCTGTCAGGGTCAGTGCCGTCCACCCCCGCCAAATGCACAAGGTTCATATAGGTCAGTTCACCCGTGTCATGGATCGCGCCCCATGTCCCGGCGATAATGTTCAAATGCGGCGGGATCACACCCTGTTCAATAGCCTTGTCAAAGGGTTTCTTGAGGAAGGGAGAGAACAAGTCGTCCTATTTCCCATCGGTTTCCACCGTCCATTCGCCGGTGGACCAGTCCTTGTAGGTCTGTGGGTCGCGGCGCACCTCGGCCATGAAGGCGGCCTTGTCGACCCCGGCCAAGTGGAACATCACTCTGGCGGCCTGCATGTGTTCGGCGGGTGTCTTGTGGGTGGGTGCACCGGCCCGGTGCGCCACGTCGGCGTCACCCGTCGCGTTGATCGCGACACGGGCCAGGATCGCCTCGCGCCCCGCCTTCAACTCGACGATTATCCCGGCGATGCGGTCGCCCTCCATCACCGGGGCCACGAACTGGAGGGCAGCATGCCGTGGACACCAGCTTCTTCGACCAGCCGATCGGCGACGAGCTTGAAGCCCTCGCTGTCGATCTCATAGCTGAGCGACTGGCTTAAGGGCACGGCGGCGCCCATGTCGCACGCGCGGTCCGCAAATTCGCGTCCGACACCGCCCACCTCGACAGTGGCCTCGTGACGATACCAGGCAAAACCCTCGACCCCGACAACGGTAATGTTGCCGCCGAAACAGCCAAACCGTTCCACCAGACAGACCTCGACCCCGGCCCGCGCTGCCGCAAGAGCTGCGGCAAGCCCCCCGGGGCCGGATCCGGCCACCAAGACGTCCGTGGTATGGATGACCGGCGTCTGCTGGGCGGGTTCGGTGATAATCGTCATTTCGTCCTCAATGGAATGGCAATTCGCACAGGGTGCCGTCGAAGACTCCTGCCGTGCGACTCCCGATGACACGGTCGCCCAGCTGATGCCGTTTCGGCGCCTCGGCCGCGATATAGCGCAAGGCCTCGATTCCGATCATATCATATTGTTTCTCATCCAAGGCCGTGCAGCGTCTTGGTTTCCAGATAGTCCTCCAACCCCATCAGCCCGCCTTCCCGGCCGTTGCCGGACTGTTTGTAGCCGCCGAAGGGCGAGCCGTAGTTGAAGCCACCGCCGTTGATATGGATTGCCCCGGCGCGCAGCCGTCCAGCGACGCGCAGCGCTCGGCCGGGATCTCCGGTTTGCAGATAGGCAGCAAGTCCGTAGGGCGTATCGTTCGCGATCTCGATGGCTTCAGCTTCGTCTTCGAACGGAATGATCACCAGCACGGGGCCGAAAATCTCTTCCTGGGCGATACGCATATCGTTTGACACATCGGCAAAGATCGTGGGCTTAACGAACCATCCCGTCGTGACACCATCGGGCCTGCCAAGGCCACCGGCCAGAAGCCTCGCCCCCTCGGCAAGCCCAACTTCGATCATGGATTGCACGCGGTCGAATTGAATCTTGTCGAAGAGCGGGCCGATATGATCGCCGTCTTGTGCGGGGTCGCCGACAGCGATGCTTTCGGCGGTTCTCTTAGCGATGCGCAGCGCGTCGTCGTAGCAGGCGCGCTCGACCAGCAGCCGGGTTGGCGCGTCGCATGACTGGCCCGTGTTGAACATGCATTCGCGCACAGACTCCGCCACCCGTGTCTCAAGATCGCAGTCGGCGAACACGAGGTTGGGCGACTTGCCGCCCAGTTCCAGCGTCACGCGCTTTACCGTTTCGGCGGCGTCGCGTGTGACGGCGATCCCGGCGCGGGTCGATCCGGTAAAGGACATCATCTGGACGTCGGGGTGACGCGACAGGGCGGCACCCACAGTGGGGCCATCCCCGTTCACCAGGTTGAAGACCCCCGGCGGATAGCCTGCCTCGTCGATAATCTCGGCATAGACCATCGCCGAGATCGGCGTGTGTTCCGACGGTTTGAGGACACAGGTCGATCCTGTGGCCAGCGCCGGGATGACCTTGAGCGCAATCTGGTTCATCGGCCAGTTCCAGGGTGTGATCAGCCCGCAGACACCGATCGGTTCACGCAACAGAACGTCGCCATTGGCCAGCACCTGGCGCTCATCCAGCTGTTCCAGCGCGTCGATGAAGCCCTGCAGATGACCGATGGCCGCGTCCGCCTGGGCGGACCGCGCCATTGTGATCGGGGCACCCATCTCCATCCGCATGGCCTGCGCCAGATCCTCGAAGCGCCGCTCGGTCGCAGACTTCAACCGATGCAAAAGATCGAGCCTGTCTGCCTTTGACGTGGTGGAGAAGTCCACAAAACCCGCCTTTGCAGCCGCTACGGCGCGATCCACGTCCTGCGCATTGCCCATAGAAACGGTGCCGATCTGTGCCTCGGTCGCCGGGTTCAGAACCGGCAAGGTGACCGAGGATTGCGGGGCAACCCATTTCCCATCGATGTAGAATTTAGTCAGGTTCAGCATTCTTCCCGCCCTATTGTCAGCGCGCATGCGCGATGGCGTTTTCGATCATCGCTTGCACTTCGGCCTGTGTTGCCACACGGGGGTTGGTGCGGGCGGCACTGTCTTTCAACGCCTTGTCCGCGATCCTTGCAGCACAATCTGCAGGTACGCCAATCTCGCCCAGAGACTTCGGAATTTCAATCTGGTCGAGCATGGTTTCCACGGCAGCCATAAACCCTTCGACGGACATATCGGACAGATCCATAGCTTGGGCCATGCGGCGCACCTTTTCTTCCTGACCCGGCAAGTTGAAGCGCAGCACGACGGGCAGAAGGATCGCGTTGGTCAAGCCGTGTTGCGTGTTGAATTCGGCTCCGACCATATGGGAAATCGCATGGACCATGCCGAGACCCTTCAGAAAAGCGATCCCGGCGAGGCTTGAGCCGACCAGCATCCCCCCCCGTGCGTTCAGATTCTGTGGCTCTTCTACGGCGACCGGCAGCCACTTTGCAATCAGGGCCAGCCCTTCCAGCGCCAGGCCATCGCACAACGGGTTAAAGCCCGGCACGAGATAGGCCTCGATCGCATGAACCAGCGCATCCGCCCCGGTCCAGGCCGTGAGCGTGCGAGGAAGGCCAACCGTCAGTTCCGGGTCCAAGAGCGCCAGCGCCGGCTTCAGGTCCGGGTGCCAGACGCAAAACTTCATGCCCTTGGCCGCGTGCGTCACCATGGCGGTGCTTTCGGTTTCGGCACCGGTACCCGCGGTTGTCGGAATGGTGATCAGGACCGGAAAGTTTTCGCCCTGCCCGATAACCGGCACAGGCTGTTCGAATTCAAACGCCCAGAGGTCATGATCGTTGTTGGCCGTCAGGCAGATAGCCTTGCCGCCATCCATGGCGCTCCCGCCGCCGATCGCGATGACTGCATCATGACCGCCCGCGCGGAACGCCTTGCGCCCCAATCCGATTTCGCTGTCCACCGGATTGGGGGAAATGTCCGAAAAGATTGTCGCGCCTAGTTCTTGATCCTCAAGCAAGGATTGAAGTTGACCGATAAAGGGCAAGTCACGGCTGCCGCGATCAGTCACTATCAGCGGATTGCGGATACCAAGTTCTATACAGCGACGCCCCATCTCGGCCAATCGTCCCGGACCATAGGCAATCGGGACCGGAAAGTCCCAGTCGTGTGCGGCCAGCATCGTCAGATCATCTATTTTCATTGTCTTTGGGTCCTTTGGAGAAGCGCGAGGCGCCTGCATTGGGGGGAAGGAAGGGCCATTATCCGGTGCCGAAACCGAGGGCTGACTGGCGCTTTCGGCTCCAACCGTTTGTCATTCGGTCGGCGATGATGGCGATGACCGCCATAGCAAGGCCTGCGATCAGGCCCTCACCCACGTTGCCGTCGGTCAGAGCGGTGTAAACGGTTTGCTCCAATCCTCCCGCACCCACGAGCGCGGCAATCACGAGCATGGCGATGCCGTAGAGAATTGTCTGGTTCAGGCCCAGCATAATGACCGGAAGAGCCAGCGGAATCTGCACCTGCCAGAGCATCTGGCGCGGCGTCGCCCCAACCATCCGCGCCGCCTCGATCACAGTATCCGGCAAGCTGCGCAACCCGTGTTCGGCGTAGCGGATCGCGGGAACAATGGCATAGGCGATGACCGACAGAAGCGCGGTGAAGTCTCCAATCCTGAAAACCATCACGAAAGGGATCAGGATCACGAATAGCGGCATGGTCTGCAACGTGTCGTTGATCGGGCGAACGAAAGCCGAGACCCTGTCATTTTGGGCGGCCCAGATACCGATGGCAGTGCCAATAGTGAACGCAATCACCACGGCAATCCCGCACAAGTATATCGAGAGCACGGCGGCAGGCCAGTTGCCGGTTACGAGGATGAAAGCCAGACCAAGAATCGTGCCAAACGAAAGGACAACGCCACCAATTCCATAGGCCAGGAGGGCTAGGAGCAGGATGAGGGCCGGCCACGGCAAGCCGGTCAGCCCAAAATAATATACAACGGCAAAGACGAGGATTGCGATGCCGACCTTTGGCCCCCGACGTGTCGTTGACCAAAGGGCAAGCGCGACCGTGCTCAGGGCAAAGGCCAGTGAGTGTGCAGTGGTCAGCGAAAAACCCCATGTATAGGGGCTGACCGCGCCTTGCAGACCGATCTTCACGGGCAGCATCAAGAAATAGAAGGCCGCAGTCTTGATCATTTCGATCTGTGTGCGAAACGTGGTGATGAAGCCGCTCAGAGCCTCGTTCATGACAGGCGCGGGGTTGAAGCGATACGCTTCCGGCCATTCGTTCAGTATCGGGGCCACGAGAGACGCGGCGAAAATCACGATGCTGCCCAAAACCGCGATGATCCATAGATGCCGATGGTATCGCGGCATGCCATCCCGGTCCGAACCATTCGCCAGGCCGCTTGTTACGCGATCGATCACCATGGCCATCAGTGCGATCACCAGACCGACTAGTAGGCTTTCACCGAATTGAGCCTTTCGGATTGTTGACAGCACCTCCCAGCCAAGGTCTGCCGTCCCACCGATGATGGACGCGATAATCACCATGCTCAAAGACGCCATGGTCGCCTGATTGACCCCCAGAAGAAGCTGTCGCCGCGCCGAGGGGACGCGAACCTGCCAGAAAAGCTGTCTCGTCGTCGCGCCGGCCATCAGTCCGGATTCGATCACCTCCGGGGCCGCACGGCGCAGCCCAAGGATGGTGTTGCGCACCATCGGGGGAAAGGAATACAAGATGCTCGCGATCAGCCCGACGACCGTTCCAAAGCCAAACAGCATCAAGATTGGAAGCAGGTAGGCGAATGTCGGGACGGTCTGAAGCAGGTCCAGCGCGGGCATGATGATCCGCTCTGCACGTGGCGAACGAAACCCCCAGACGCCGATTGCAAAGCCCACAAGGATTGCCGAAGGGACAGAGATCGCCACCAGAGACAAGGTGTTCATCCCCGCGTCCCAGTAGCCGATGGCAAGCATGTAAGCCGACGCCCCAAAGGTGAACAATGCCAACCGCCAGCCCGAAGCCGCATAGGCCAAAACGCAAAACCCGAACATGGTCACCGACCAGGGAAGCACTTGCAGCACCTGCTGGACAGCCTTGATCGGGACTCCCAGAACAAGGGATATGGCTTGGAAAACCGGGGAAAACTGCCCCACGATCCAGTTGGACAAGGCGTTTAGGACATCTGCAAGCGGCACGACCCATGTTTCAGGGTAGCGCGCCAGCCAGTCCAGATGCTCCTGCACGAACACGCCAATCAGGGTCAGGGCGATTGCGCCAAGCCACAATAGCGTGGCGCGATCAAAACGATCCGGCAACTGCTTCATGCAGGCCCCGAGTGGTTACCGGGAATGCAGCCCCGGGCCAGCGACGCAGCAAAGCTCCGAGCGGTTGCGATCCCAAGAACGGCACCATCGGCGCCTTCGACAACGACGCCGGCTGCCGCGCTGGCCAGATCGGCCAACAGGCTTTCGACAAGCGCATCTGCAGGAACCCGGCGCAGGCTGTCCAAAGGCCCGTCAGCCGGCTCCATGATGTCGCGCGCGCGCATGATGCTTTCCCAGGGAACGTCCTGCGTGAAGTCGCGGATATAGTCATCCGCCGGGTTCAGGATCAGATCAATCGGACGACCGATCTGCACCACGGCACCGTCGCGCATGATGGCCATGCGATCGGCGATCCGGAGTGCCTCCTGGAAATCATGGGTGATGAAGACGATGGACTTGCGCAGTTGCGACTGAATGCGCAGGAATTCGTTCTGCATCTGCTTGCGGATCAAGGGATCGAGCGCCGAAAAGGGTTCGTCCAGGAACCAGACGTCAGGTTCAACCGCGAGCGACCGGGCGATGCCCACACGCTGCTGCTGACCGCCGGACAACGCATTTGGAAAGTCGTGTTCGCGGCCTGCGAGCCCCACCAGATCGATCACACGCGCGGCACATGCATAGCGATCTTCCGCGCGCATGCCCTGCACCTTCAGGGGGAACGCGATGTTGTCGATCACGTTGAGATGCGGCATCAGACCAAAATTCTGGAACACCATGCCCATCTTGTGGCGGCGAATATCGATCAACTCGGCGGTCGACTTTTTCAACAGGTCCTCACCGTCAAGCAGGATCTCACCCGCCGTAGGCTCGACCAAACGGGACAGACAACGCAGGATGGTCGACTTGCCCGATCCCGACAGCCCCATGATCACGAATATCTCCCCCTCGTGGACATCAAAACTGACATCGGCATTGGCGACGATGTGCCCTTCGGCTTGGATTTCGGCAGCCTTTGTCGCGGCATCGCGCCCCGGTCCCGATGCGGCCTCAAAGAACCGATCCGGGTAAGCCCCATAGACCTTCCAGACGTTCCGGCAGGACAATCTGACCGGGCCCGGGTCGGCAGTTGTGTTTGTCATGGCGGGCTCCCGTTGGATCGAAGGCACAACGCGCGATGCGGACGGTCGGCCATAGGCGCACAGCTTTCGGCAGTATCGGGTCGAAACCATGCTTGGCGGACGTCTTCGGCTGTTTGTGCAGGGATGATCGAGGCTATTGCAGGGCCTGTTCGATCCAGGGCTTCCAAGTTGCTTCGTTCTTTGCAACCCAGTCTGCCGCGATGTCTTCGACCTGGGCGCCCTGGGTATCGACAGCAAGAATGGCCGCGTTTTCGTCGGCGTTTGTCAGCGTCAAAGCCGACAGCATCCGGAACGCGGCCGGCCATTCAGCTTCGAAACCGCCCCAGACGACCTTGTCAGCTGTCGCCTGTTGAAAACCACAGGCGGTTTCGCGCATTTGGCTCTCTTCCACGCATTCGCCCTCGATCGGGTTCCACTCGACGAAGTTCAGCTCGTACTCGCTGAATATCCAGTGCGGTTGGTACATCATCATGAGGATGGGCTGTTGCGCGTCGATGGCAGAACGAAGTTCCGCGATCATCGCCCCTTCGCTGCCGCCCGCGATCGGCTCGAGCGGCATGTCGATCGTAGCTACCAGATCCCTTGATCTGGTGCCCCAATCCGCCGGATAGGTGATCAGACGCCCCTTGGGAAAGGTCTCAGGGGCCGCAAAGGCCGGCGCACAATCATAGAGCGCTCTATAATCCGGCAGACCGGGGCAAACCTCTTCCATATAGGGCGGATAGACCCAGCCTTCCTTGAGATCGAGACCGAGGCTGCCCAGGTTCACGACCTCTCCGGCGGCAAGCGCCTTGGGATAGATATCCCCGACATTGTTACTCCAGACTTCGGAGACGAAATGCAGGTTGCCTTGTTGCAGGCCAACATGTTGCGGAAGGGCACCGGCGCTCACATACTCGACATTATAGCCCATCTCCTGCAGCAACAGCCCCGCGACGTTCGCCGAGAAAAGCTGACCAGTCCAGTCGTTCAGAACGACCTTGATCGGATCGGTGGACTCGGGAACCGATTGCCCGGACGCAACGGATGCCGACGCGATAAGAGACGTGGCAACCAGAGCTGCCTTCAGTGTCGAAAAACATGTCTTCCTCCCAGAAATTGACGATTTGGCCGCTGTCTGAAGTGGCACAGGTGTTGGCCTCTCTTCCCCGGATGTAACTTACCTTTGGTCGGTTTTTTATGTCAATGTATAGTTTTCATGCCTACGGATTTCTATTACTTTTCGCGACCCGCGTTCGGCCTTGCCTCTTGCTGCACGGCGTTCCTCAAAGCTGCGGTGTCGCGGCTTGCTCATTGGACCAGACGTCGGCATCGTCCCGCTTCAGGGGCACGCGGCCCAGAATGTCATCGCTCAGCTTTTCGGCCAGCCTGCCGGTCGCCAGCCTTCGTAGTCCAATGCATGTTCCCGGACGAACACCTTCCCGTTGATCGAGGACGAGCCCCCAACCGTCTTGCCACGGTCATGACTTATCTTGCGATCGTTGAGCGATGGTTCAGGCTCACCCTCAAAAGCCCAGTTGTACCTGGTGCCTTTCAGGGTCGTCAAAAGTGCAACCGGAATCTTCAGGGAGAGCGCGCTGTTGTCAGGGCCCGCATCCAGAAGCAAGACCCGGTTGCGTGGATCGCTGGTCAAGCGATTGGCCAGATCGCAACCGGCCGAGCCTGCCCCCACGATGATGTAGTCGAATTTCATGACCGCGTTCCTGCATGGCCTGGCCGGTCCAATACACTCGCGCCGTATACAGGGGGATGGTAACAGGAGCCGTTCGCACTGCCACCCAACCATCTAAACATGCTCATTGTCTATAAACTGACCATAGGTTAGTTTTTTGAATACTCATTTCCTGGACACATCAGATGCAGACAATCGCCCGTCGCCCCTTGGCCCCATCCTCTTTAAATCGGCAAGCGCCCTCCGGGGTCGCACACGTCGTGCTGGCGCAGATCGAGACCTGGATCACCGCCCCGGCAAAGGGCGGCGGAGGCTGGAGTGACGTAAAACCCTGTCTGCTGCTTCGTGTCACCACCGACAGCGGAATAGCCGGCTTGGGCGAGGCATTTGTTCTGCCCTGTCGCGAGAAAGCCGTCGCAGAGATCATTCATGCACTTGGCGAAGCGGCGGCTTCGCTGCAATCTGCATCTCCTTGGGCGTTTCGCGCCATGGCACTTGAAATCGCCTCGAAACATCGCGGCCTGGACTTCTCCGCCGCAACGAGCGCGCTGGAAATGGCATTGTGGGACATCCATGGCAAGCTTGCGGAAAAACCGCTTTGTGACGTTCTTGGCGGGGACCACAGGACGCCCCTGCCGGTTTACGCGAATATCTGGAGCGACACACAATGGGATGACGATTCTCTGGCAATGCGGGCTTCCGACCTGGTCGCTCAGGGATATGTGGCGGTCAAGATCCATCCGATGCTGAACCATTCGGCGCCGCAGGCCGTGGACGTTGTGCGACACGTGCGCGATGCGATCGGCGATGCAATCCATCTCATGGTTGACATGGACAGCCAGGACGACCTCGAGACATCGCTGTTCGTGGCTGAAAGGATCGAAAAATATCGTCCTTACTGGTTTGAAGAGCCTGTCGACGGCCAAGACATCGAGGCCCTGTCAAGGCTCCGTAAGACCACACGAATGCGACTCGTTACGGGTGAAAAGAACTGTGGCCTTCCGCACTTCCGTTCGGTTCTGGCGGCCGATGCCGCAGATATCCTGAACCCGGACATTGCCGGTATGGGCGGCATTCTGGATATGCTTGAACTTGCCGAGGAGGCCCACCGCCAAGATGTCAGAATCTCTCCGCATTGCTGGAACTCAATGACGGTTGCGGCGGCAGCGATGCTGCATATCTGTGCGGCGATCCCAAACGCCGAGATGGCAGAGATATACCCGGAATACATTGAACCTGGAACCGGGTACGCGACCACCGGTTTTCGCGTGGACGGCACGGATGCTCATCTGTCCGGACTACCCGGGCTTGGTGTCGAGATAGACACGGGAGCCTTGGGCAAACTTTCCGAACATTTTCAATCAAGTCGCCCGACTGCGTGATGATCTACAAGATGGCCCCAAGGCCTAACCCACAGATCCGCACCTAAGAATTTTATGACCACTCGTCATTTGTCTTTCAAACGCAAGTCAATCGCATTTGGCCGACAGGCACAATAACCACGGGATCCCAATCATGTCACCCTTCCCACATCTCAGCGACGCCGCCCTGAACTTTCTGGATCAAGGCGTCCGAGCAAGAGACAGATCGGCTCGAAACCTACCCGCCTTGCGGGCAAAAGCGATGGAGTTGGCCAATGCCGAAGCTCCACGCATATGTAAGGAGCATGGCGTTAAGCTAGATGAAGTAACACTTGGCGGGGTGCGCTGCTTGGACGTGCGCCCAACAACCCTGCGGGTCGACTGGCCCATACTCTATGGTTTTGGCGGTGGCATGGTCGAAGGAAGCCCAATCGAAGACCTGCCGATCATAGCCCCAATTTCGGCCCTGAGCGGTGCTAGGGTCATTGTGCCGGACTATCGGCTGGCACCCGAACATCCCTGGCCGGCTGCCGTTGACGATGGCTTTGCGGTCTACCGGACGATTGCCGACCAGACGTTTGCAATTATAGGGGAATCTGCAGGGGGAAACCTGTCGCTCGCTTGGATTCTAAAGGCGAAAGCCGAAGGTTTGCGATTGCCCGGTGCTGCCGCCCTTCTGTCGCCGTGGTGCGATCTGAGCAACGCAGGCGAGAGCCTGACCTTCAACGATGGCCGCGACCCCACGTTGACGCGGCGAAATTCGGATATCGCGGCAAGCTATTATGCTGGGACCAACAATGTGGATCAGCCATTGATTTCACCAATCAACGGCATGTTCGATTCCGGCTTTCCTGCGGTCCTGATCAGCACTGGAACCCGCGACCTGCTGCTAAGCCAAGCGGTTCAGCTGTCACAACGGCTGCGCGACAGCGGAGCGAGGGTCGATCTGCAAGTGTGGGAAGGTCTTTGGCACGTCTTTGAATGGTATAAAAACTTGCCTGAGGCGCAACAGTCCATCCGTCAGATCGCAGACCACCTGACCCGGGTCATGGCCGGTGACTGACCATCAGCGTGCCATTGCGGTCTCAAGAAATGCACGCGTTCCCAGTGCGATACGTGCCACGTTCTCGATCTTTTCGCGTGCAGCCCGATGCTTTTGGATGCTTTCTTCATCCATTGGTAGAAACCGCATCAGGAAATACTCAAGGTCGCCGATTGCACGGTCGCTATCGAGCGGTTCGACCCGCGAGCCAACCCGCACCCAAATGCCGTCAATCAACAGGTTGAGCTGGCGCGCGATGATCTTGGCTTCATCTCTTGTAACAAAGTGCTTCAACTCATGCGAAAAATTACTGGACACGCGCGCATAATTGGCAATCTGCACGCGTTGGCATGACCTGTTATGGGGAACCTCTGCCATAAGCGACACCCATGCCTGGCAGACTGCCTGATTGAAGATCGACTCGTGGAAATTCGCGATGATGATGGCCCAAAGCCGCTCATAGGGTGTCTCAGCGTGCCGATAGAGTTCGACCAGCGACGTGCTGAGCATTCCGTTGGTTCGGCGGATCACGGCCTCAAGCAAAGAGCTCTTGTCTTTGAAATGATGCAAGACGACACCCTTGGAAACGCCTGCAATCTCGCCGACCTTCTCAAGTGTCGTTCCACGAAGTCCATAAAGGACCACAGCCTCGAATGCCGCCTTTGAGAGTTCGGCACGTCGGATCGTACGGATCGACCTTGATCGCAATTGGTAGTTTCCTTTGTCAGTTCTTATCTGCGGACCGAAAACCCGAGAGATTCAACCTTGTCTGACTAAGGTAATCAGAAACTTACCGAAAGAAAAGAACCCGACTGTACTGTCGCGATGATCGTCTTCCTAGCCTGTCGGTCCTCGACCTCCGCAAAGCACCGTGTGCATCAAACATTTGGTGTCAAGTTCGATCGCGTTACCAAGAGGCGGTTGAGCCAGTCAGGATCCATTTCCGGAACCGAAGAAAGAAGGAGTTTAGTGTACTCCTCCTTCGGATCAGCAAATATCTCCGTTTTCGCTCCACGCTCGACCACTTCACCATTCTGCATCACCACCACCTCATCGGCGATCGATTTCACTGTGGCCAGATCATGGGTGATGAACATGTAGCCAAGGTTGAACTCGCTCTGCAGCCGGTCAAGCAGCTTGAGGATGCCCTCTTGCACGATCTGGTCAAGGGCACTGGTCACCTCGTCGCAGACTATAAGCTGCGGTTCAGCAGCAAGGGCCCGCGCGATGCCGATGCGCTGTTTCTGCCCACCCGAAAGCTCAGATGGCAAGCGATCGATGTACTTGTCGGGTTCCAGTTCAATCAGCGCCAGAAGGTCGCGGATGCGCGTGTCCAGTGCCTTTCCTTTCAGCCCCAGATACATCTCTGCCGGTCGACCGATCAACTCGCGCAGGCGAAGCTTTGGGTTCAGAGCCGTATCGGCCATCTGATAGATCATCTGGCACTGGCGAAGTTCGTCGCGGGAGCGAGCCTTGAAGCTGGCGGGTAACGGCTTGCCGTTGAACAGGACCTCGCCCTCACGCGGTGGCAGAAGACCTGTGATGACCCGCGCGGTCGTGGACTTGCCCGATCCGCTCTCACCCACGACTGCCACGGTGCGTCCGGCGTGGATGTCAAAGCTGATATGTTTCAGCACATCGACCGCCCCGTAGCCCGCTGTCACATTGCGAACCGAGACCACCGGTATTCCAGCTACAGACGAATGTTCAGCGCGTGCAAAACTACGTACGGCCCACAGGCTGCGGGTATAGTCCTTGCGTGGGGCGGCGAGCATGGTCCGGGTGTCGGCCTCCTCCACCTCATTGCCTCTGAGCAGAACCTTGATGCGGTCGGCCATCTGAGCAACTACGGCAAGATCATGCGTGATATAGATCGCCGCCGTGCCGAACTGCCGTACGATGTCGCGGATTGCGGCCATAACCTCAATCTGGGTGGTGACGTCAAGCGCAGTGGTTGGTTCGTCAAATATGATCAGGTCTGGACGGCAGGACATCGCCATGGCGGTCATCGCTCGCTGTAGCTGCCCACCTGAGACTTGGTGCGGATATCTGAATCCGATCTCATCCGGGTTGGGCAAACGCATGCGACGGTAGAGTTCTACTGCGTCGTCTTCGGCCTTCTTGCGCGGCATGACACCATGCACGACTGGCGCTTCGCAGTACTGGTCGATCAACTTGTGCGCCGGATTGAAGCTCGCCGCTGCCGATTGAGCGACATAGGCGATACGCTTGCCCCGCAACCCCCGTCGCAGCGCTTCGGAAGCGGTGCGCAGGTCGATCCCGTCGAAGTCGATTGTCCCGCCCGAGATGCGACAGCCGTCCCGGGCAAAGCCCATGCAGCGAGACCCAGCGTGATTTCCAGCCCCGGATTCCCCGATCAGGCCCAGCACCTCGCCTTTATGAAGGGTTAGGTCCACACCTTTGACAATCTCATGCCAGGCATCACCAGATCGGCTTCGATTTTAAGGCCCTTGATGGTCAGCAGCCTTGTCGTTTCCATGGGCTACTCCTTCAAACCGCTTGCGCGGTGCAACTGCCAGTCCACCACGAAGTTCACTGCGACCGTCAGCAGCGCGATGGCCCCGGCGGGCAGCAGGGGGGTGATGTCGCCAAAGGTAATCAGCGTCGCGTTTTCGCGTACCATGCTGCCCCAGTCGGCGGTCGGTGGTTTGATGCCAAGGCCAAGGAACGACAGCGCCGAGATTGACAGGAACACAAAGCAGAACCGCAGGCCAAACTCGGCAACCAGAGGTGCCATGGCGTTCGGAAGGATCTCCCGACGGATGAGACGCCACATGCCTTCGCCCCTGAGGCGGGCAGCCTCGATATAGTCCATGACGACGATCCCTTGGGCGACCGAGCGCGCCAGACGGTACACACGTGTGGCATCAACAGCCGCGATGACGAGGATCAGCGTAAGGACCGATGTCCCAAAGATTGTGAGCAGTAGCAGCGAGAAAATCAGGGCTGGAATGGCCATCAACGCATCGACGAAACGCGACAACCATTGGTCGAGCCAGCCTCCAACGAGCGCCGCCCATATTCCAAGGAACGACCCCACAAAGAACGCAAGCGCAGTGGTGGCAAAAGCGATACCTACGGTATTGCGCGCGCCATAGATTAGCCTAGTCAGCATGTCACGGCCCAGCTTGTCCGTGCCGAGATAGTGGGGGGATGCCCACGGTAAGAACTGGGCACCAAGAACCTCACTCTCGCCGTAAGGGGCAATCAACGGGGCAAAGACAGCGACGAAGACGTAAAGCAGGATGATCGCCAGCCCGAAGGAAGCCGTCAGCGGCATGTCGCGGAAGGTTGGTTTGTGATGGGCCGGGGCAAACGCTTGCAAGACGGCACGAGCGGCAAAACCGATCATGAAGAACAATGCCAGGCCGACGGCTATGGAAAGTAGAATGGTCATGGCTCTACTTCCTGTGCATCAGGCGCGGGTTGGTGATCGTCGAGAGCACATCCGCGAGAAGGTTGAGCAGGACGTAGGCCGAGGCGAAGATCAGCGCGATGGCCTGCACCACGGCGATGTCGCGATTGGACACGGCGTCAATCATCAACTGCCCGAGGCCAGGGTAGACGAAGACCACCTCAACCACCACGACTCCGGTGATCAAATAGGCAAGGTTCAATGCAACTACGTTGATGATCGGGGCCAGCGCATTCGGCACCGCATGGCGTAGAACGACACGTATGGGTGACATACCCTTGAGCCGCGCCATCTCGATATAAGGGCTAGCCAGCAGGTTGATGATCGCGGCCCGCGTCATCCGCATCATGTGGGCTGTGACGACAAGGGTCAGCGTCAGCGCGGGCAAGAAAGCCATGTACAAGAGATTGCCCGTCGTCGTGCTCCCCGTGATGCGCACCATCGATGGGAAGAGACCCGATTGCGCCAGCCACAAGATCAGAGTGTAGGCCACAAAAAACTCGGGAAAGGAAATTGCGGTAAGGGCCAGTGCGTTCGATGCACGTTCAAAAATCGAATTGCGCCAAAGGGCAGCCAAAACGCCAAGCAGCAGTGCGAAGGGAACAGCGAGGGCCGCCGCATACAATGCTAGGAAAAGCGTGTTTCCCAACCGTGCCCCAACCAGTTCCGAGATCGGTTTCTGTGTCGCCATCGACATCCCGAAATCGCCCTGCAAAACGCCGGCCAGCCAGTTCCAGTAGCGCAGGGGCGCCGGATCATTGAGGCCAAGCTGCTCGCGAAGTGCTGCAAGAGTTTCTTCGGTGGCCGACTGCCCAAGCAACTCGCGTGCGAGGTCGCCCGGCAAAAGCTCCGTCGCCCCGAAGATCACCACGGAAATGATGAAAAGGGTCAGCACGCCCAGAAGCAGCCGCTGCCCGATCATTCGCCAGATCTCGTTCATTTTGTCCCCCCGTTTACATGCATGGCCTGCGGTCTTGATGCCGCACTGGCCTGAAGGCTCTGGCGAGGGATGCTCGCCAGAGCCCGTTCAGATGACCGGAAGGATCAGGCGAACCACCAGCGCTCGACGGCGCGGAACCCGTCAAGATCCCAGTTCGCGCCGACGACATCGGGCGTCGCGACCGCGTTGGAAACGCCCATGACAAAGCTCGCGAACATCGGGATCACGACGCCACCTTCATTCGAAACGATGGCTTGCATCTCGTGATAGATCTCCGCCCGCTTCGCTTCATCCAGTTCGGACCGCCCTTGCAACAGCAGGGTGTTGAACCGCTCATTGTCCCAGTAGCTTTCGTTCCAGGGAGCACCCGCCGCATAGGCGGTAGAGAACATCCAGTCACAGGTGGCACGACCGCCCCAGTAGGAAGCAACCCACGGCTTTTGCATCCAGACGTTGCTCCAATACCCATCGTTCGGCGCACGTTCGACGGTGATATTGATGCCGGCGGCTTTGGCCCGTTCGGCATAGAGCGAACCGGAATCCGTGGCACCCGTGAAACCGGCCTCGGCAACCCAAAGCGAAACGTCGAGCGAGGTCAGTCCGGCCTTTTCAAGATGGAATTTGGCCTTGTCAGGGTCATAGCTGTTCACCGGCAGGTCGGCCGCGTAAAATTGTTGGGTCGGTCCGATCGGGTTGTCATTCCCGACCGCGCCATAGCCATACAGAATTTTGTCGACCATTTCCTGGCGATCGAGGGCATGTTTCAGCGCAAGCCGCACATTGTTGTCGTTGAACGGAGCCGCCCGCGTATCCATCGGGAAGCAGAAGTGCTGGTTGCCGGTCACTGAGAGCACGCGGATCGATGAGTTGCGGGACATCATCGAAACAGTCGTCAGATCGACTTGGTTGATGACGTCCACCTGGCCGGTCAGGAGCGCGTTCTGCCGCGCCACAGGATCGGGCAGAGCCAGCAGCAAAAGCCCGTCGAAATGGGCGCGATCCGTCTTCCAGTATCCCGAATGCCGGGTCAGCGAGGCGCTGATACCGGGTTCGAAGTTGTCGACCTTGTAGGGGCCGCAACCGTCAGGCGAGGTCGGATCGATCTTCCCATCCTTGGCGGGCATGATCGGCAGGTGATAGTCCGACATCAGATAGGGGAAATCGGCATTCCCGCCGCTCAACGTGACGATGACCGTATTCGGCCCGTCTGACTTGATTTCGACGATTGGATCGACGATCGGCTTGGCAGCGGATGTGCTCTCTGGGCCGCGGTGGTAGTTGATTGATGCAATGACGTCGTCAGCCGTCACGGTTCCGCCGCTGTGGAAGGTGATGCCTGATCGGATCTTCAGCGTCCAGGTCATCGCATCGGCGCTGGCTTCCCAGCTTTGCGCAACTTCCCCGACCAGAGAGCCGTCAGCCGCGATTTCCGTCAGATAGTTGTGCCGCGCTTGAGCAAAGACCTGAACGAAGTTCGTATCCCAGACGCCGGGGTCGTAATTGTCGACCGTGCTGCCCGAGTTAAAGCCGATCCGCAGGGTCCCGCCCTTCTTCGGTTCCGATTGCGCCATTGCCATGCCGGCCGGCAACACCAACCCTGCGGCCGTCATTGCCATCCCGCTTTTCAAGAGGCCCCGACGGGTCATTCCGCCTTGGCCAATCAAATGTTTGGTCATAAGTCTCTCCTCCCTTGGTTTCCTAAGTTGCGGCGCCTTCCTCCTCGAAGGTCACCGTGGTCTTTCCAAACTCATCTCGCGATGGGCACCTCCAACTTCGTTTCTCTGAGAACCGCCTCAGACTGCATGGACTGCATCTTTGAACTGTTCCCGAAGGATGTTTTTCCGCACCTTGGCCATCGCATTGCGCGGCAATTCCGGCACAAGGATGAGCTTTCTGGGGTGCTTGAACCGCGCGAGCGTTGCCTTAATCGCTTCCATGATCTGCTCTAGGTCCAGCGACTGGCCGGGCTCGGCCACAAGCAACCCGATGGCTGTCTCGCCCAGGTCACGGTGCGGCACGCCGATGACGGCGCTTTCGATCACGCCTGACTGAGCATCCAGCACCAGTTCGATTTCTTTGGGATAGATGTTGTATCCGCCGGAAATGATCAGATCTTTGTTGCGCCCCAGAATGTGGACGTAACTTGCCAAAATGGCGGCGGCTGACGCGAGTCCTGATGCTTCCCCCGCACTGCCGACCAGTTCGAACGCCCGTTCGGCAATTGATTTCTCGCTAGGCGTTGCAGGAGCAGGCCACACCTTGCGACGGTCGAAGACGCTCGCCAGCAGATCGGCCAATGATGTCATGACCCGCCGCCGACAGTGGCAAGTAGAAGGCAACAGGATTGTGTCATGTTGACCGCTCTCCCGCCTGTCCGCGCGTGCTGGCTCGGCCAGATGTTCGAAACTTGCCTCATCTTTGCGATCATCTGCAGCACTCCTCCTAAGTGAGCCCTCGCGGTGCCGATACGGTTCTGCACATGATCCGGCGCGCAGCTAAAGAACTGCCCAGCTCTCCCAAAAACTTACTAACGGTCAGTCCTCGGTGTAAAGGATAGATACGTGGTCCTTGAGGCTGAAAATTGCCGCCAGCGTCGCCCTTGGTGCCTACGTTTCTGGATTGACGGTCTGATCGCTCCGCCTCAGCCCATGGACCGGACTGCTTTTGAGCAGTTCAACTCGCCCATAGAAAATCGCGCTTTCCCAAGGGCACGCCATTGTGGCGCAAGATGTTGTAGGCCGTCGCCAGATGAAAGTAGAAGTTCGGGAGGCCGAAGCGTATGAGATAGGTCCGCCCGTTGCGAGCCGTTCCTTCGGGCGAGAGCGGCACTGCCAGGTCGCGTATTTCGGCAGCAGCGAAAGCGGCATCGGGGATGGTCTCCAGAAATGCGATCGTCTTCGCGATGCGGCCCCGAAGCTCTGCGAATGACGCTTCGTTGTCCTCATATCTCGGTGGTTCGGCCTGCGACAAGCGAGCGGCTGTAAACTTTGCAGAATCGCATGCCGTGGTGACGTTGCGAGTCAGATTGAACATATCTGGATACAGCCGCGCTTTCAGAAGGGCGTCTGGGTCAATCTTGCGATTTCCACAATGGTTTTCCGCCTTTGACAAAATCGAAGATAGGCAACGAAGGCCATGAATGAGATCAGGTACGGGGCTCCGCATTGTGTTAGCTCCAGACAGGTGTTGTGATTACGAAAAGCAGCCAGACATAGCTTACCGCTTGCTTGCGTGCGGACCGTGAGCCCCGCAGCATTGCAGGTGGGTTCATTTCCAAACCGCGCAGCGGTCAGTTGTTGAAGCCGATGTAGTTAAAGATCGCCGCTGCTGCCCAGAACGGCGCGAAGAGGATGCCGACATTGCGCCCGTTGCGGCTGACCCTTGGGGTGATGCCCAAGTCCGGGGATGCCGGCATGATTGGCATTCACCAGCGCGAAGAGCGCGGCCATAATGCCGAAGACCAGGTGCAGGGCATGACGATCCGCGAGGGGCAACGACAGGCCATACAGCACGCCAGCCGCAACTGCGATAAAGGCCAGCGCACCTTGTCATTGCTCAAACAGCATCAGGAAGATGTAGTCCGCGCCCGCAGGTGCCTTGTCTTTCGGGGCGGCGTCCAAGGCCGCATCAAGCATGGCGATCTGATCATGATGAGTCATCGCCTTCGACGGGCGCGGCAGGCCGGGGGCGAAGAAGGGCAGCACCCAGTTCACGACCCACCGGGCCCAGAGGGGGCAGAAGACCTCGACGGCATGGACGACAGCCGGGGCAAGGCAGAGCAGCAGGCCGAGGTTGGAGGCAAATGCGGACGACATTTCGTTCAATCTTTTCGATTACGAAGTTATCGATTGTGACAACGCTTGGAAGAGCCACGGCAACAGTGTCGGGTTCGAGCCCTTCTGCGCCTGGTTCATGCGTCCGGTGCGCAAGTCATGCGAAAACGCAATCATTCGCATGAGCATGCATGCGCATTCGGACTCGCAATTCGGTGTGTGTGCCATGCCTCAATTATCCAATTCTTTGGCTGAACGACGCCCCGCCGCCTGCCCAGATGGGCAGGTTTTCCTTGTCGTCGAGCCATGCTGCCTCAGCCGCCGTAGTCTTTCGACCAAACTCGGTGTTGCGTTGCGGGTAGCGGCCGAACTTTTTCAGAACCTGGCGGTGCTGGTCGATGGCCGGTTTGTTGCGCTCGGCGAACAATCTAAAGTTCGGATGGGCCACGATGGCCAGATCGACAAAGTCGCAGGCAAGGTCCAGATCAGAAACATCTTCGGAATGCGCCAGCGCCCATGGAAGCAGATAGAGGATGGCGGCCGGCTGGGTAAGCGTGTCGTCGATCATCTGCGGGGCCATCAACGCGCGCATCAGGTCGCGCGCAATCGAATCGTAGGAAAAGGCTTCGGCGCTGCCCCTAAAACAGGATCGTGACAATTGATCGGCCAGCAGTACCTTGGCCACTTTGCCTTCAAGGCTATCCCACTGTTCGCCGATCAAACTCGGTGGGTCGGCCTTCAGTTCACGCACAACCGGTGCGAAGGGCTGGCAAAACGCGTCGAGAGTCCGACCGCTTTGAAACCAGATCGTCATCAACGGCCGTACCGTTTCGTCCTGGTTCAGGCTTTCACGGATTTCCGGCTTCGCAGTATCGCAGCCGCACATGTAGTTGAGCACGCTACGCGGGGAAGCGACATCTTGCAAGAAATGGCCTTGGATCTGGGCACCCGTTTCGGCGGCGATGTGCGCGTACTGGCCATGGACCTGTCCGATCCCTCGGCAGTGCCGGACCTGATGTCGAGTACGGAAAGCACGCCCGTGGGCCTTGTCGTAGCCGCTGCGGGCTTTGGCTCCATCGGGCCGTTCCTCGACCAGGACATGGTCTCCGAGATCAACATGGTTGACCTGAACTGCCGGTCGGTCGTGGAGTTGTGCTACGGGTTCGGGCAGCGCATGTCGGCTTCGCAGCGCGGTGGAATCGTGCTGTTCGGCTCACTCGTGGGGTTCAACGGCGCACCCCTCTCCGCCACCTATGCCGCCACGAAAGGGTTTGTGCAAAGCTTTGCCGAGGGCATCGCGGCAGAGATGCGCCCCCATGGCGTGAGTGTCCTGTCGGTCGCCCCCGGCCCGGTTGGCACCGGCTTTGCCGCCCGCGCGGGCATGCGGATGGGGCAGGCCGCCACGCCCGAGTTGGTCGCCCGCAGCGCGCTTGCAGTTCTGGGGCGTCGCACCACGGTCAGGCCAGGTTTCCTGGCCAAATTCCTTGGCTGGTCACTGGCGATGCTGCCCCGCTGGGGCCGCGTGCGGGTGACGGGCGTCATCATGACGGGCATGGTCGGCAAGACCAAATCCGCTGCGGGCGTGGACACATCAGCAGGCCGCGCGTGACAGCATGCCAACCTTGAACCCAGGGGTCGTCTTACCGCGCCCCGGCAGCATCGTCGCAAAGGGCTCCAACAGCGTCTACTCGGCCAACTTGGTGGTTACTTGAGTGTAGATTGGCATCGACCGCCTTGGCAAAAAACGCGCCAAACTGCGAAATCATACGGTTGAAACATGAACATATGCTGCACACGTCGCACTGCAAATACTTGAATTAAATTGAAAATCCCTACCATCCACCGTTGGCGCGGCAGACAATCCAGCGTGTTGATTTACCTTCATTTTTCCCCAAACGGTTGGTGGCGGATGCTGCTACGCTGGACTACGCTCCAATATCCCCGAATTTGCCTTTCTACGGCGACGCCTTGCACACATGAGGCGCCCATGAAAATGGCCTTCATCACCAAGCACCCGCTGGTCCCTACCGGTTCCAGATCAGACCAAAAGGCTGCCAAGCGAGCGAGACGTTCCTTCGTCGCTTAGCAGCCTTAAGTATTCAAATCCTACAAACTCCTGGACTATTTCATCGACCTGCCAGCCCCTGTCGCCTGTTCATACGCAAAGGCCTGAGCCAGCAATTCCGCCTCGTCCCACAGCCGACCGAGGAAGATCAGTTCGAACGGTGCCGAGGATGCATAGAAGCCTGCGGGCACTGTCACCCCTGGAAGCCCTGCAATATTTAGTTCTCCGACGGTCGTTTCCTGAATTGTTTCGCCGGAATGCAGGCCCGGCAATTCTTGACGCATTTGCGGAAAGACGAGGGAATCCAGGCTATGCGCGCGGAAGACAGTCTCGAGGATATCCAGATAAGCCGCCTTCAGGGCTATGAACTCCGGCATGGCCGGCGGCGCGGTCGGGTCAAGCATAGCCGCCTGGAAATCCGGGAGCGAATTGAGGAAATACAACACGCCCTCAGGCCCAAAGGGATTCTCTTCGGAAGTCGCTTCGGCAAATTCAGCAAAAGTCTTGAGCGCGGCATCAGGACCAAGGCGCCGCAGGTAAGACTGCAGATCATACGCGATCGACTCCAATCCCCGTCCGTCGAAATTCGGTGTGGGCGCCGTGGGTTGACGCAAATCCGCAAAGCCGCTCCCGGCAAACGGATCTTCGACCAGAATGGCACCGGCGGCTGTCAGCTCTTCTTGAGCCTGTTCATAGAGTGCCGTTGTTTCAGGGCAAAGCGGCTGATTGCGCCAACCAGAGCCGTACAATCCGATCCGCTTGCCCTTCAGCGCGTCTTTAGAAAGCGCTGCAGTATAGCCTTTGGCAGGAATTTTCCCCACGCTCGCCAGTGTTTTGGGATCTTCGCTGCTGTAGCCTGCGAGACTATCAAGGCATATGGCCGCATCGGTGACTGTGCGCGCAATCGGACCGACCACGTCACGATTTGCGGACAAGGGCACGACACCGGCATTCGGCACCAGACCAATTGTCGGCTTGATTCCGACCAAACCTTGCGCCGAGGCCGGGTTTTGAATGGACCCGCCTGTTTCCTCTGCCAGACCGAGCACACACATCTTTGCGGCAACCGCTGCAGCCGTGCCTGCACTGGAGCCGCCGGGAACGCGGTCTTCGATGGCAACATTCAGTGTGGGTCCGGCCCAACTGTCATTTGCGTGGCTCCCCGTGTGGCTGAGTACCGGGACATTCGTCTTGCCGATGATGACCGCATCAGCCGCGCGCAGCCTTGCCACTACGGGACTGTCGGTCGCCGGCATCAGATCCACCCCTCCGGCTCCCGAATACAGCAATCGCCATCCCGCCGTCGTCGGGAAACCGACCATATCCATGGGGTCTTTCACCACGACAGGCACCCCTGCCAGCGGCCCGAGTTCCTCGCCCTCCGCAATACGACGATCTACGTCACGCGCGGTTTCCAGCGCAGCGTCGTTGTTGTGAAAAATGATCGCGTTGTATTTTGGGTTCGTTGCCTCGACTTGCGCAAGTGATGCCAAGGTGAGCGCCTCGGCGGTGAATGCACCGCTGCGAAGACCCTCTTGAATGCCTTTGACTGTGAGGTTGGCAAGCTCGATGGATGCGGCGCCTGCCGGAACTGTTGTGTCGTCGGTCATGATATGTCCTTTCATGTTGAGTATTTCAGGAAGCTGTGAGGTGGGGCTCTTAAGAGGCTTGCTCTGATACGTCCGGACGAAGGCGGGGTCTTCAATCCAAGGTCCACGGCCCTCAACCCTGATTGAGAATGCTATTTCAGATAGCGCTTCGCGATTGACGCCCCGACGCTGTATTTCGGGTCCACCATGTTCCCCAGACGAACCTTCCCGCACATTGTCAGAAGCATATAGGCGTCGACTTCGCTCTGATCGGTCTCCAGCGCCAGCCAACGAACGAGCTCTCGGTAAGCAATGCGTGTCGCGTCCTCCAGCGGACGGGCGGAGCCGATGAACATCATCATGTCCTCCGTTTCCAGCTGCGGCCAGCTGTTGCCATGCCCCTTTATCAGGTCGATCTGCAATTCCACCGTCGCGGGAATTTCGAGCGCGACTCCGCAAAGCTCGCCATCCCCTTGAATTGCATGGCAATCGCCAAGATAAAGATATCCACCCTCGCGATTGACCGGCAAATAGATGATCGCGCCCGGTGCGACATCCGGCATATCCATGTTGCCGCCGTAATAGTCCGGCTGAAGCGAGGAAATCGCCTCGATCTCGGGCGAGGTGCCGATGGTTCCGATAAACGGCTCATAGGGCAACACCAATCGGTCAGACCAGTGAATGCCTGTTTCGTCGACGCGGATCTTTCTGACCACTTCATCCAGCGGCGCGTTCAACATCGCGGTGTTTCCGGTTCCGACCAGACCACCGAATTCCGGAATGAGACAGGTTGTACCAACTGGCTGCGGACCACGCGGCTTGATGGATATGATCCGCACCGCAAGAGCATCCCCCTTTTCCGCACCTTCCACATGGATCGGACCCGTCTGCGGATTGAGATACGGAAAATTCAACCGTTCGGAGGGCTTGTCGCTTTCGCTGGTGATCTTGCCCTCGAAAGCGTCATGGGTCTCTACCGAAACCACTGCCCCCGGTGACACTTTCAGGACAGGTTCGACGAAAGGGCCATAGACATAGTGAAACGTACCCTGGTCGGCGATAGTGATCTCGTGGTGTTCACCCGCCTTTCCCTTGGCCACGCCTTTTTGAGCCATGACAGAATGTTCCAGCCAGTTCATGCAGTGTCTCCTTTCCCATTGTCGGCCCAGAAGCAGCCAGGGTTGGTTTTCAATTGCCAGATGCGCCTATCTGGCCATCTTCAGATAAAGTGCGGGCAGTTTCGTGGGCAGCGCGTCCAATCGGTCCAATTGAAGGAATCCCCGTCGCGAGAATATTTCGCCATGCCGTTGTCCGGCTGCGTGTCCCAGAGCAATGCAGAAGACATCGATCCGGACGCGTGAGCGACTGCACCGCGCGCTGGCATCATCGCGAGATAATCTGGTCGACACATCCACGTCAGAAGGCTCTCCATCCGTCACGACAAGAACCAGCGCCGATGGCACGGAATTTTGGCAAGTTGCGCGCCCGCATAGCGAATGGCTCCTCCGATCCGAGTCGAGTATCCGGCGCGCAGCCCCGAGAGCGCCATGCCCGTGAGCGGGGTCAACTCGTCCTCGAACCGCTTGACGTGGACCACCCGGAGATCCTCGCGCCCGTCCGATGAAAAGGCTGTGATCGCAAGCGGATCTCCCAACCTGTCCATCGCATGGGCAAGCACGGCCGACGCCTCGCGCAACAGGCTGATCACACTCGTCCCGGCGGCTTCAACAGGGTCTTCGGTCGACTGGGATATATCGAGCAGCAGGTGGACCGCGATGGACCTTTCAGGCCGTGACACACCCTCATAGACGTTTTGATCGGGCGTTTGTCCGGATCTCAATTTGATGGCGGCCTCGATCGTGGCATCAAGATCCAGCGCCCCGCCTTCCGCCTGCCGCTTCAGCCGACGCGCCCTTCCAAGAGACGCGGCACGGACCATCTCACCGATACGCGCGAGCAGGACGGCCTGACGCTCCTTCAGCTTGTGCCAGAAGAGCGGGTCGCCGGGGCCGGGCTCGTATTCCTTCACCGTGACCCAATCGGGGCGTTCGATACCTGCCGTGAAGTCATATTCCGGCAAATGCGCCACGACACGACCGGTACTGGGCTCCACCCGGGCCGATGTGACTGCCTCGACACCGCTATCATGCGTTTGATCTGGCTGGCCCTGTTTGCGCTTTTGCGGGCTATCCTGCGTCTCGGTTTCACGCCGGTCGAAGGTATTTATCTCGAACTGGTGTTGCTGTGGGGGCGCGTTCGTGTCCGGCGGCAAATCCCACAGACCAAGATTGTCATCGCGGTAAGCAGGCTGCACGACATAGTTGCGGGCATTGAACTGAACCCGTGTCTGACCAAGGTCATTTCCAAGGATATTTCCGATATGGCGCGACAAGGCGGGGTTACCGATCTGCTCGATGCCCTCGGTAAACATGGTCACGCCCTTTTGCACCCAGCCATGGCGGATCGGGAAGTCCGGATCGAGCAAGGCACGAGCCAATCGTGCAAAAAGCGATGGTGCCGTCGCCATCCCATCGGGCGAAACATCATGAAAAGGTAGCCAGAGCCGGGAAAGCCCCGGCATTTCACGCATGGCCAGATATTCGACCCGTGCATCTTCAATCAGGGATACGACAGCAATCTGCAAAGGCTTGAGTTGCCCAACGTGAAAGCTTGCACCGCCATAGGCCATATGCGCGCCGATATGGGCAAGAGCGGCCTTGTAGACCGATCTTTCACGCCCGCGGTATCCACTGAAGCTGGCAGGAAGCTGCACGACGCCGCCCCCGAAGCTTGCACGCAATTCGGCTTGTCCCTTGCCCAACGGAAGCGCTTCCCGGATCGGCGGCATGCGTCCCCAAAGCGCCCTGTGACCTGCGCGCAATTCACTCTCGAGGCTCTGGAATGTCTCTTCGCCGGCATAGCGTTCCAGAAGTCTTTGCGCTTCGACCATGTCCAGCGAAAAGTATTGCTGGCGCTTGCGTTCGTCGCCTCCACCCAGCCGCAAACCCGATTGCACCCAAGCCTTCAAGCCGTCCAGTCCCAGACGCTCATCCAGCATCTCGGCTCTTGCAAGCACGGGCTCCACTGACTCCGGCGCGGCGTTGACAAGCGAAATGACAAGCTGAACCCAACTGGAAAACGCCTGCGGCTCTCCAAGCCTGCGAGACATCGGCACCGTCAGGTCAAGGAAGACTGCCGCCGTCCGGGGGCTGCTCCTTATCGCGATGCGCGACGCCGCCGGAGCAAGGGCCAGCGCCTGATCCGTGCCAACAAGCTTGGCGACATCTGGCGCCGCCTGCAGGAAGCTGCGTGGAACCGCGACCCCATATCCCGCCTTGGTCAGACGATCATGTGCCGCCAGGAACTCCGTCAGCGTATGACCGGGAAACGCAGACCGCGTTGCCGCCTGAACCAGGGTATTGGGCGACACGGCAACCATGTCAGCTACAGGCATCGACCGCAGCCTCGAGTGCGGCGCGCATGTCGGGGTCGTCGGTTATGGGTGTAATCATGGCCAAGCGACATGCCTCAGGCAGTGTCAGGCCCTGCTGCATCAACCGCCCGGTATGGATCAGCATCCGCGTAGAGGCCCCCTCGCTCAGGCCCTGCCCACGCAGATTGCGACTTTTCTCGCCAATCTTGACCAGAACCGCAGCGGTCGCACTGGGGATACCTGCCTCTGCGGCGACGATCGAGGTCTCGATCTCGGGCGCAGGGTAGTCAAAATCCAGGGCACAGAACCGCTGCTTGGTGGATTCCTTGAGATCCTTGAGTACAGATTGATAGCCAGGGTTATATGAAATCACGAGTTGAAAATCAGGATGCGCCCGTACCAACTCGCCCTTCTTTTCAAGTGGCAGAATGCGCCTGTCATCCGTCAACGCGTGAATGATGACCGTCGTATCCTGCCGGGCTTCCACAATCTCATCGAGATAACAAATCCCGCCATGACGCACGGCAAGCGTCAAAGGGCCATCCTGCCAAATCGTGCCATCCGGTCCCAGCAGATAACGTCCGACAAGATCGGAAGCTGTCATGTCCTCATGGCAAGACACGGTGACCAGCGGTCGATCAAGTCGCGACGCCATATGTTCGACAAACCGCGTCTTCCCACAGCCTGTCGGCCCTTTCAGCATGACAGGTAGCCGCACGGAATAAGCCGCAGTAAATTGTGCAACCTCTTCTCCCGTCGGGTACCATTTGGGTTCTTCCGTCAAACGATAGGCATCAAGCAGAGGGCTGGTTGTCATGATCTCTCCATCGGTGAAGTCGCTGGCGGCAACAGGCCGCCAGCGGATCCGGGGCCAAACACCCGGATCTGGGAACGAAGGTCAGCGATGCGCTTTGTCCGTGCTCTCGTTTGGCAGGCCTTCGATGGGCGATTCAGATGTCCCCACCGTGGGGCGGGTCATCGCCTCGACCATTTCACGTGTGCCTTCGGGATCTTCGACCCACTTGCGGTAGAAATCATAGGGCAGTTCTGCCGCGCCCTTATCCCCATCACCCGAGTTGATCATGCCGGTGTAGCCACGGTGAACCAGCTTGAACAAATGGTTGTTGGATTGCATCGTGCGGCGCGCGTCGCGGATCATGGACACGGAGAGCTGAGCAAACTGGATGCCCATTTCCTCTGTGCCGCACTCACCGAGCGTGCGCCCGTCAAAGCCGATGATGCTGGAATGACCGAAATAGCTGTAGACGCCGTCAAAGCCCGTGGCATTGGCGACAGCCACATAGCTGTTGTTGGCCCAAGCCATGGCCTTGGCCATGACAATCTGCTGATCTTTCGCCGGATACATATAGCCCTGACACCGAATGATCAGTTCCGCACCCTTCATGGCGCAATCCCGCCAGATCTCTGGGTAGTTGCCATCATCGCAGATAATCAGGCTGATCTTCATGCCCTTGGGGCCTTCGCTGACATAGGTGCAGTTGCCCGGATACCAGCCCTCTATCGGCACCCAAGGCATGATCTTGCGGTATTTCTGTACGATCTCGCCCTTGTTGTTCATCAGGATGAGCGTATTGTACGGCGCCTTCTTGGGGTGCTCCTCGTGGCGTTCCCCGGTGAGCGAGAACACAGCCCAGACATTCGCCTCGCGACAAGCGGCCGCGAATATTTCGGTCTCTTCCCCTGGGATGGCCGCAGCCGTCTCGTACATCTCGGTTTCGTCGTACATGATCCCTTGGGTCGAATATTCAGGGAAAATCGCCAGATCCATACCGGGCAATCCCTTTTTCATCCCCTTGAGCATGTCGGCGATCTTGTGGCAGTTTTCGATCACTTCTGCTTTGGTATGCATTCGTGGCATCTTGTAGTTGACGACGGCGACCCCGACCGTGTCATTGCTGCTTCCGATATCACCATGATACATCTCGTCTCTCCTCTTTCGTCACATGCGTGCCGGCGAAGCGCAAAAACAAAGCCAGCACTGGTTTAACCACGGGACCGTTTCCCGCAGCGATAAAAGCCGACCACCGCTATTTGCGGCGTGCCACGGGAGTGTCTCCGGTCATTGCCTGGCGCGCGGCCATCCAAATGGCCTTGAGCGCACGACTGAGAGCGACACCGTCCTCCGCAAGAAAGCGCACTATGGTCACCTCGCGATCTGCGAGGTTCGATAGACCTGCATAGACACCCGGAACACTGGCAGCCGCATCCAGCATCGCCGCGCCGGGCCGCGTATCGCCAGCGACAAGCATCATCCCGGCACAGCGATAGCCCCCGGTGCGGGTCAACCAGTCGGCACCCTGCAATTCGAAACGGTCCAGCAAAAGCGTTTTGCCCGCAGCCGTAATGGCAACCTCGCACTCCAACGCATCGAAAGGTCGGCCATTGTCTTCGGGGTCATGACAAAGCTGCGCGTCAGCCAACAGGACCTTCGCACCGTCAGCCAGATTTGCATGGATGCGGGTCTTGAGCCGTGATCCAGCCATCATGATCGCCGGGTCCGGCACGTATTCCAGCAAAGCGCCCGCGCCCACGTCCAGTGATATGGTCTGGCTGGCCCCGTCGCGCCCCCGCGCATCATGCACCACGGTTGATGCCTGCGTGGTCAGGTGAACCGCTGAGCCGGGCTTCAGACCGACAGACAACGCCAGATCATCGTCCCCATATACCCCCCCGGAAGAGCTTTGCAGGTAAAGCGTGACCATTCCTTGAGGGTCGCAGGGATGACGAAACGGGCGCGTGATGTGAAACGGATGCGGCGTATGCTGGCGCATCAGATGCGTCCGCCCCGAGACGCAGGCAAAGGTCAACTCGCCGTGCACACTGCGTGCCCGGGACGGGACGTGCGCCACGTTCATGTCACAACATCCCGAAACAGAAGGTCGCGCACGATCGCGTCGGCGATATCGGTCAAGCCCTCTGTCTGCGCGCCTTTGCAACGACAGCCTATGACAGGTTTTCCCGCGCGCACATCGCGCGCTTCCGACAGGATCGACGCGGCATCGACGAAGACATGCGGGGCGATGTCCAACTTGTTGATGACCAGCAGATCACACAGCATGATCCCCGGCCCGCGCTTGCGCGGGATGTCATCCCCCTGCCCCACATCGATGACGAACATCCACCAGTCCACCAGATCGAGCGAGAAGGTCGACGCAAGATTGTCCCCGCCGCTTTCGATCAGGATCAGATCCAGATCGGGAAACCGCGCCTCCAGATCGTCGGCTGCGGCGATGTTCAGCGTCGGGTCCTCCCGGATGACGGTATGCGGACAGGCCCCCGCCTCCACGGCCACAACCCGCTGTGGATCGATCAGCCCACCCGCTTGCAAGCGACGGGCATCTTCCTTGGTGACAAGATCATTCGTCACGACCGCCACCTCGATGCCACGCTCGTGGAAAATCGGGATCAGCGCCTCGATCAGGGCCGTCTTGCCCGAACCGACCGGGCCTCCGATACCTACGCGCGCGGGTCCTGTGGCAAGGCGTTCGGGAATAGGTGCGCTATCGGTCATCGGAGCATGTACCTTTGCGTCAGGGGAAGCTCCGTTGCGGGTTCACAGGTCGCCAGAACGCCATCAACGAAGACATCAAATGTCGCCGGATCAACGCGGATATCCGGAAGCGCGTCGTTCAGCAGCATGTCCCGCTTGCTCAAGCCGCGGCAGCCGACTGCCGGCAACAAGGGCTTGCAGATGTCCAGCTCCTCCTGCAGTCCGCCCTCAATGGCACGCGGGTTCACAAAGCAGGCGCCAAGCGTCGGGGCGGCTCGACCGAACGCGCCCCATTGCGGTCGCATGACAAGCGGCTCGCAGGTCATCAGCGATGCAGCGCTGTCGCCCATCGCACCCCATGCAATGAAGCCTCCCTTGACCACAAGTTCGGGCTTTATGCCGAAGTAGCCGGGACGCCACAGGACGATATCGGCCATCTTTCCGGGCTCTATCGAGCCGACATGCGCCTCTATCCCAAAGCATCTCGCGGCATTGATCGTGTATTTGGCAATGTAGCGCTTGATCCTGAGGTTATCTCCCTTTGCGGAAGTTTCCTCGGGCAATCGTCCCCGTTGCACCCGCATCTTGGATGCAAGCTGCCATGTCCGGCAGATCACCTCATGAATGCGCCCCATGCCCTG
Source organism: Roseobacter sp. AzwK-3b (assembly GCF_000170875.1). NCBI lineage: Bacteria > Pseudomonadati > Pseudomonadota > Alphaproteobacteria > Rhodobacterales > Roseobacteraceae > Roseobacter > Roseobacter sp. AzwK-3b. Next base: position 251,118 of record NZ_ABCR01000003.1, read on the forward strand.
ACTGTCCGACCCCAGCATCGAGATCGCCCCCATATCGTGCAGGATGTCTTCGGCGGCGATGGTCTGCGCACGGATCCGACTTTCGGCGAAAGCCACGTCCTCTGGGATCGACGGGTTCAGATGGTGGCACACCATCGTCATGTCGAGATGTTCGTCGAATGTATTGACGGTAAAGGGATTGGTCGGATTGGTAGACGACGGAAGGCAATTCGCGATACCCGCGACGCGGATGATGTCCGGCGCATGCCCGCCACCGGCCCCTTCGGTGTGGTACATGTGGATGACGCGGTCGCCAATCGCCGCAAGCGTATTTTCCAGAAATCCGCTTTCATTGAGCGTGTCGGTATGGATCTGAACCTGAAAATCCAACTCGTCTGCAACACTGAGGCAGGTATCGATGGCAGCAGGCATCGCACCCCAATCCTCGTGGATCTTCAGGCCAAGCGCCCCCTTATGGATTTGTTCATGCATCGCTTCGGGACGATGCGCATTGCCACGACCCAGAAACCCGAAATTCATCGGCCATTGCTGGGACGCCTGAATCATCTTGCCGACATTGAAGACACCGCCGCAATCGATCCCCACGGTGATCGGGCCAAGCGATCCGCCCAGCATGGTCGTGATGCCTGAAGACATCGCGTGCTCCACAAGCTGTGCGCTATCGAAATGCACATGCACATCAATCGCGCCAGCTGTCGCGATCAGGCCCTCGGCGTCACGCACCGTGGTGCTCGCCCCCACAATCAGGCGCGGATCCACACCGTTCATCACATCGGGATTGCCGGCCTTGCCGATGGCCACGATACGACCATCCTTGATGCCGATATCGCCCTTCACGATACCGGCCACGGCATCGATCACCACCACGTTGCAGATCAGCATATCCAGTGCGCCCTGAGCACTGGTCACGCCCACAGCCATTCCCAGACCATCGCGCAGGGTCTTGCCTCCACCGTGCAGGCATTCATCGCCGTAGGATGTGTAGTCGTGCTCGATCTCAGCCCATAATTCCGTATCGGCCAGCCGGATCATGTCACCCTTGGTCGGGCCAAACATCGCGGCATAGTCTGCTCGGGTCATTGATACCATGGTCAGGCTCCCTTGAATCCTGCGGCGCGCGCACGCTCCAAAGCCGCCTCTTTGCCTTCACCTCGCGTCAGGTTGTTCAGTCCCGTCAGGTGCTTGTTGCCCCCAAAGCTGCACAGCGTGACTTCCTTTTCCTGCCCCGGCTCGAAACGAACCGCCGTGCCCGCAGGAATATCGAGCCGGAAGCCAAAAGCGGCTGCACGGTCGAAATCTAGCGCCTTGTTCGTCTCGAAGAAGTGGTAGTGGCTGCCAACCTGAACCGGGCGATCGCCGGTGTTCTTCACCGTCAAGGTTGCCTTTTCACGGCCCGCATTGAGTTCGATCTCGCCCTCGCCTGCGCGAATTTCGCCCGGACGGCCCACCGTATCCTCAATCGGCAAGTCACCGGGACGGATCGGGTCATGCACCGTGACCAGTTTTGTGCCATCGGGAAAGACCGCCTCCACCTGGATCATCGGCAAAAGGTCTGCGACACCGGGCATCACATCGTCGGTGCTCAGCACGGTCGAGCCGAAACTGATCATGGCAGCGACCGACGAGCCGTCGCGCGCACCTTCCAGGATTTCATCGGCAATCAGCGCAACCGCCTCCGGTGCATTCAGCCGAAGGCCGCGTGCACGTCGCTTGCGGGCAAGTTCCGCTGCGGTAAAGATCGTCAATCGCTCAAGTTCCGTAGGTGTCAGCAGCATGGATCAAACCTTCATCATGTGGCGAACAGGTTGGCATTGCCCGTGCTTCGGCGCAGAGCCGCGATCTCTGCGAAGGGCGAAAATGCTCCGGGACGGGCCGGAACCGGGCTATCAAGGATGTCCGCCATCTCCGGCGCGGCAGCGGCCAGAACGGCTTGCGCCTCTATTGCGCCAAGCCGCCCCAAACGTATGGCGGCCGAAACGAACCCCATCGTGACAGTGTGCAGCGCGCTCATTTCCGTCTGAGCGGCACTCAAACCAAGTCCGAACCCGATCAGACCCTGCACCACGGGTTCATACCCGCTCCTATCCCGCAAATCCGGCGCACTTGTCGCCGCGCGATATTCTGCCGTGCCCCGTGTCCCGATCCGGGCGTGCACCGAGAGAAGCGACCTGCCGATACGCCGTGCAGCCTCGGCCAAGCGGTCTGCACTGCTTTGAGCATGACAGCGTTCGTCGATCTCGGCCAATCGTGCGATATCCGCCTCGGCGGCATGGGCCGCATGAAGGAACGGGCGGTCGAAACTTGCCCAACGGGGCAGAACCTGACCCGTCAGAACAGCACGGATATCCGCGGCATCGTGTATGCGCCCCTCGTTCACAAGCGTTTCCAAACCAGACGAAAACGCGAACGCACCAGAGGGAAAGGCCGAATCCGAAACCTGCAACAGCCGAATGACGGTGCCAGTCTTAGACGTCATCCCGCCTCTCCGTTATCTGGCAAAAGAGTAACGGCACCCTCTTCCAGAAGGCCCTCCAGACGCTCCAGATAGACGTGCTCTTCGGTTTCCACTGCAACGCAGAGGTCGTCATCTTCAAAGCGGACGCGCCAGTGCAGGTTGCCACAGAAATACCCAAGCCTGAGTGCCGCCGCCGAATCGCGCGGCGCCAGTCGGATCCAGCGCTCCGTCTCGACGCGCACAACCAGCGCGCTGTCCTCTTTCAGCGCCAGCAAAGCGCCCTCGAACAGCTTCTGGTCACGGGGCAAGGCAATCGCGACCTCGCGACCTGCGTCTGTCCGGATCCGGAGTCGACGGCGTGCAAGGTCGGCGCGAGGCAGCCGCACGACATCCACAGCGTGTTTATGCGCCAGATGGTGCAGCGCATCGTGATGCTCCGGTGCGTCCGCGGTTCCGAGTATGGAGGTGTAGATATCCATCAGATCGCCATATGCCGCGAAACGATCTCGTCGGTCAGGTCCTCGATTTTTCCTGCCGATACATTGGTTCCGTTCTCGATCATGGCGAATGTGCTTGCCGCACGTTTTGCAAAATCGACATTCTGCTCCACCAGAAGGATTGTCAGCCCAAGCTCCGTGTTCAGTCGGATGATGCAATCCTCGATCTGGTGCACGATATTTGGCTGGATACCCTCCGTCGGCTCATCCATGAGCAAGATCTTCGGATCGCACGCCAAGGCGCGCGCAATGGCCAGTTGCTGTTGCTGGCCGCCGGACAGCACACCGCCGGGGCGTTCAAGATTTTCCATCAGGTAGGGAAACAGCTCCGCGACGATCTCCGGAATACGACGCTGACCGGAGGCGGCGAACCCTCCCATCATGATATTCTCGCGAATGCTGAAATCAGGGATGATCATGCGGCCCTGCGGCACATAGGCAATACCCGCACGTGCCCTGGCGAAGGTGGGCATGGACCCGATCTCGACCCCAGACAGGTCGATCTGCCCCTCGGTGCGGTCGGTCAACCCGATGATGGTGCGCAAAAGCGTTGTTTTGCCGACCCCGTTACGACCGAGGATCGCCACGATCTGACCCTCTGGGGCATCGAAGTTCAGGTCATGCAATGCCTGACTGCGGCCATAGAAGCTGTTGACGTTGCGTAGAGCCAGCATCAATGCAACCCTCCCGATCCAAGATAGGCGTCGCGCACGGCAGGGTCTGCCTCGATCGCATGCATCGGCCCTTCCGCAAGCAACTTGCCCAGATGCATGACCGTCACTTTCTCGGCAATCTTGCGCACGAAAGCCATGTCATGCTCGACGACAAGGATGGTATGCGTGCCCTTCAAGCGCAGGATGATATCGGCGGTTTTCGAGGTTTCGCCCTGCGTCATGCCCGCCGTCGGCTCATCCAGCAAGATCACCTTTGATTGCTGCGTGATGAGCATCCCGAGTTCGAGCCATTGCATCTGACCGTGGCTGAGATCCCCTGCCAAAGTGTCGAGCACCGCTCCCAGCCCGGTCAGATCGATGACCTCGTCGATGCGCTTGCGGTCGGCCCGGCTCATGCCAAGCCGCAAGTTCCGAAACACACGGGGCTCATGGCTGACCGCCACTTCAAGGTTTTGCAAAACAGACAGGTCGCGGAAAACCGACGGGATCTGGAACTTGCGCCCCACCCCGGCCCGAGCGATCTCGTGCTCAGGACGATTGGTGATGTCACGACCAAACAGGTGAACCTTCCCGCCCGTCACCGCCGTCTTGCCGCTGATGAGATCCATCAGCGTGGTCTTGCCTGCGCCGTTCGGGCCCAGGATGACGCGCAATTCACCGTCATCTATCACCGTGGTCATTGAATCCACAGCCTTGAAGCCGCCGAAATCAACCTCCAGCCCCTCGATCGTCAATGCAGCTTTCATGTGCTGTCCCCCTTATTCGGCTGCGGTGTGGGAAGATTGGCTGTCCTTGCCGCCCGAGCGCTGCGACAACGCGACCACGCGGGCCAGAGCGTCACGGGCCAAGCCGGCAAGACCGCGCGGCATGAACAGGACCACCAGGACGAACACGATGCCGATGATCAGTCGCCACGCCTGCTGGAACATCTCGCTTTCGGACACCGAGGCCTCGATCGTATTGATCAGGATCGCTCCCAAAGCAGCGCCGATCAGCGACGAGCGCCCCCCGACCGCCGCCCAGACCACCATCGAGATCGAAAAGGCGATGTCGAAATAGGTGGGCGTCGCGAATTCCGATACGATGACAAAGAGCATCCCCGCAAACCCGGCGATCCCTGCCGAGACGGTAAAGAAGAAGACCTGGTAGGACGCCACGTCATAGCCAAGGTAACGGGAACGGTTGGGATCATCCCGCGTCGACTGCAGGATCAGCCCCGCGCGGGTCGAGATCAGCCAGCGTGAAAATAGCAGCACGACGCAGACAGAAACCGCGATGATATAATAGGTCGCGACCATGAACGGATCGAATTCGATCCCAGCGATCGTCAGCCACCCAAGATCTGTCAGGCCGTTGAACCCGTTTGTGACCGGCTGCAGATCGATGAACAACAGCCGCGCCAGCAGCACCAGCGCCAGCGTGATGATCGCCACATAGACGCCAGACACCCGCAAACGGAAGATGGTGGAACCGATGATCAACGCAAACACGACGGGAACGACAATCGCCATGGCCATCCCGAACCATTGCGCCTGGAAGGGGATCCACAACCACGAGCCGGGCGTGATGCAGCACAGATCGGTCGGCGCGCCCGGTTCGGCATTCCACAACATGAAATCGGGGATCGGCTTGTCAGAGCCCTGTTGCAGCGATGTGTAGCTTTGCAGCTTCAGCGACATCGCGATCATGTAGGCGCCAAGACCAAAGAACAGCCCCTGCCCCAGATTGAGAATGCCGGCATAGCCCCAGGACAGCGCAATCGCGAGACCGAGCATACCGAACACAAGGTATTTGGCGATCCGGTTCAGCCAAAAGACGTCGTCCACCAGAAGCGGCAGCGCAAGGACGATGATGATGAAGGCTGCATAGACAGCCCGATCACCCAGGATGAAGATCCTGTTGGACATGATCGCTTACCTCGATTTGAAGGAGAAAAGACCACGCGGCCGCCACAGGATGATGGCAATGACCACGCCGAATACGACGGCCCGCGCAATGATGTCGTTGGAAAACACCGACACGATCCCGTTAATCTGCCCCAAAAGCGCGGAGGACAGGATTGTGCCCAACAGGCTGCCTACACCGCCAACCACCACGACAAGGAACCCGTCAACCACAACGGTGGCCCCCATTTCGGGCATCACCGTGCGGAACCCGGCCAGCAGAACGCCGGCCACGCCAGCAAGGCCCGATCCATAGGCGAAGGTCAGGGCCGATACGCGCCGCACGTCGATACCGCAGGCTGCGGCCATCTGGGGGTTGCGCATGATCGCCCGCACCTGCACCCCGATGGCCGTGCGATACACAAGGTACCACGTCAGCGCCGTCAGCAGGATCGTGACGCACAGGATAAAGGTCCGATAGGGTTGGATGGAGAGCCCCATCAGATCGAAGGGTTCCATCATGAAGGTCGGCACGCGCATGTTCTGAAGACCCGGGCCAAGCCCTTCGATACTGATGCCGAAAAATGTCAGCCCGAATTCCAGCCTGATAAGCTGCTGCAGGATGATCGCCACACCCCAGGTGGCAAGCAGCGTGTCGATGATCCGCCCGTACAGCCTGCGAATGACAACCCGCTCGATCAGCAACCCAACAAGCGCGGCGACCACAAAAGCCAAGGGCAATGACAGGAAGATATTGAAGCCAAGATGGATACCGGCCAACACCGCGGTGTAGGCGCCGATCATAACCAACTCGCCATGCGCCATGTTGATGACGCCCATGGCGCCGTAGGTTATGGACAATCCCAACGCGATAAGCAGCAGGACAGATGTCAGCGACAGACCGATGAACAGGACTTCAAACATTGCGCTCTCCGAAAGACTTTGAGAGTGGCGGGCACCGCGTCGATGCCCGCCCTTTTGGCCTTACAGCCGTGACGAATCGAGCCCTGCAGCGGAGCAGAAAAGGTCACCATCCGTTTCGCCATAGGCGACATAGGGCAGCGGCTTGATCGGTTCGGGGTATTCGTCGATGATCTCGCCCTGGCCATCCCCGCCCCATTGCGCGATGCGCGGGGTCAGGAATGTGTGCAGGTTCTCACCATCAACGGTGACCTTGCCGTTCGGCGCATCGAAGGTCTGTCCCTTGATGCCTTCTCTGATCGCATCCGGCGTGACCTCGCCGGCTTTCTCGACGGCCTGTTTCCAGAGGTAGACCTGGAAATAGGAACATTCGAGCGCGTGCTGGGTCACCGCAGAGGAGTCATCCACGAACCGCCGGTAGCGCTCCACGAAATCGTTGTTCGCCGTCGTGTCGATGGCCTGGAAATAGGGGAAGGACGTAAACGAGCCCGCCGCAACTTCCGCGCCCATGGCCGCAATCTCGATTTCCGAGGTCACGGTCGCGCAGATCGGCAACTGGTCATGGGTCAGACCCTGATTGCGGAACTCACGATAGAAGGCGATGACGGAATCCCCGACCACGTTGGACAGCACGACATCGCAGCCCGACGACTTGATCCGGGACACCATCGCCCCCCATTCAGAGTGCCCCAGCTCCAGGTACTCGTCGGCAACCCATTCCCCGCCATTCTGCTCGATCAGGATCTTGGAAACTTTGGCCATCTCACGCGGGTAGATGTAGTTCGACCCGACGATGAAGAATTTCTTTTTTCCCAAGGTGTTGATGATCCAAGGGATATAGTTCGACAGCTGCTGGTTCGGAACCGCACCGGTGTAGACCACGTTCTTCGAGCACTCGAAGCCTTCGTAGTAGGTCGGGTAGAACAGCATGTTGTTGCGACGCTCGAAAATCGGCAAAACCGCCTTGCGCGACGCCGACGTGTAGCAGCCAAACACCGTGGGAACCTGATCGCGAAGCACGAGTTTCGAGGCCCGCTCGTTGAACGTCCGGGCGTCTGAGGCACCATCTTCAACGATCGGATTGAGTTTCTTGCCCATCACGCCACCCGCGGCGTTGATTTCGTCGATGGCCATGAGCGTCGCATCTGCCAGCGATTGCTCGACAATCGACAACCCGCCGGTGAGCGAAAAGAGCACACCAACATCAATTTCCGATTCCGCTCTCGCAGCAGAGGCCCACAGACCTGGGCCAAGTGCTGCGGTCGCACCGTAAGCAGCTGACTGTTTTAGAAAATTCCGGCGATTATTCGACATTATCTTCGTCTCCATCAAGAAGTGTGTTGGGATGGGCGCATGCGAACGGGCGGCACGCCAAGAAGGTGTGTGACCGAAGGTGAAGAGTGGCGTCCGCAGACGCATGCAGTGCAGGAATGACGGCAGTGTTCGACGGAACGCGCGCAAGGCATACCAGCGTGCAGTGTTCCTGCTTATTTTTGCAAAGTGTGGCCGGGATTTAGCGGCCTGCAGTCAGGGGCAGCGTTGCGCCTTTCTGCCTACGCGTTTCACCGACCAAGATGGTTCGGCGGCAGCGTGGATTGGTCAGAGCGTGGGCATCTTTGGCCACGTCCTGAGGTTACGTTACGACAGGCTCGGTCCGGACAAAAGCTCATTTGCGTTGATTATTGCCTGGGCCATGTCTTCTATCGTCGTTCGCTTATACATTGCCTGCTCTCTGATTAATTTATAGGCATCTTCTTCACTGAACCCGTGCATATTGATGAGAATTGCCTTTGCCTTGGCGATGACTTTCTTGCCCAGAAGCTTCTTTTCCAGCCGCGTGATTCGTTCCTGTGCCTCGAACTGGCGCAGCATGCTGGAATATCCGACCACGAGATTGGTCAATATTCCGAAGCTGCGCACGGGCTTGGATGTGACGGCGATTGCCCCGACCTCCAGCACGAACTCAAGCATTGCAGGGTTCTCGTAATCGACCACACCTATGATTGCCGGCCCCGGCTTTTCAGATCGGCGGATCATGTTGGTGATGTCTTTCCGGCTGTCGAAGAAAAGCCCAAGAAAGACGACATCCGCATTCGGTGGAAGACGGCGCTTCGGAGGCCAGACCAGCTCGGTCCTGCAACCGATCCGCTCCATCTGTTCAAGCATCGCCCGACCGTCGCTGTCGGACGGGTGCACGATCACAACGAACAGGTCACGCAAATCCCTCAGACGGAAACGGGGCATCAGGAACTCCCGTGAGCCAAATCTGAAGGAAGCATCCAGGAGCTGTTTTCCAGCTCTACAAGATAAGGATCAGGTGCCACCGGTTCCGTGGCTTCACGCACAATCTCAAACTCTCCGTCTTTTCCGACGACAGCTACGCGGGGCCACAGATGCGTATGATGCGTGACGCCATCCACACGCACCGTGCCTTGCGGCGCCTCGAAGCTGAACGTGGGCAGGGTTCGAATGACCGAGGCGCGATCCGACTTGCCCGCACGGCGCACCGCCTCTGCAAAAAGCTTCACCTGGAAATATGCCGCTTCAGCCTCGGCCGAGATGGGCGCGTCCGGCCCGAAAGTCTCGCGGTAGGACTTGACGAAGTCCCGATTTGCGGCGGTGTCCAGCACACTGAAATAGGGCGCGGCTTTGATATGCCCCGTCGCCGCCTCGCTTCCGAGCGCTTGTATTTCCGGCTCTCCAAAGGTCAGGGACGCGATCGGCTGCGCGGTCCGGTCGAACCCCGCCTTGTCGTAAGCCTTGTAAAACCGCACCGCGCCATCACCAACGAGGGTAGAAAACACCACCACCGGACCGGCATCCTTCAGCATCGCGATGACACGTGCGATTTCTTCATCGCTTGGATCCAGAGAAATATAAACTTCATCTACGACCGTGGCCCCGCGGTTCGACAGCAGGTCGCGCATGATGCGGTTGCATTCATAGGGATAAACATAATTTGATCCGACAAAATAATAGCTTTGCCCATGCGTTTCCGTCAGATAATCCGCCAACATGCCCGCATTTTGATTGGGTGCGGCGCCAGAGTAGATGCAATATGGCGTGTATTCGAAACCTTCATAAAGCGTTGGGTAGAACAGCAACGAGTTTCGCGACTCGACGACTGGCAATACAGCCTTGCGCGTTGACGACATGTAACAACCGAACAACGTTTCCGCCCCGGCATCCAGCAGCCGTTTGGCCTCTGCCCTGAACTGACCGGGACTGGACGCCGGATCAGAGTCGAGCAACACAACCTCGCGGTCCAACAGGCCGCCCTCTGAATTTATCTGAGAGACCGCCAGCATCGCGGCCTGACGCTGCGAGCGTTCGAGCACCGCAGTGACACCGGTTTGCGAGAACAACATGCCGATTGTGACCGGCGCTCCACAAGAAGTCATCGGGACATCCATTTATGCAACAGTGCCAAAAAACCGTCTGGCACTTGGGATATCGGTCACTCGTTATGGTTAGCCTGACACCGTTGCGTTGCCAATAAAGTTGGAGGATCAGGAATTAGAATGCGCAAAATAATGGTCCCACAACCGCGCGATGCGTCAAAAATGACGTGAATTTAGGCGTTGTGTTTAGAATTCAGGCAGTCTTGAACTTCAGCATCGCGTGACCGGGTGATCTCGCGGCGCTCGTTACCCTCGAGCCGCTGCACCGTGTCATCCTTGCGCTCGGCATTGTTTTCACCTGGCGCCCCGGATTCCACAGCTTGATCCGCACAGCGCATATGCTTTGCACGCCCTTCGGCTAACCCGAACTCTGCCTGTCCCGGCTCATCGCATCGGCATGTGCCGGTTCACATCCTTGTACAGCAGATAGCGAAACGGCCCCGGCCCACCGGCATAACAGGCCTGCGGGCAGAACGCCCTCAACCACATGAAATCCCCGGCCTCGACCTCGACCCAATCCTGATTGAGCCGGTAAACCGCCTTGCCCTCCAGCACATAAAGGCCGTGTTCCATCACATGCGTCTCGGCAAACGGGATCACGCCACCGGGTTGGAACGTCACGATCGTGACATGCATGTCATGGCGCATGTCCTGCGGGTCGACAAATCGGGTCGTGGCCCAGACCCCGTTGGTATCGGGCATGGCCAACGGCGCGATATCGCGCTCGTTGGTGACCACCAGATCGGGCACATCCAGCCCCTCCACGGCCTGATAGGCCTTGCGGATCCAGTGAAACCGCACATCCGCCGCCGAAGCGTTGCGCAGCGTCCAATCCGCACCGGGCGGGATATAGGCATAGCCCCCCGCCACCATCTCATGGGGGACACCATCGACAGTCAACACCAGCGCCCCCTCGACGACGAAGAGCACCGCCTCGATGCCAGCTTCCGTTTCCGGCCGGGTGCTGCCACCGCCGGGTTTGACCTCGGCAATGTATTGCGAGAACGTCTCGGCAAAGCCCGACAAGGGCCGCGCCAACACCCAGAACCGCGCCCCCTCCCAGAAGGGCAACAGGCTGGTCACGATATCGGAATACGTGCCTTTCGGGATCACCGCATAGGCTTCGGTGAACATGGCACGGTCGGTCAACAGGCTGGTCTGCGGCGGCAAGCCGCCCTTGGGCGCGTAATACATATCGGATCCTCAGGACTGTGATCGTTCGGATTGGGGCAAGCCCTTCAGCAGGGCGGTGAGCCGTTGTCGTGCGATGGCCTCGACCGCGCAGCGTAGATCATCCGGCGCGCGCGTGGTATCCAGATCATGCCCAAGCGCCGCGAACCTCTCGGCAACCGCCCGCTGTTCATCGGGCGACGCACAACGATACACGCGGCACAACAGGCTATGTAAACCTGCGGCACAATCATGCGCGGGTCCGCGTTCAAGCCGCAGCGCCCGTTCCACCACCCAGTCCAGATTGCCGAACACCTGTGCGAAACGCGCCGTGAACTCCGTATTCGACAAGGCACTGACCTGCAGGCCTCTCACCGGCGGATGCACCCGCTGCCAATGCTCGGCGATATCGATGCGCCTTGGGCACCAGACCCCCTCGAATCCTTGAATATAGGCGATGAACCGCTGCAACCCCGCCAGCTTGCCGGGGCGCCCGATCAGACGGCAATGCAGGCCGATACTCAACATCTTGGCCGCGCCCGCCTGCCCCTCGGTATAGAGCACGTCGAAACTGTCCTTGAGATACTGAAAAAACTGCTCGCCCGTGACATAGCCCGGCGTGGCGGCAAAACGCATGTCATTGGCCTCCAGCGTGTAGGGAATGACCAATTGCTCGCGCGCTCCAACCCGCACCCAATGCGGCAGGTCGTCATCGTAGCTGTCCGAAATATACGCGAACCCGCCCTCCTCGGCCACCAGCCTGACGGTATTCATGCTGCACCGTCCGGTGTACCACCCCCTCGGTCGCTCACCGACAACCTCGGCATGCAGACGGATCGTCTCGGCGATCGCGGCGCGTTCCTCGGCTTCGGACATGTCCTTGTGCTCGATCCATTTCAAACCATGGCTGGCAATCTCCCACCCGGCATCCAGCATGGCCTCGACCTGCTCGGGGCACCGCGCCAACGCCGAGGCAACGCCGTAGATCGTCACCGGAATGCCCGCCCCCGTGAACAGCCGGTGCAACCGCCAAAACCCCGCCCTTGCACCATATTCATAGATCGATTCCATGTTCCAATGACGCTGCCCCGGCCATGGCGCCGCACCCGGAATATCCGACAGGAACCCCTCCGAGGCCGCATCGCCGTGCAACAGGCAATTCTCCCCGCCCTCTTCGTAATTCAGCACGAACTGCACCGCGATGCGTGCGCCTCCGGGCCATTGGGCATCGGGCGGATTTGGCCCATACCCGCGCAGATTTCTCGAATAGCTCATATCCCCTCCACGACTGACCGCACCGTCCCGCCGCGCCGCCTGCGCCTATGCGCCCGCGTGCCGTCACGAGACAGGCGTTGCCTCCCGAAACCCCCTGTCTGACATCGTTCCCCGGTGCTATCTTCACCCCGACCGCGATCCTGCGCAAAGATCAGGGCCACCACCAAGGCTGCCCGCGACCGGCACGCGGCACGACACGCAAGGGACGTGACACCATGACCGACCGCATTCTGACAGCAGCCCCTCTCACGGCCGAAGCGTTTCACCCCTTCGGCGATGTCATCGACACGCAGCGCACCCCTGACAAGATCATCAATCAGGGCATGTGCGACCGGTATACCGACCTTGCAAAGCTCGATTTTTCCGATGGTCGCGCCGGGATCAGCCTGTTTGACGCCAAGGCGCGGCACCTGCCCTACAGCGTCGACCTGCTCGAACGGCATCCCGATGGAAGTCAGGCGTTCATCCCGATCACCCCGACGCGCTTTCTGGTCATCGTGGCGCCTGACGCAGGCGGCGTTCCGGGTGCGGCGCAGGCATTTCTCACCGACCCCGGTCAAGGCGTGAACCTCCATCGCGGTGTCTGGCATGGTGTTCTGGCCCCCTTCGAAGCACCGGGCCTCTTTGCGGTGATCGACCGCATCGGCAGCGGGGCCAACCTCGAAGAGCACCCTCTTGATCGCCCCTATATCGTGACAGCGGCCCCGGCCTGAGCCAAGCCGCGCATCCTGCAACCGCAAAGCCCCGGTCACCGTCTCACGCCAGCGCAGCAAGGCACATATGCACTGCCGCGACCACCGGATCGATCACGCGCGATGTCCCCGGCGCCCGGAGCTTGTGCGCAAGCGTCGTCATGCCACCGCATCCCAGCACGATGCTGCACCCGGGATGCAGATCCGCCATGCGGTCCAGCCCCGCCTGCACACGGCGGAGACTGTCCGCCCCCTCGTTCAGCTCCAACACCGGCACCCCCGACGCATGCACCCCGGCGCAGCGATGCTCGAGACGCATGACACGGATATTCTCCGAGATCACCGGCACCGCGACATCCAGACTGGTCACCACGGCAAAGGATGTCGCCGCAAGGCTTCCGGCGATGCATCCCGCCTCGCCCATGCCGATCACCGGCACACCGGCTGTCGCCCGCAACGTGGCAAGACCGGTATCGTCGAAGCACCCGATGACGATGGCATCCACGCCCATGCCGCGGGCTTCCTCGACCACGGCAAACAACCCCTCAAGGCAGCGCTCGGCATCCTCGGGGCCTTGGATCGACGCAGGCCCCTGACGGTTGGTCAAGCCGATCACCTCGGCCATGTCTGCGATCGCAGAGCGTGCCGACGTGACCATTTCATCCGTCATGCGCTGCGTCGAATTGGGATTGAGGATGGCGATCCTCGGCGCGGTCCGCGTGGTCATGCGTTTGCTCCGGCATCAGCCTCGGCGCGGCTGGCATGAACGCATCTGGCCCAACGCCCACCCCCACCCGTCCAGACAGGCAGCGGGCTTATTGCGCAGGCGGGCTCCGCATGGGCACAGCGCGGCGCAAAGGAACAGCCCTCCGGCAAGGCGCTCAGCGGCGGCGGCGCGCCCGGCACCGCATCCAGCCGCGTCCCCGGCACCGCACCAACAAGATTGGCCGCCAACAGCCCCCTCGAATAGGGGTGCCTTGCATCGCGGATGATATCCGCAACCGACCCCGTTTCGACAAAGCTCCCCGCATACATCACAGCCAGCCGGTCCGACACCTCGACCGCCACACCGATATCATGGGTCACGAAAATCACCCCCATGCCCATCTCCTGTTGCAACTCGCGCAACAGCAGCAGGATCTGGATCTGCACCGTGGCATCCAGCGCCGTGGTCGGCTCATCCGCCAGCAGCAACTTGGGTCTGCACGCCAGCGCCAGCGCAATCATCGCGCGCTGCCGCATGCCGCCGGACATCTCGTGCGGGTAATTGTCCAACCGCCGCTTTGCCGACGGAATCCTGACCAGTTCCAGCATCTCCAGCGCACGCGCCATGGCGTCGCTGTTGGACACCCCCTCATGACGGACCACGGTTTCCGCGATCTGACGCCCGATCGTATAGACCGGGTCCAGCGCCAGCGCCGGGTCCTGAAAGATCATCGATGCCACGCCGCCCCGATGATCGGCCAGCGCGCGCCCCTGCAACGACAGAATATCCTGCCCCTCCACCTCGACCGTGCCGGTAATTGTGGTCTTTCGTTCCGGCAACAGGCGCAACAGGGTCTTGAGCGTCACGCTCTTGCCCGACCCGCTTTCCCCCAGAATGCCCAGCACCTCGCCCGCCGCCAGATCGAAGCTGACCGAATTGACCGCATGCACCGGCGGTGTGCCCGCAAACCGCACACACAGATCACGCACCCGCACAAGGGGCGTGTCGCTCATCAAAGGGGCGGGCGTCATGCAACATGCTCCTTGGGATTGTTGAGATGGCAAGCGGCGACATGCCCTCCACCAAGTGTATAGGACGCAGGCACCTGGCTTGCGCACGGCGCGAAAGCCCGAGCGCAGCGCGTATGGAACCGACAGCCCGGCGGCGGATCGATCGGGTTGGGCGGATCGCCCGCAAGCGGCGCCTCCAGCGTCCGCCGATCCGGATCAAGCGACGGCATCGCCGCCAGAAGCGCCTCGGTATAGGGATGGCGCGGCGCGCTATACAGGCGTTCGGCCGGGCCGATCTCGGCCACCTCCCCAGATACATGACCATCACCCGGTCCGAGATATGCCGCACCACGTTCAGGTCATGACTGATGAACACATAGGTCAGACCGCGTTCGCGCCGCAGGTCCATCAGCAGGTTCAGCACCTGCGCCTCGACCGATTTATCCAGCGCCGACACCGCCTCATCCAGCACGATCACCTGCGGATCGAAGGCCAGCGCGCGCGCGATATTGACCCTTTGGCGCTGCCCGCCTGACAATTCATGCGCATATCGCCCGCCAAAACGCGCAGGATCCAGCCCGACCCGTTCCAACAGATCCTGCGCCTTGCGCCGCGCCTCAGATTTGGCGACACCATGCACCGACGGCCCGAAGGCCACCGCGTCGATCATCGTCATGCGTGGGTTCAGCGATGCGAAACTGTCCTGAAACACCATCTGCACCTTGCTGCGAAACGCCTTGAGCGGCAATTCCGGGCCGACCACCTTGCCGTCATAGCGCACCGCGCCGCTATCGGGTGTCAGAAGCTGCACCAGCAGACGCGCAGTCGTGGACTTGCCGCACCCGCTTTCTCCGACGACACCCAGGGTCTCGCCATGGGCCAGCTCGAAACTCACATCATCGACCGCGCGCACCACCTTGCGGCCCGCGCCGAAACCGCCGGCGTTGAAATGCTTGACGAGGTTGTGGGCGGACAGGATCGGGGGCTTCATTGCTTCACATCCATGGCGGATCTCAACCCATCGCTGAGCATGTTGAACGAGATCGAGGTCAGAAAGATCATCACACCCGGCAGCGCCGCCAGCCACGGCTGCACATAGATCGCGTTGCGCAGCGTGTTCAGCATCAGGCCCCATTCCGCGTTCGGCGGGCTGACACCCAGCCCCAGAAACGACAGACCCGCCGCAAGGATCATCGACACCGAGATAAGGCTTGTCGCATAGACGAAGATCGGCCCCAGCACATTACCCAGAACGTGATCGCGCACGATCCGCAGGCTCGATGCGCCACTGGCCTGCGCCGCCTCGATATATTCCAGCTTGCGCACCGACGTGGTGACGCTTTCCGCCACCCGCGCGATCGGCGGGATGAACACGACCGTCAGCGACAACAGCCCGTTGAGGATACCCGCACCCAACGCCCCCGAAATCGCGATCGCCAGAAGGACCGACGGAAACGCATACAGCACATCCAGAACGCGCATCGTGATCGTGTTGACCCAGCCGCCCAGATACCCGGCGGCAATACCGATGGCCCCGCCGATGGCAAAGGCGATCAACACGGGCACGACCCCCATGAACAACGACAGCCTCGCGCCGTAAATCAACCGGCTCAGCATGTCGCGCCCCAACTCGTCGGCGCCCAGCGGATAGCCTTCGGTCCCGATGGGCGACAGGCGCTTGATCATGCTGCCATCCAAAGGATCTGCCGGCGCGATCCAAGGCGCGAAGATCGCCATCAGGATCAGCCCCGCCGCGACAAGCCCGGCACAGACCGCGACCTTGTCGCGCAAAAACCGGACGCCAACCGAGCGCCAATACCCTCGTGATTTCTCGACAGTTGCAAGCTGCGTGATGCTCTCTGCGGTCATGGCCATGGCTCAGCCCCTTTGCAAGCGCGGATCAAGCGCGGTCTGCGCCACATCCACCAACAGGTTGAGGATCACGAAGAACATCGCCAGCACCAGGATCGTGCCCTGCAGCAACGGCAGATCGCGCTGGAAAATGGCCTGCCCCAGCAAGAAGCCCGTGCCCGGCCACGAAAACACCGTCTCGATCAGGATCGACCCCCCCAGCAGATACCCCAGCTGCAGGCCCATCACAGCCAGCGCCGTGGGGGCCGCATTCTTGATGACATGCGCCAGCACCCCACGATCCAGCAGCCCCTTGGCGCGCAGGCCAGAGACGAATTCTTGTTGCAGGATATCGGCCACCAGCGCGCGCACCGTGCGTGCCACGATGCCCATCGGGATCACCGACATCGTGATCGCCGGCAGGATCAGATACTGCATATGCTCCCAGTCCCAGACCCATTGGCTCGACCCGCCCGGCCCCGCGCCCGTCGCCGGCAGCCAGCGCAGCTCGACCGAAAAGATGATCACCATCACCATGCCCAGCCAGTAATGCGGCACCGACACGCCGATCACCGAAATCGCGGTGGCCAGCTTGTCGATCCAGCTGTCGCGAAAATACCCCGCGACAAAGCCGAACAGACCGCCCAGCGTGAAGCCGATGATCGTCGCCGTCACCGCAAGGATCAGCGTATTGCCCACCGCGTTGAACACTTCCGTCGCCACAGGCCGCCCGGTGGCGATCGAATTTCCCAGATCGCCCTGAACCGCCAGCGCCAGCCAGCGCATGAATTGCTCAGGGTAGGACCGGTCGAAGCCGTAGATCGCCATCATCTGTTCCTGCAACTCCACCGACGCATCCGGCGGCAGGATCGACACCAGCGGATCACCGGGCGAGATATGGACCAGCGCGAAACAGACCAGCGACACGCCAAGCATGATCGGGATGGTATAAACGACGCGGCGCAGGATGAACGAAATCATGGGCAAGTCAGCCTGTCAAAAAGGGGGCCGTCCCGTTTGCAGGGACGACCCCGATGGGTGCAAGGGATCACTCTTCGATGGTCATCGGCGCGATATCGATGAACCAGTTCTTCGGCTGGGTCACATTGCCGACCTTCGGCGACATGGCGCGCGGGCCGACATCATGGGCGATCCAGACGAACGGCGCCTCTTCCACGATCCGCGTATGCAGACGGCCCAGCGCCGCATCCCGATCCGCATCCGCAAACGACGTCCGCGCATCCGCGATCAGCGCGTCGAACTCGTCATTGCCGAACAGACCCCAGTTGTTGGACACCGGCGGGAAGGTCCCGGTCGAGACGAACCGCACCATGGCAAAGAACGGGTCCATCGTCGCGAAGGACACGTTGATCGCATGCGCACCGCGCGCGCTTTCATCCGCAGCGCCCTTGCGCCAGTTGGTGAAGAGCGTGTTCCATTCGATCACGTCCAGTTCGACATCGAAGAAGCAGTCTCGCAGGCCCTGCTGGACATACTCGTTCATCGTGACCGGCTGCATCTGACCGGAACCGGATGCCGATGTCTGCACCTTCACCTTCACCGGATTATCGGCCGAGAAACCCGCTTCGCTCATCAGGCTGCGCGCCGTGTCCGGATCATAGCGAATGTCGAAGGACGGGTTGCCCCACCACGGATGCCCCGGCTCGACCGAGCCCTTGGGAATGCCCATGTACCCGCCCAGCAGAACCTGAAGCTCCTCGCGGTTGACACACAGGTTGGCCGCGTGACGCACCCGCTTGTCCAACCAGGGCGAGCCTTCGTGGAACGACAACTGCCACGGCCAGACATGCGGCTGCGGGTTCGAATAGATCACGTTGCCTTCGCTCTGGATACGCGGGATCGCATCCGGTGCTGGCGCCTCGATCCAGTCCACCTGCCCCGACAGCAGCGCCGCTGTGCGGGCATTGGCATCGGGCAACGGCACCAGAACGACGCGGTCGATGCTGGGCGTGCGCGCCGGATCCCAGTAATTTTCGTTCTTCACCATCTCGAAGCGCTCGCGCGGCACGAAAAGATCGCCCTCGAACGGGCCGGTGCCCGACGGATCGAACGTAAACGCCGTCCACGCCGCAGCCGCGCGTTCCTTCGGGTCGGTGATCGCCGCATCCACCGCGTCATACAGCGCCTGCCAATGGGTCGGCGAGGCCATGAACAGCATCGTCATGTTCAGCGGCAGGAAGCTGTCGGGCTGCGTCGTGGTCAGCTCGACCGTCAGCTCGTCGATTGCCCGCGCCGAGGCCAGCGTCGGCATCCGCGACTTCGTGGCGCCCACCTGATCCGGGGCGAAATGCGGCGCAGCTTCATCCAGCACCTTCTGCACGTTCCACACCACCGCATCGGCATTGAACGGGGATCCGTCATGGAACGTCACACCCTCGCGCAGGGTAAAGGTCCATTTCGTGGTGTCATCGGGGTTCACTTCCCAAGCGGTCGCAAGGCCCGGCACGATGCCGCTCGCCTCTGTTTCCGACGACAAATCCCAATGCGTCAACGCGTCATACATCGGGATACCGGTGAACCGGTTGCCCTCGAAGCCCTGATCGGGCTGGCCCGATGTGCGCGGAATATCCGCCGCCGTCATGCCGATTGTCAGGGTCTTTTCGGCCCAGACCGGTCCAGCCGCCAGAACGGCTGCCGTCAATGCGATCGCAGAGGATCGGTACAAGATAGTCCTCATGTCATAACTCCTGTTGAACGTCCGGACCGAGCCGCAGTCATTGGCCGTGTCCCTGCAGCGACAATGAGATGCCGCCCGGCCACGTCGACAAATGATTACCGGATTGTATACGTTTTCAATTAAAAAAGTTCACAGATGCCCTTTTTTTGTTCAATCACGATGTGAAATGCCTGTTTACAAGGCGTGAAATGGCGCCCAGCCCGCAGGTATGAAACAGGGGATGACAATTGAATTCAAAAAGGCCACAAAGGGCGATATAAACTGTATACAACCGTCAACGGGCACCCCATGAGCATGTCGCAACAAGAAGCGGACTTCGCCAGCAGAATCGAAGCCGAGTTTGTGCAAAACCCCGTCTATACAGGCGTCGAACAGGCCATCCTCGAACAGCGCCTGCCCCCCGGCACCCGTCTGGCGGAAACCGATCTGGCCGAATTCTACGGCGTGTCGCGCACCATCGTGCGCAGCGGGCTGCAGGCGCTTGCGCATTCCCACCTCGCGACACTGCGACCGAATCGCGGTGCCAGCGTCGCCAACCCCTCCCCCCGCGAGGCCCGCGAGGTGTTCGAGGCCCGCGAATTGCTGGAGCCGCGCTCCGCCCGCGAGGCGGCGCTCCATGCCAACAAGTCCGACATCCGCGCCCTGCGCCGTCACGCGCAGGAAGAACACGACGCCATGAGCCGCAATGAATCGGGCCGTGCCCTGCGGCTATCGGGACGCTTTCACGTGATGATCGCTCAGATCGCCAATCAGCGCACCATCGCCGGGATGATCGAAAACCTCGTGTCCCGCTCTTCTCTCATCATCGCGCTCTACTGGACCCGCTCCAGCACGCGCTGCGACGAGAGCTGTCACAACGCCCTGATCGACGCGATCGAACGCAACGATGCCGACGAGGCAGAAGAGCTGATGCGCAGCCATCTTGTCGAACTGCACTCCGCCCTGCGTTTCGACGTGACCGATACCTCCAACCTCACGCTCAAGGACATGCTGAGCCAATAAAGCGTTTCGCGACATGCAGGGCTCCGTTCGATCATTGCGCTCTGACCCACCTGCACGCGCGCGCCCTGCGCGACATCACCGTTCTCGCCGACTTTCGACTTAGGGCACGCCCAGCCCGAAATCCCCTTGTTTTCCGCACAAGGCGCCGCTCCACACGCCCAGGTTGCCTCAACCATCCTCAACTTTACTTTTTTCAGACCCTGCCACAATGTCACCACATTCTCATAGGATATTGTTTTCAATTCGAGACAAAACCTGAGAATAAAGGACGACTGTTCGGAATTTGGGTTCTTGATGCGTCGGATGCCGATTTTGGCACTGCCGCATACGACATGAAAGAGCGGCGCATAAAGATCGCTTGGCCCCTTCCGGAATTGAGTATGAGTGGGCAGTAAGCAATGGCAACGAGTTTTGAAGTCATCTCTCTGGGGATCAGCCCGACCGAGATCGACACAACGGAATCGGACAACATCTCGGACGCGGCAGCCGATCTGGTCGGTACGACCTATGGCAGCAGCGGTGCTCCCCTCTTCAACGACGTCCGCACCCTCGCCCTGGTCTCGGGCGGCGCGCAATACGACACCGACAACGCCACCGCCAACGACCAGTTCTCGGTCGACGGCACCACCTTCACCATCGACGGGGCCGCCACCTATCTGGCCACCATCACCTATGCCGATGGCACCTCCGCCACGCTCGAGGTGACGCTGGCGCAGGCCACGACGGGCGATCTGTTCCTGCTCCCCCCCGAGACCGGCGCCACCGGTCAGCAAGCCCTCCTCGAAGCAGGCCCGATCCAGTCCCTGACCCTCGACAGCCTGATCTCCAACACCATCGAGCCGGCAACCGACCGGCTCGCCACCGACTTCGCCGAGCCCGTCGATGGCGCGGCGACCGCCGAACAGATGGCGCCGGGCTATACCGACACCGACGGCGACCGCATCGGCGATGGCAATGACGTCATCTTCGGCAATGGCGGCGCGGACACGATCTTTGCCGGCGCAGGCAACGATATCGTCGATGGCGGCGCCGACAATGACCTGATCGCCGGCAATATCGGCAATGACATGCTGGCTGGTGGCGACGGCGACGATACGCTTTACGGCGACAATGCCGGCCCCACCACCGTTGCGGTGACCAACGGTGATTTCGCCAACAACTCCACCACCGGCTGGACGATCAGCGGCGGCGGCGCGACCTTCTCCTATGACGGGATCCTCGCGTTCAACGCCAGTGACAGCGGCTTTGGCGGCGTCGCCCAACAGACCGTCGCCACCCAGCCCGGCGCGCGCTTCCAGCTCTCGCTCGATGCCGCCGAATTCGGCGGCGGTGCCGCCACGCATACGCTGGTCGTGGACATCCTCGACAGCACCGGCCAGGTGATCGCCACCCAGACGGTTCTTGTCGATGACGCCACCACCCAGACCGTCACCGTCGATTTCACCGCGGCCACCGATACCACGACGCTGCGCTTCACGAACCCGACATCCACCGGCACCGTGACCACCGATCTTGTGCTCGACAACATCGCCGTCACGACCCTGCCCGGCGATGAGATCGACGGCGACGACACGCTCGATGGCGGTTCCGGCAATGATGCCCTCTTCGGCGGAGGCGGCAACGACTCCCTTCTTGGCGGCGCCGGCAACGACACCATCCTGGGCGACACGGGCCCCTTTGCCGATGTCGATGTGGTCAACGGCGATTTCGCCACGAACACGACCGCTGGCTGGACGATCAGCGGCGGTGGCAGCACCTTTGCCTATGACGGGTTTCTGGGCTTCAATGCCGCAGACAGTGGCGTCGGCGGTGTGGCCCAACAGACTGTCACCACCCAACCCGGCGTCGACTATCAGCTGTCTGTCGATGCCGCCGAAAACGGTAGCGCCGTCGCCTCTCACACCCTCGTGGTCGATATACTCGACGCAAGCGGGCTGGTGCTCGGCACCCAGACCGTCGTTGTCGCCAACGGCACCAGCCAGACGATCACGATTGATTTCACCGCGACCGGCACCGCCACGACCCTGCGCTTCTCGAACCCCACCTCCACCGGCACCGTCAACACCGATTTGGTGATCGACAACATCAGCGTCACCGTGACCTCCCCGCCGGACCCGACAGGCGATGGCAACGACACGATCGATGGCGGCACGGGGGATGACCAGATCTTCGCCGCCGGCGGCAGCGACCGCATCCAGCTGTCCAATGACTTCGGCAATGATGTCATTTTCGGCGGCGAAGATACCGACGGGCTCGACGTGGACGTGCTGGATGCCTCCGGGATCACCGGGAGCGGCATCACCTTCACCCTGACGGGCGGAGAAAGCGGCACCGTGACCCTCGGGGCCAACTCCGCCGCGTTCACCGAGATCGAAGAGATCGTCTTCACCGATCAGGGCGATATCTTCAACGGCAATTTCATCACCGACGATATCGACATCGACACCGGCGATGGCGACGACACCCTGACCGAAGGCAACGGCAACAACACGCTGTCGGGCGGCGCGGGTGACGATCTGTTCTTCGTCGGCTTCGGCGACAGTACCATCGACGGCGGCAGCGGGACCGATACGCTTTCGGCCGCCAGCTCGGATGACCCGTTGAACGTGCTCTTCACCGGCACCGGAACCGGCACCTATACCGATCTCGACGCCAACCCCGATCAGGGCATCTTTTCCAGCATCGAAGCCATCGAAGGCTCGTCGGGGGCCGACACGATCGACGCCTCCGGCGATCTCGTCGGGGTGGATCTGTGGGGCTTTGACGGCGACGACACCATTACCGGCGGCCAGGGCGACGACACGATCACCGGCGACTTGGGCAATGACCTTCTGACCGGCGGGGCGGGCGATGACTTTTTCAACTATATACCGGGCGACGGGCTCGACACGATCTCGGATTTCAACACCGGCAATACCGGCCCCATCAATGACGGGGATACCACCAACAACGATTTCATCGACCTGTCCGGCTTTTACGACCACTTGTTCGAACTCTGGGCTGACCAGGCAGATGACGGCATCCTGAGCCAGTCGAACACCACCGACACCCAAGGGAACGCGGTCGATTATTCGGACAACACCCAATTCGACACCGACGGCATCCCCGGCAACGAAGGCATCGTCTTTACCGGCGCCTCCCCCTCGCCCACGTTTTTCAACGCCGACAATACCGGCGTGATCTGCTTTGCCGATGGCACGCTGATCGAAACGCCGCGCGGCCTCGTGCCGGTCGAAAAGCTGGCCGCGGGCGATATGGTCCGCACCATTGACCACGGCTTCCGCCCCCTGATCTGGGCTTCGCATACAAAAATGTCCTGGGATGCCTCGCCCCATTCCGACAAGCCGATCATCATCAAGGCAGGCGCTTTGGGCCACGGCCTGCCCGCGACCGACCTCAAGGTATCCCCGCAGCATCGCATCCTGCTGCCCGACACCGATCACCACTCCGGTGTTTTCGCCCCCGCCATTGCCCTTTTGGGCCTGCCCGGCGTGCGTCAGATGGAAGGATGCCGCAAAGTCACCTATCACCACATCATGTTTGCCGCGCATGAGGTGATCGTCGCCAATGGCCTGCCCTGCGAAAGCTTCTTTCCCGGACGCATGGCGTTGCGCGCACTGTCCGCCGAAAACCGGCGCTCGCTGCGGCACTGTCTGCTCAAGGCGACCGCCGGCTCGCTGGAGAGTTTCACACTGGCCCGCCCGATCCTCAAGACCCGCGCCGCAAGAAAACGTGTCGACCGCGATCAGGTCAGCTGGATCGACCGCACACTGGCCGATGCCGGTCTCAAAATGCCGGCGCTCTGCGCTTTTGGCTGAGTGGGTCTTTCGGCACCCTCTCGGGCAGTTGCGTACCAAAGGGACACAAATGCGCCGGGCAGCCCCCGATTTTGTACGAAACCCGCGTAGGATTGGTACGAACCCTACACATCCCGCACCCGCGCGCCCCGTCAGGTGACACTCAATATCGCCATCAGCGCCACCGTCCCCCCGCGTGCCAGATCCGCATGCAGCGTCGGCCCCTCATATCGCGCGGCCGCACGCCAGACCCCGACCACCGCAACCATGTTGTAAGGCAGCGAAATCCCATAGCCGACAAGCAATGCCGGGATTGGATAATCAAATGAAATCAACGCCATGAATGCTATACTTGTGACTGCATTGACAGCAAGCCCCAGCATCAGCGCCCAGGTCCAGAACGCCTCGGACAGCGATACATCCCCTCGCCAAAGGGCGCTGATCCCGGACATGACCCCCACCTCACTTCCCATAGGGCATCTCATTTTCCATATATTGCAAAGATATTTATCTGGCGAAGCTAAAGCATCACATCAATGAAGCATCGCATCCGCTTCAATAACAATCGAAATCAGGATCACCGCCGTCAGCATCACCGAGGCCACACCAAAGCCAAGCCCCAACAGACTGACCAGCCCATCCCGCTCCACCAGCCCAACCCCCACAACAAACAAGGAAATCGCAGGAAACCAACCACTTAGCGGCAAGGGCAGAAACAACGCGAAGGCGATCACGAACAGCAAAAGCCCCATCGGCCGCTCATTGCGCCGCGCAAAAAACGCCGAGTAGCGCGGCGTCAGCACCCTCTCCAACCGCCGCGTCACCGGCCTCAGACGCAACACCGTGCGCCGAAGTTTCTCTTGCTCGATGCTCAGCCGCGCCAGTCGCCCGGGCAGCTTAACATGCGGATATCCCAGCATCATTTGCCCCGTCGTGACCAACAGCGGCAGCGCCGTTATCAGCGTGGCCCCCGGCGGAAGCGGCAAAAGTGTCAGCAAAGAAAACACAACGATCGCCCATCCGAACGACGCCTCCCCAAGCTCCGACAGCAGATTGCCAAGCGTCAGCGTCCCCGCCAGATGCTGACTCCGCGATGTCCGCAGGATCGGCAGCGACAGCGAAGGCCTGCGTTTTCTCTCATCCCCGCGCTGCATGTCTTCCCTTTCAAGGTCTTGGCCGGGATATCATGCTCCACGCATCCAATTGCAACCCAAACGTGCTTGGTCATATCGCCTTATTACCAACGCCTTGCGACAAATTTCTGATAGCCGTGTTTCTTTTTGCCAATCTTCATCTTACGTGTGTCAGTGCGGCGTTTGATCATCACTGCCGATATGCAGCGAACAGGAACTTGCATGCTTGATGATCTCCTTCTGGTTGCCGGCGGCCTTGGTCTTTTGTTTGTCGGCGGCGAGGGGCTGGTGCGCGGCTCGGTCGCCTTGGCGGAACGCATGGGTATCTCCAAGCTCTTGATCGGGCTTGTTATTGTCGGCTTTGGCACCTCGACACCGGAGCTGTTGGTATCGGTCAATGCGGCTCTCGACGGGGCGCCGGAGATCGCGCTCGGCAATGTCGTCGGCTCGAACATCGCCAACATCCTGCTGATTATCGGCATAGCGGCGCTGATCGCCCCGATCATCGGGTGGAACCGCTCTGCGCTGCGCGAGGCACTGATCGCAACGCTCGTCTCGCTTGTCGCCCTTGCGCTGATGCAAGCCGCCGTCATCACCCAGACCCAAGGCATCGCGATGTTGGTGGTTTTGGCGGGCTATCTTTTTGCAAGCTACTGGCTGGAACGGCGGGACCGCTTGGCCAGGACATTCCAGCACGAGGCCGCAGAATTCGAGGATATCCCCCTCTCGCGCCCATGGCTGCCGCCCGTTCTTGCACTGGGCGGTATCGCGGCGCTGGTGTTCGGGGCCGATCTGCTGGTCGAGGGGGCGGTCAACATCGCCCGCGATGTCGGCGTTCCGGACGCGGTCATCGGCCTTTCGTTGGTTGCGATCGGCACATCCCTGCCCGAGCTTGCCACCGCCATCGTCGCGGCCATCCGCCGTCATTCAGATGTCGTTCTGGGCAATGTCATCGGCTCGAATATCTTTAATATCCTTGCAATTCTTGGGGTTACGGTTGTCATTCAACCCATCGAGGTCACGGCCCGGTTCCGCGATATCGATGCGCCGATCATGCTTGCGGCCAGCATCCTGCTGCTGGCACTCCTGTTCGCGACCAAATCGATCGGGCGGATCTGGGGCGGCCTGATGCTGGCTCTCTATGCAGGATACATGGCGTTTCTTTTTTCAAGCGGCATGTGATCGCCACCACGGGCCAATCACCCGATCACGACAAACGGCGTGCCATCATGCGAAGTCAAGCATGACATCCGTGCCCTTGGGCGAGCTTGAAATCGAGAACCGCGCCCCAAGCAACTGGCTGCGGCGCTTCATATTGGCCAACCCGTGCGACGGGTTTTCGGCGATCCCCGGATCGTCCGCCACGAAACCCACGCCATTGTCGGAAATCCGGATCCTGTTTTCGTCCACGTAAATCGTGATCGTATCCGCCTGTGCGTGCTTGATGACGTTTGTAATGGCCTCCTGCACGATCCGTGACAGGTTCAGGGCCTGCGACGGCCCGGAATTCCGCAGCTGCGGCTCGCCTTGCACCTGCCAGTCGAATTCGATGCCATTCTCGCTCAGCAAGCCCTCCAGCCGGGTGCGCAGCATCCCCAGAAGTGTCACCAGACTGTCGTGGTTTTCCATGCTGTCCAGCATCAGCGCCAGATCGCGCAGCGCATCCTCCAGCGCAAGGCGGCATTTGTCATCGCCCACGTCATTGCGGCGCATATAGGACAGCGTGCTGACAAGCTGCCCCCCGATCCCGTCATGCAGGTCCAGCATGATGCGGCCGCGCTCGGCGGCAATCGCCTCACGCTGCCGGATTTCCGCCAGTTCGGCAAAACTAGCCTCCAGTTCTTCGGATTTCTCGATGATGCGATTATTGAGCGACGCCGTAAGGTCCTCGTAATCCTTCAAGGACTGGATCAACCGCGACAGGATCAGCCAGATACCCGCAAGCGACATCACAAGCGGCATGAAATGAAACAGATGCATGGTCCGCACCGGGGCCTCGTGCAACATCATGTAAAGCTCGTAAGCCCCCATGATCGTGCCAATATTCAGGCAGGGGAAGAACACACCGAAATCCCTTCGGGTCATCAGATGCCGGTTGCTCCAGACCACCAACAGACCGAAATACGCCGCAGGCACGGTGATCAGCACATTGCCCCACAGCGACACCGCAAACGTGTATTCCAGCGGAAGCAACAAGATCAAACTGACATAGAGTATCAGCGTGACGGCATGTATCTGCTCCGGCAAACGCGATGTGAAGCCCAGAAAGCGAAACAGGAATTTCAACAAAAAAAGCGTATAAAGCGCCGGCGACAGCGTCCACGATATTGTCCAGATCCGGTATTCTTCGGACGCCACCCCATATCCGAAATGCACAAGCGTGATCATCGCCGTGGCACAGGACAGCCCCAGCCAAAGGTATTCGTGATCCTTGCGCCGGAACATCCACACCACCAGCAACGCCACGGCCAGGATACACATCAACCCCAGTGCGAACCTCGCCAGCCCCTGACCGAAGAAGGACCGCGACGCCTGGTATGGCTGCAGAATGTCCTTTGGCCCAAAGAAGAACGGATGAAGATCCAGCCCCTCGGACGGCATCCCGTGCAGGGCCAGCTCGATCTGCACCTCTCGTGTTGCCACCAGAGGCCCCGGCAAAGTCACCAAAAGAGGCGTGTTCCACAACCGGTACGGAAGCGTGTTGGGATGAAGAAGCTGCCCATTGACCCGCACATCGACATTATCGGCCAGCTTGGGAAAATAAACCGCGTTCACACCTTCAGCCGGTGTCACGTGCTCAAGCGTGGCGCGCATGTGCAGGGTCGTGGGCTCGGGATCAAAACGGATGGGCGAGGAAAACGGCAGATCCACCATGTCACCGCTGGCACAGGCCGGCCCGTCGCACAGCATCACCTGCTGAACCTTAACTGCCCCCGGAATGTCGCGAATCTGGCCGATGTTCAGCGCGAACAAGATGGCCAGCAACACGGCAGTCCACAGCCCCACGCCGACAAAGGCGACGACGCTCCACCGGATCACAGGAAGCCTTTCTTCGACGCGCGCGCCACGGCTTCCATATTGGTGCTCACCTCGAGCTTGCGATAGATCGACGTGATGTGATTGCCCACCGTCCCGGCGCTGATGCCCAGGTGTTGCGCGATCTCGTGGCGCTTGTATCCCCTTGCCACCGCCTGCAAAATTTCGGCCTCGCGCTCGGTCAGGGGGGACAGACCCGGTTCCACAGAGCCCGTGCCCCCATCCTTGACCACCGCCAGAAGATGGCGGGCGATACCGGGGCTGATCGGGCTGCCACCGTCCAGAACAGACAGGATATCGGTGCCGATCTGGCCAAGATCAGCGCCTTTGAGAAGATATCCCTTCGCCCCGGCCTGAATCGCCTCCAGAACCCGGGCCTCGTCCCCGAAGATCGACACGACCACCGCATCGACCAGCCAGTCGGCGGCAGCACAGGCGTGCACGGCCTCCACCCCCGACCCGTCGGGCAATCCGATATCCACCAGCAGGATACGCGGCTTTAGATCGAACAGCAGGTTGAGCCCCTGATCCAGCGTCGAGGCGCAGCCCACAAGGGTCAGCCCCTCCGTCACGTTGATCGCATCGCTCAGACGGGCGACGATATCGGCCCGATCCTCGATGATAAGAACGGAATGGTCGGTCACGGACAACTCTTGCACACCACTACCCACATCACTCTAAACAAGCGGCTTATTTCTCATATGTGTGAATCCACACATTCCTACAAGGAAATCATGATTCTAAGGTTCACGTGGGACGAAGGTGAGAACAGGTATTTCAATAGCAGTTTATTTTAACGGAAGCCGCAAGTGAGTGGCGCGGCCGAGGTCAAGCAAATTGCAGTGTATTGGTAGTTTGCCGGGCTTCTCGTCACCTTCGTCCCACCTGCATCGCAGATGACAGGCGCAACCGGACCCGCAACCGGCCCCAAGGCCGAGATCGATACCTCCGGCGGGTCTCCCCATGCGCAGGGGCGGGATACAGATACGCCTATGTCGGACACCGCGAAGTCCGAACTTCAATCCCGGCACCCCCGACAGACCTGGACCTGCCACAAGGCAAGTGATTCGGATGGCGTCCATTTTGTGTCAATATATTGGTGCGATCCGGCCAATTGTGACCACACGAAATCGCTCAAATGTTGGGAGTGCAGCCGGATTGTGATGCTGGAATTTCGACCCGTCGGAACGCCGAGTCGTTTAGGCCACATCTCAAATTTGACATGTTTTGCCGGGCATGGCACCCACTCCTCCGAGACCCCCAATTTTCCGTATTTTTCTGTTTTAATTCATATGCTTAAAGCTATGCACTACTTTTGAATAGCCCCTCTAAATCGCACTGAAATCTCCCTTGAATTTAGCTACTTCCGGCTTGGTTTTTTCGAAAATCGAAACCCCTTGGATGGACTATCGAAGCACTCGGGAGCATCCATTGAGCGTGATGTGGCGTCAGGCCGCCGGACCGATCCGGACAGCCTGACGCAGACGCTAAATGTTGTGTGCAGGTGACCGTTGCAGCTCTGTGAAGGGCTGTTCGGCGCCTTCGGAGGAATGGTATGGCGTTCGCGACTTGCGATATGGAACTTGTCTGTCAAGCCCAAACCCGGTGCTATTGGCGCCGGCGTATCTGTGCGCCCGGCAAAGGTAGTCTGCCGGACAACTCTCGCCATGCGTCCCTGTCCCGGCTCTCGGCCGCACACAGGCTGGCTCATGCCCGCACCCTGGCCCTGCTCGGCCTGACGGCAGCGGTCCGCCCGTCCTTGCGCGGGGGGGTCTGACATGGCGTCGATCAACGGCCGCATCGTCTCGGACAGCAACCTCGACAATACCGAAAACGACGGTTTCGGTGGCTTCGACCTCGGCATCGCCGGTCAGACCATCCAGCTTCTGGATTCCGGCGGGACCGTCATTGCGACAACCACAACCGATCCCAATGGCACCTACAGCTTCACGGGCCTCGCCGCCGGCGACTACCGTGTCGTCTTCCCCACCACCGCAGAAAGCCAGCGTCTTGCAACCGCAAATGTCGGGGATGCCGCCGCCGACAGCGATCCCGATCCGACCACAGGCACCACCCCGGTCCTGACACTGA
The DNA here is from genome assembly GCF_000170875.1 of Roseobacter sp. AzwK-3b. NCBI lineage: Bacteria > Pseudomonadati > Pseudomonadota > Alphaproteobacteria > Rhodobacterales > Roseobacteraceae > Roseobacter > Roseobacter sp. AzwK-3b. The sequence goes on from NZ_ABCR01000003.1 coordinate 281,410, forward strand.
CGGATACCCAGGATCTGTTCGAGATCGACGCGGTTTACGGCAACTACATCGTGGACGGTGCCGAAACGGGCGAGTCGATGCCCCTGGGCTACTCGGATGCCCAGGGCGATCTGATCACCGACAATGCGGACACGATCTTTGGCAATGGCGGCGACGACACCATAGACGCCGCCGGCGGCGATGATTTCGTGTCGGGCGGTACCGGGAATGACGTGGTCGCAGGCGGCACGGGCAACGACAATCTCAATGGCGACGACGGCAATGACAGCCTCAGCGGAAACGCGGGCAACGATCAGCTGTTCGGCGGCAGCGGCTTTGATGCGCTGAGCGGCGGGGACGGCAACGACCTGCTGGCCGGGGGCGGGGACAATGACACGCTTTTTGGCGATGCGGGCAATGACGACCTGCGCGGCGAGAGCGGCGACGACTTCCTGTCGGGCGGCATCGGCGACGACTTCCTCGAAGGCGGCACGGGCAATGACAACGTCAACGGCGACGACGGCAATGATGACCTGCGCGGCGATGCGGGCGACGACCAGATGTTCGGCGGTGCCGGTATCGACACCCTGTTCGGCGGCGATGGCAACGACCTGCTGGCCGGTGGCTTCGATAATGACGTGCTCTTTGGTGATGCGGGCAATGACGACCTGCGCGGCGAGGATGGCGACGACTTCTTGTCGGGGGGCATCGGCGATGACTTCCTCGACGGCGGCACGGGCAATGACAACGTCAATGGTGACGACGGCAATGACGACCTGCGCGGCGATGCCGGCGACGATCAGCTGTTCGGCGGTGCCGGTATCGACACCCTGTTCGGCGGGGACGGCAACGACCAGCTATCCGGTGGCTTCGATAATGACGTGCTGCTTGGGGACGCTGGTAATGACGACCTGCGCGGCGAGGATGGAGATGACTTCATCTCAGGCGGCACAGGCGACGACTTTGCCGAAGGCGGTGCGGGCAATGACACGATCAACGGCGATGAGGGCAATGACGACCTGCGCGGCGGTGCCGGCAACGACCAGATCTTCGGTGGCGATGGCAACGACACGCTTGCGGGTGGCGAAGGCGCGGATTCCCTCGTCGGCGGCGCGGGCGCGGATTCTTTCGCGTTAGGCGCGGATGACACGGCCAGCGGCGGCGATGGCGACGACATCTTCCTTGTCGACCCGAGCCTGCCCACGGGCGGCAACGCCACGATCACCGGCGGCGAAACCGGCGAGACGGCTGGCGATACGCTGGACCTGCGGGGGCTGGGGCCGGTCGACGTGGTCTACAACAGCAGTGATCCGACCTTCAATCCTGTCACCGGCATCAGCGAAAGCGGCACGGCGACCTATACCAACACGGGCGGCGATCCGGTCACCATCGCCTTCTCCGAGATCGAGACGGTCCTGACCGACGCAGACGGCACTGTGGATGGCACATCCTCGGCAGACACCATCAATGTCGGGTTCATCGACGCGCAGGGCGACCGGGTCACCGAAGGCGCCGATACGATCGTGACCGTCGACGGCAATGACAGCGTCGCGGCGGGCGGTGGCGATGACAGCGTTGATGCCGGCACAGGCGATGATTTCGTCGAGGGCGGCGCGGGCAATGACACGCTGATCGGCGGAGACGGCAACGACGCGTTGCGCGGCGATGACGGGAACGATGTCCTCTCCGGCGACGCGGGCAATGACGACCTGCTGGGCGGCGCGGGCGACGACCAGATGTTCGGCGGCGCCGGTGACGACTTCATGGGCGGCCAGGACGGCAACGACACGCTCGATGGTGGCGACGGCGCGGATTTCGTCGCTGGCGACGACGGCAACGACCTTGTTCAGGGTGGCGCGGGCAGCGACACGCTGGTCGGCGGTGCCGGCGCGGATACGCTGGTGGGCGGTCTTGGCAATGATTTCTTCACCGCCGACAACAATTTCGTCACGACCGACGACCCCACCGCCGATGCGGCAGGCGATGTGGTCTTCGGCGGCGCCGAAGGGACAACGGATCTCGACACGCTCGATCTGCGCGGCGCCGATGTCGTGCAGATCCAGAAAGAGGACGACCCGAACGATCCCGGCGCCGTGCGCGGTGTCGTTACCTTCTCCACGGGGGAAACCCTGACCTTCGAAGGCATCGAACTGATCCTCACCGACGCGGTGGACGGCACCGAAGCCGGTCAGTTCATGCCGGTTGGCTTTGCCGACGCCGAAGGGGACGCGATCACCGAAGGCGCCGATACGATCCTCGGCAATGGCGGCGATGATGACATCCGCGCAGGTGGCGGCAATGACGTTGTCGACGGCGGCGCGGGCAATGATTTCGTCGATGCCGGCGCCGGCGACGACACCGTCACCGGCGGCACCGGCAATGATGATCTGCGCGGCGGCGACGGCAATGACAGTCTCGAAGGTGGCCTCGGGGATGATTTTCTCGATGGGGACACAGGCGATGACCTCGTCTTCGGCGGCGACGGCAACGACGACATGCGGGGCAGCGAAGGCAACGACCTGCTGCAAGGCGGCGCCGGCAATGACACCCTGTTGGGCGAGATGGACAATGACACGCTCGATGGGGGGGCTGGCGCTGACTTGCTCGAGGGCGACATAGGCAACGACAGCCTGATCGTCTCGGCCAATGACACCGCCTCGGGCGGCGACGGCGACGACATTTTCACCATCGATCAATCGATCACCGACGGCCCCGGCACCATCACCATCACCGGCGGCGAAGGCGGCGAGACCGCAGGCGACACCCTTGTCCTGACCGGGCTGGGGCCGGTGGACATCACCTATACCGGCGACGATCCTGCCAGCGAAAGCGGCACAGCCACCTATTTCGACGCCAATGGCGACCTCGTCACCATCAATTTCTCCGAGATCGAGAATTTCGTCGTCTGTTTCACGCGCGGCACCTTGATCGCGACAGACCGCGGCGAAGTTCCCGTCGAAGAGCTGACCACCTCGGATCGTGCCATCACGATGGATGACGGCTATCAGCCCATCCGCTGGATCGGCTCGCGCAAGCTCAGCGGGGCGGAACTGACCGCCAATCCCAAGCTCCGGCCGATCCGCATTCGCGAAGGCGCGCTGAGCCCGAACTTGCCGGTCCGCGATCTGGTGGTCTCACCTCAGCATCGGGTGCTCATGCGCTCCAAGGTGACGCGCCGCATGTTCCAGACCGACGAGGTGCTCGTGCCAGCCAAGGCGCTTGTGGCGCTGCATGGTGTCGAGGTCGATGAGGCCCCGGATGGCGTCGAATACTGGCACATCCTGTTCGACCGTCATCAGGTGATCTTCTCCGAAGGCGCCCCGACCGAGTCGCTGTTCACAGGCCCCGAGGCGCTCAAGTCCGTGTCTCCCGCCGCGCGCGAGGAAATCTTCACGCTGTTCCCCGAACTGGCCGATCCCGACACCTACGGCGCCCCCCTGCCCGCGCGGCCCCTGATCCCGGTGCGCCGTGGGCTCAAAATGGCCGAACGCCTGTCGATGAACGGCAAGACGCCCCTGGAAAACCGGGTCTGACCGCCCGGTCACCGCTTGGATGCCAGCGGCTACACGGACTTGGCGCGTTTTGTCATCTGAACGAAGACAACCGGCGCCCATAGCAGAAGACCCACCGCCATCGTGGTCAGGCCCGGCGCGATGAAGAGCAGCGACACGAGCCCGACCCACCAGCGTTCCAGCCGCGACATATGCGTGAGGAAAAACCCCGAGAACGCCACGCCAAGCCCGGCGATCCCGATCATCGCCCCCGCCAGCGTCACCGTGAACGCAGCCCAGGTGAACCCGTCCGTGACGATCAACAGCGCCGGGGAATAGACGAAGACGAAAGGCACCAGCGCCTTTGCGATGCCCAGCCGGAACGCGGTGTTGCCGGTCTTGAACGGGTTGGCCCCCGCGATCCCCGCCGCCGCATAGGCCGCAAGGGCCACGGGCGGCGTGATATCGGCCAGCACACCGTAATAGAACACGAAGAAATGCGCGACGATCGGCTCCACCTGCAGCAGGCCAAGCGCCGGGGCCGCCACCGCCACAAGGATGATATAGGTGGCCGTGGTCGGGATGCCCGCGCCCATGATGATGCAGGCCACCGCAATCAGGATCAGCGAAAAGAACAGCGTCCACTGACCGATCGTGAACAGGCTCAGCGGCCAGACGCTCCCGGCGACATTGCCGATATCGGTCGCCGTCTGCACCACCACATAGCCCAGCCTGAAGCCCACACCCGTCAGCGTGACGACACCCACGACGATGCCCACCGTCGCCGCCGCCGCCCCCACGGCAAGCGTGTTGCGCGCGCCATCCGCCAGCGCCGTCCACAGATCATGCAGGGTCAGCCGGTTGACCGGGTTCAGAAACCCGATCACGACACAGGCGATGATGCCATAGACCGCCGCGAAATCCGGGGTCTTGCCGCTCAGGATCATGTAGACCAGAACGATCAGCGGAATGACCGACAGCCAATGCTGGCGCAGCACGATCCCCATCTTGGGCAGCTCATCCGCCCTCAGCCCGCGCAGGCCCAGCTTGCGGGCTTCCAGATGCACCATGATGAAGATGCCGAAATAATGCAGCAAGGCCGGGAACAGGGCGGCTGCCAAAACATCGCGCAGCGGAATTTCCAGGTATTCCACCATGATGAAGGCCGCAGCCCCCAGAATGGGCGGCGTGATCTGCCCGCCGGTGGATGAGGTCGCCTCGACCGCGCCCGAGAAATGCGGCGGATATCCCACCTTTTTCATCGCCGGGATGGTCAGCGCGCCGGTCGTCACCGTGTTGGCGATGCTCGATCCGGATATGGTGCCCATGAAGGCCGACGAGAAGATCGCCACCTTGGCCGGCCCACCCGCATAGCGCCCCGCCACCACCATGGCCAGATCGATGAACAGCTGCCCCAGCCCGATCCGAGTGGCCAGCACGCCGAACAGAATGAACAGGAACACATATTGCGCCATCACCCCGATGGCGATGCCATAGATCCCCTGATTGGTCATGTAGAGATGGTTGATCAGCCCCTCCCAGGCCACCCCCCCATGCTTGAGCGCCCCCGGCGCCCATGGCCCGAAAAGCGCAAAGGCCACGAAGACCAGCGCGATCAGAGGCAGCGTCGAGCCGACCGAGCGCCGCGTGGCCTCGAGCGTCAGCAGCAGCAGGGCCGTGCCCATCACCACATCAAAGGACGACGGATTGCCAACCCGCACCGACACGATCTCGGGCGGCAGCAGCGGCAGATACAGCGACGCCCCCACCGCCAGACAGGCCAGCAGGATATCCACGACAGGCACCCCGTTGATCCTGTACCACGCAGGTTTCGGCAGATCGGTGCTCAGGGATCGCCGCCATGCAAACAGCAGGAACACCAGCCCCAGCACGAAAGACAAATGGATCCCGCGATGCAGCAACTCGCGCACCAGCGCAAAGCCCGAGGCATAGAAATGATAGACCGACATCGCCACAAGCGCGGCGCTGATGGCGATCCCGATGACCTTGCCCGTGGGCCTGAAGGCCAGTTCGGGATCGAACTTGCGCTCGATCTCGTGAAGCTCTTCGGGCGTCAATTCATGGTCGGGATCATACTGAGACATGGTCGGGTCCGTCAGGGCTTGAGATCATCGCAATATCAAAGACAAAACCCGGCCGCCCATGGGCGACCGGGTCGGGAACATACCGTCCGAAGGCTTATTCCAGCAGGCCGGCCTCACGATAGAAGCGCTCGGCGCCTGCGTGCAGCGGAACGCCGACGCCGCTCAGGGCGGTATCGGGCGTGATTGTCTTGCCCTTGGCGTGACCCACATCCAGCAGCTTGCGCGAGTTGTCGTTCCAAAGCGCCTTGGTGATCTGGTAGATCAGCTCGTCATCCTCTTCCGCCGAGGTGAACCACTGCGCCCCGACCGCGACGGTCGATGTCGCCTCGACACCCTCATAGGTGCCCGCGGGGATCTCGCTCTGCGCGAAGAAGCCGTATTTGTCGGTGAGCGCCTTGGCGCCCTCTCCTGCGATCGGAACCAGCTTGATATCCTCAGCCGAGGCCAGCTCGACCAGCGATCCCGTGGGATAACCCGCCACCACGAAAAACGCGTCGATCCGCCCGTTGCGCAGCGCGTCGGATGCCGCATTGCCCTTCAGCGCCTCGGCGGTGAGATCGTCGACGCCCAGACCGTTGGCCTCGAGGATCAGCAACGCATCGACATAGGTGCCCGAGCCCGGCTCATCCAGCGACACGCGCTTGCCCGCCAGATCGGCGACACTGTCGATACCGCTGTCGGCCTTGGCGACAAGGTGGATATGCTCTTCGAACAGCGCCGCGATCGTGCGCAGGTTCTCGGCGGGGGGCTGGCCCTCCATCGTGCCGGTGCCGGTATAGGCCCAATAGGCCACGTCCGACTGGGCAAAGCCCGAATTGCGCAAGCCCGAGACGATGGCATTGATGTTGTCGACCGACCCGCGCGACGACACCGCCGACGCAATCAGACCGTCCACACCACAGCTGCCGCCCTCTTCGCAAGGGCGCGATCCGGGCGGTTTCGAGATGGCATTGGCGATCACGCCACCAACCGGATAATAGGTATAGGCCGTTCCACCCGTACCGATGGTGAAGAACTTCAACTCCTGTGCAACAGACGCACCTGCCAGACCAAGGCTCAGAACGGCCCCCGCGACAAATGTCCGTGCGATTTTTACCATAGTATTCACTGGGTTCTCCCTGCAGTTTTGTGAAACATTTTCAGCCACCCTACCGGGCCGATCCTGCGCTTACAACGCATCTCTTGCGCTCTTTCGTTGCTGCGCATGCGTCAGTTCGGGCTTTCCTTCGGTCAGTCCTGCGATTGCAGCCCCCATCGCTGCGCCAGCCGCGCGGTGACGTCGATGATCGAACTGGCAAAAGGCAGGATGATGAAAATACGCACCACGTGAAAGGCCGTGACCACCGCCAGACCATCTTCGAGGATCTTCGCGGTCAGGGCCATTTCCGTCACGCTGCCCGGCGCCGTCGACAGCATCATCACCTGCCATTTCTCACCTGTGATCCAAGTCAGAGCCATTCCCATGCAGGTGCAAAGCGCGATCAGCAGCAGCGACGCCATCACCGCCCCCGGGATGAACCCGCGCGCGTGTCGCACCAGATCACGGTCGAACACCGCCCCCAGCCAGACGCCCAGAAACACCTGCGCCAGCACCAGCACCGGATAGGGATAGGCAGTGATCGGCAGGCTGAACGCCGCCGCCAGCGCCGCCCCGCCAAGCGATCCCACGAAAAACGGATTGGCCAGCCGCACCGCGCGCGCCGCATAGGCCCCCGCCACGCCCGCAAGCGCCAGAAGCATGGCCCCCGATGCCGTCCACTCCATCCGGCTCAGCGCCGCGACCGGGTCTTTCACCGTGCCGTCAAGCGCCACGATGGCTGGCGGAATCAGCAGCACCAGCAACATGATCCGCAACGTCTGCGCAAAGACCACCGGGCCGGGCCGCACCTTGTGCTTGACCGCCAGCGTCGCGCTTTCCACCGGCCCCATCGGGATCGAGGCCAGAACCGCAGTGATGATATCGGCCCGAGTGACCCGCATCAGGAATGCCGCCACCACGAAGCCCAGCCCGATGGTCAGGATCGCCGCCCCCACCATCGGAATGAGCAACGACACCATCGCCCCCACCGCCTCGGGCGTGAACGATAGCCCCACGGATGTCGCGACAAGAACCTGCCCGATCTGGCGGGTCTGCCCCGGCACCGGCAGCGGTCGATCGAGCATCCGCACGCTCGAGGCAAAGACCATTGCCCCGATCATCCAGGGCAGCGGAAAACGCAGCCAATGCGCCACCAGCCCGAAAAGCAGCGCCCCCGCATAGATCGCCACCAGATGCACAAGGCGTCTGAGCGACCAGTCCGGTGTCATCTCGGGCATCTGCCAGCCGCCTCAGTCCAGCGGCACAAGGCCGGGACCAGAACGACGCGCGGGGCCTGAGCGCATCGCCCCAGCCTGCCCACCCTGCCGTGTCTGCCGCCCCCGCGCCATGCGCCTGCGCCTCACTTCGGGCACTCCCCCTCGCCGATGTCCCAGAACAGGCCCGCCATCAAGCGCAGCGCATCCCGGCAGACCGGCTTGAGAACATGCTCATCCGGCGCATGTTGCGAACAACCCCGATAGGAATGCGGCACCCAGACGGTGGGCAATCCAAGAATATCCGCGAAGACGTCATTGGGCAACGAGCCTGCCAGATTGGGCAGGATATGCGGCGCCTGCCCGGCGGTCTTTTCCAGCGACGCCGCGACGAAGGTGACCCACGGGTGATCCGGCGACAGCCGGGTGGCGCGGAAAAAGCCGCGCTCATGCGGCACGATCTGCACCTTTTCGAACCCCTTTGCATCCAGATGCCGGCGCAGCGCGGGCACGATATCCTCGGGGGTCGTGCCCACCACGTAGCGCAGCTGGCACGTGGCGCGCGCATGGGCCGAAATCGCGTTGACCGGCGCCTCTGGCACGCCGCTCTTCATCGCCAGCACCGCAAAACTGTTCCAGCCATAGGCGCGCTCGGCCGGGCTCAGGCTTTCCTCGCCCCAATCCTCGTCGATCGACGGCCCGTCGCCCCCTGCGATCGGCAGATCGCGCAGCGCCGCACGCACATCATCGCTCAGGCTGTCGGGCCGCCATTCGGGGATCCGGATCTGGCCGCGCGCATCGGTGATCGTGGACAGCGCCTGCGCAAGGATCATCGCCGGATCCGCCAGAAGCCCGCCCCAATTGCCCGAATGATGCGCACCCTCGCGCAGATCCACCACCAGATCGAAGGTCACGCCCCCGCGCGAGCCCATGAACATCGTCGGTGTCTCGGGCTGCAGGCGCGGCCCGTCCGAGGCGATCAGCACATCCGCCGACAAATCCGCCTTGTGCACCTCGAAAAACTCCGCCAGCCCCGGCGAGCCGGTCTCTTCGCCGGTCTCGATCACCATGCGGCAGTTGAAACCAAGCTGCCCGCGCGTCTGCAGCACCGCCTCCAGCGCCGCGATATTGATCAGATGCTGGCCCTTGTTGTCCGCGCTGCCCCGCCCATAAAGCCGCTCGCCCTCTTCGATCAGGCGAAAGGGATGCAGCCCCTCGCGCCACTGGTCGGCCTGGGCGCGGATCACATCGCCATGCCCATAGCTCAGCACGGTGGGCAGATCTTCGCCCTCGTGGCGCTCGGCCACAAGGATCGGCCCCGCGCCCTGCACCGGATTGGGATGGATCTTGCAGCGAAAGCCCATGCCGGTCAGCCGCTCGGTCATCGCCTCTTCAAGATAGCGCGCCAGTTCAGCCGCCTGCGCGGGGTTCTGGCTTTCGGTCTCATAAGCCACGAGATCGGAAAGGTCGGCCTGAAAGCGGCCCTCGTCGAAATAACTGGATACGGTTTCGATTGCGGAATTGCGTGTCATTTCGTGTCTGTCAGGTTGTCTTCGCAAATGGCGTCGCCCCAGGGCGACAGGATTTCGGTGCAGCCGCTGTTCCGACCCTTGCCGCGCATCACGCCCACCGGTGGCCATTAATTGCCTGTCGGAACAAACAGCAATGTCAGAACAGCCATAGTTATGCCAACCACACAACCGGGAATCGAAAAAAATCAATAGAATCAACACCTGAAATTTTATGATCTCAAAATCGGCGAGACTATTTGTCCAAGCAGTCCAGTAATGTTTTGCCAAACAAATTCAGGATTAGCCTTGCCAAACAGGCATCAGGCAACAAAAAAGCCGCCCGGTTGGGCGGCTTCATTCAGCAAGATGAATCGCCCCGGTTTCACCGGAGACCTTTAGCTTCATTTTACGCGACCATATCGAGTGGCTCGCGCTGCGCATAGAAGTACTCTTCGACCTCTGCTGGCGGGATGTTCCCGATGGGGCCAAGCAGGCGTCTGTTGTTGAAGCAATCGACCCAGCCGAGGGTGGCCATTTCCAGATCCTGCATGTTGCGCCACGGTCCCTGGCGGTGGACCAGCTCGGTTTTGTAGAGGCCGTTTATGGTTTCCGCGAGGGCGTTGTCGTAGCTGTCACCAACGCTGCCGACCGATGGTTCGATGCCAGTTTCGGCCAATCGCTCGGTATAGCGAATGGACAAATATTGCCCGCCGCGATCCGAGTGGTGAACCAATCCGCTCTTTTGAACTGGCCGTCGATCATGCAGGACTTGTTCAAGAGCATCGAGGACAAAGTCTGTCTTGGCTGACCGCGAGACCCGCCATCCGACGATGCGATCAGCGAATGTGTCGATGACGAAGGCTACATACACAAAGCCCTGCCATGTCGACCCACGGTGCAGCGCGCAACTTCAAAGCCCTCGCGCTTCATCTGGTGGCATACCTTGCGAACACCATAGACCTGATAGTTCTCATCCCAGACCCGTTTGATCTCCGGCCGCAATTCTGCATCCCGCTGATGTCGCGCCGATGCTTTGGAAGGATCGGCACGACACGCGAGGCGATGATAAAATGTTGACGGCGTAATCGGCAGACCCCTGCAGATCGACTCGACGCCGTAAACAACGCACTGATCTTCAATGAAGGCGATCATCGCTTCTGTGGGCGGTCGAGTTCCGTCCCGCTGCGCGGCAACACATGCTTGCATGTGTGAGAGCGGGCGCAAAATACGCTGACGCCTTGCGCAGGATCTCATTCGCCTGGCGCAGCTCGCGGACCTCACGTCCAGGGCCTTGATCCGATCCCGTTCCTCGGTCGTGACACCGTCGCGCATACCGCTGTCTTTCTCGGCCTGCTTGACCCATTCGCGCAGGGTATGAGGAATAGAGCCGATTTTGGGTGCAATGGCCGCGATCGCGCCCGCCTGCGTTTCGTAAGAGCCTTGATACTCAAAGATCATCCGAACAGCACGTGCGCGGACTTCAGGCGAGTAGCGATTTGCCATTTTGCTTTTTGTCATAACCATCATCCTTACTTAAGTTGACGGTCTCCGGCGAAACCGGGGCGATTCAGATAGACCCGTTCGACATTCCTCAACTAGCCCATGTTCTGAGAACTTGCCAAACGTCGACGACATTGAGCGAGGCGGGCCGGAAACTTTATGCGGTCTCTCGCAAACAGCGCAGCGGCGTGAACGACTCGGACCGTGTCCGAAAGTATCTGCCCCGGTTCGACCTGTCTTGGGATGATATTATGGATCGGTGACGGCCCTTACCGGCCCAGAGCCGCCGACCGGTCTGTCGTCCAGTGTTCACGGAAGCGGCCATTCATAGACGGCGCAGCCTATGACCGCAGCCAGCCTCTATGCCGTCCTTGGAACGGGGCTCAGTATGCTATATTTGGTTCCGGGTTGAATAGAGCAAACGAAAGACACCGCAATGACATTGCTGATTATCTTCGTGGTGCTTGCGATCGGGGTGTCGTTTCTTTGCTCGATCCTCGAAGCGGTCCTGTTATCGATCACGCCATCCTTTGTCGAAGCCGCCGAGGAAAATCAGCCGCGACTTGCCAAGAAGCTCAGGATGTTGCGGGCCGATATCGAACGCCCTCTCGCTGCGATCCTGTCGCTCAACACGATTGCACATACCGTTGGCGCCACTGGAGCAGGCGCGCAGGCAGCCGTCGTGTTTGATGATGCTGGCGTGGGCATTTTCTCTGCCGTTTTGACGTTCGGTATTCTTATCCTGTCCGAAATCATTCCCAAGACCCTCGGCGCAACCTATTGGCGTGGTCTTGCGCCCTTCGCGGTTCTGGTGCTGCCCTGGCTGATCATCATTCAGTTGCCCTTGGTTTGGATGAGCCAGGCGATAACGCAGCTGCTGACAGGCGGCAAGCGTCACGCAGAGGTGTCGCGTCACGAGATCACGGCATTGACCACCGCGGGCCAGCGTCTCGGGGTGGTCGAGGAAGATGAAACGCGCGTTGTGACCAATCTGTTTCGCCTGTCGGAGATATTCGCCAACGAAATCATGACGCCGCGCACGGTCATCGAGCATCTCGGCGCTGATGAAACAGTCAGTGCCGTAACACCTTCGGAATGATGCTGATTATGAGGCTATGACCGCCTGCGCAGCCCCCAAATAGCGCAGCAGGTGGTCATAGCCGGGTCTCGGGTCCCTACAGTGGTTTTGCACAAACCACACCGCAAAGGAGACCGACTATGACCAAGATTATTGTTGCACAAGATGCCCCTGTTTTGGTGGCTATCGACATCGCCAAGGCCCGGCATGAAGTTTTGATCGCTATGCCAGATAAGAAACGGCGACGTCGCTTAACCGTTTTGAACGAACTCGCCGACTTCAACCGCCTCGTCACAGTACTGAAGGAATACGGACGGCCAGTTCGTGTAGCCTTTGAGGCGACTGGCAATTATCACCGTGCCTTGGCGTACCATCTGGCAACTGCTGGCTTTGAGGTAAAGCTGGTTTCCTCAGTAGCTTTGGCGCGTACGCGCGAAGCCCTCAACAACAGCTGGGATAAGAATGACCCAAAGGATGCGCAAGTTATCCTGCATATGATGGAGATTGGGTGCGAGCAATATTACCACGACCCTCTGGTATGCGGCACGAATGACATTCAAGAGCTGTCCAAAACCCACGATATCGTCTCCAAGTCGAAGACTGAACTTTGGCACCGGGTCTTGACCCATTATCTGCCGCTGTACTTCCCTGAAGTGGATCGATTTCACCGCAGCTCGCGCAGTGATTGGTTCTTTGCATTCCTTGAGCGTTATCCATCACCACATTTTATCACGGCAATGGGCAAAGACGCTTTCACCGCTGATGCTTGGGACGTCATTGGGCGCAAGGTCGCGAAAGAGCGTTTGCTTGCAGATATTTACGAGACAGCCAAGTCTTCAGTGGGACTGCCGGTTGCCCCAGATTCTGATGCGATCAGAATGTTCCGCTTGGTACTTGGAGAAGGCCGCAGTCTCATTGCGCAACGCAATCAAATTGAAGATCGCGCCATCGCGCTTCTCAAAGATCTACCTGACTATCAGTTGCTGACATCAATACCTGGGATTGGCCCGATCAACGCTCTGACCATCCTCGCAGAAGCTGGCGACTTGCGCCGCTTTGGACACCACCGGCAGTTCTTGAAGTTTTGTGGCATGGACCTTGCAACTATCCAGTCCGGTACATTCCGGGGCCAAACCAAGCTGTCAAAATACGGGAATGCCCGCTTGCGCCGCACCCTGTGGATGGCTGGTCAGGTTGCCATTCTGCAGCGGACCAACAGCTTCCGGGATAAGTTCGAGCGCTACATCGCTAAGGACCGCCACAACACACATTTGCGCCGAAAGGCGTATACCGCAATCGCCGCCAAGATGGCCCGAACAGTTCACGGGATCATTAAACATGGCGAGCCCTATCGCCCCTTCTTTGAGGGGTGATCGATCGCAGAAGGACCTTTCTCTGTAAGGGCCGTGGAGGCAGACATCTGACCTCGTAGATAATGTTCAGGCCTTCTGTGTTAGCGACCCAATGATCTCGTCTTAAGGACGGTGAGAGCCGCAACAGCGTACTCTGTGTTTGTTATGGGAGAGACTGTCGTTGACCAAATCGCCGAACTGAGCCAGTTTATGTACGTGTCGAGGCACCTCGATACGACAATGACCTGATGCCAAATCAGCCAATTATTCCGCGCATAGGACGTTGTCGGATCCAGAGACACCTTTCCGGTGTCTCGCTATATTGTCACGGACGAAAACATCGACGACGTTAAAGGATTCGTGCTGACGCGCGAGCTTTTTCTGGCAGGTTTGCGCGACGGCAAGGACAAGACCGTTTCAGACTACACGCGCGACATTCAACGCGTTCCGGAAACGACAGACCTCGATACGCTGTTCGATCTGCTCATGGAGAATGAGGCACATATCGCGCTGGTCGAAGATGAATATGGTGGAACGGCCGGCCTTGTGACCATGGAGGACGTCATAGAAACATTGCTCGGGACCGAAATCGTCGATGAGAATGATGAGGTCGAGGATTTGCAGAGGGTCGCAAGGTCACGCGCTATCCTCCGGCGGGACGCACGCAAGACATCAGCCAAGTGACACCCGAAAAGATGGCCCGGGTCAGGCCGAATGGTCCCGCGGTATCTGCCAACTGCTGCCTGTCAAGGCAGACATGGCGACCGGCAGCTTTTGTCATTTGCCGCGGATGCCTTGCTGCAAGGTCACAGTCCGCTGTCCGCCCTACTTGCCATTCTGATCCTGTCTGAAGACCCTTTAAGTCCCCTTGACCTCTTCGAAGACCAGTTCGGGCACAACGACTTCCCAATTGGCGCGTTTCAGCAGATGATAAAAACGCTCATCGGCGTCTTCTTTACGCCAATGAATGATGGCCGCGATCTCGCCCGTGACAAACTTCGTGCCAATCGGTGGCGCAAATGCTTTTGACATCCGCCCGAGGGCCCGTCCTCGAACATCCTCGATCTGCCAGCGATCCCCGACCCTCGAGAGCCGTACTTGCGCGCCGACCTGCGCTTCGCCAATCGCCTGATGAACAACATGTCGATCGCCTTGACGTCCTGCGAATGACAGGTCGACCATCTTCATTTCGGGCGATTGAAAGAACCGGCGTGGGCCGGGGACTGTCGCCAAGTCGGGCACAACATGCCGCGTGACCACGGAAGGCGACGCGGTGGGAAGGTATTCGTGATTGTCGTTGCTCATGACAATCAAATTGCGCCGCGCGCGTGTCATAGCGACATAGAACAATCGTCTCGGCGCGTCCTGATCTTCGTTTCGCGAGGGCCGTTCCCAACCGCCATCCATGATCACGACATCATCGAACTCGAGTCCCTTAGAGCGGTGTGCTGTCAACAATTTCAGGCCGCGCTGCTCGCCCCATGAGTCCTTCGACCATTCAGCAAACCATTCAATAACGTCAGGGGTCGGGAGCGATTTGCCATCAACTTCACGCGCGAGTTGACCAAGCCCCTCGCCGATCCGGTCAGTCCAACGGCTTGCCGGTATCGCGTTCAGGTTCTCGGTCAGGTCGCCCAAGCCGACCATGGCCCCGTGCCTCTTGCGCAGGCCACCGATAAACCTTTGCATCTCACGGGTGCGCCACACACTTGGCAAGTTCTCGTTCGCCATTTCGACGGGAATTCCATGCGCCTCGGCAAAGTCTCGGACCGGCAGAAGCTTGCGCCAATCACGAGAAATGATTGCCGCCCTCTTCCAACTCCAATCCGGGATCAGGTTTGACAGGCGGATCATCTCGTTGACCGCCGCAAGGGCCTGCGCGTCATTTCCGGCCGGGCAGCCAAGGATTTGGACCCGTCCCCGTGCAACCGTGTCGAGGTCTTCCATGACACCCCCAGCCGGCTCTTTTTGCCGCGCTTGGTCTACTGTAATCCCGTGCGCTGTTTTCATACGTTCCCGAGAACCTTCGATCACGGCGTTCGCTGCGCTGATGATGTTTTTCGACGAGCGGTAATTGTCGGTCAGAAAGACCGGCTTGGCTGAATAATCCTGTTCGAATTGCCGAATGTGGCGCACCGATGCGCCAGCAAACGCATAGATATTCTGATCGTCATCGCCAACCGCGAACAGGCTGATCCGTTGATCGGGATCATCGATGCTGCGACCGGCCACCGCAGCGATCAAGGCGTATTCCTCGGGGCCCACGTCCTGATATTCGTCCACGAGAATCCAGCGGAATCCCTGGATCAAGGTCTCTCGCAAGGCTTCGGCCTCGACTTTGTCCAGCCCGTCGCCACGCAAAAGACGCGCCGCATCGGTCAGAAGCGTCTCAAAATCAGGGTCATCGGCCGCTTCCCGTCCGGCGAAACTCGCGCCAACCAAGCGCATGGCCAAGGCATGAATGGTCAAGACCGTCACGAAGCGCGCGTCTTCACCAATTAACAGCCGGAGGCGTTCCCGGATTTCGGCGGCCGCGTGACGATTGTAGGCGAGCACCAGTATCCCGTTTGGATCTTCGCGCTTGATCCTGACCAGATAGGCAACACGATGGACCAGCACGCGCGTCTTGCCTGATCCCGGCCCCGCGAGCACGAGAACATTGGTCTTTTCCCGATCGTCGCGCACGATCTGTTCTTGTGTCGAGTTCCCCAGATTATCGACGATCTCGGCATAGGACTGGGGCGTTGCCTGCCGTCTGAACTCCGAAATTTTCCCCGGCATCCAAGCTTTCATGAAGTCGGACTGCTCCATTGCGAAATAGTCATGCGCGAGCCTTTGGGCCTGATCGATATCGTCGATGCCTTTGGTCGCATAAGCCGACATCACGTGGGTCTGGACGGTCTGTTCGCTATAGTGGTCTTCGAGCGGCGCAAAATGCTGGGTGGTAAAGCCGCCGCCTTTCGGATTGATGTGCAGCGTCATGGCGGAGCGGAACACGGACAATCCCTTGCCGAGAGTGACCACCTGCTGTTCGTGCAGCCATAGAAGCGCGCGGTCCATCAGTTTCGACGGATCATTGACAGACGCCCTCAACAGCGCATCGCTGTTGATCGCCGCCAGAAGGTCACCAAGCGTGGTCTCGACAGGAACATCCTTGCCACGCAGACCGGCCTGAACCTTGTCGATCAAGTATGAAACCAACCGCTCTGCGGCTTGCCTGCGAAGTTGAGCGGTCTGCTCGATTACAGCCCATGATCTTTGCATCCGGACCATCAGACTGCCTTTGGACACCTTGCGCAGGCCAATATTGCCCTTGCCGCCTTCCATGTCGCGGCCATCCTGCGCAATTCCACGGAGCAATCCCTCGACAATATCGGGCCGCACGGAGGCGTGTCCCTGTTCTCGCAGTGCCTGCGCCACCGAGGCCAGGTGGCAAGGCCAAGCCTCGTTGATATCCGTGTCTGGCGCTTGCTCTCTAAGGATCGCAATCAGGTCGGCTTCCAACCGGGATGCCGCTTCGAACCGCTTCGGCGAGGCATTCTCGACACGCACATGCACGAAAATGGTGATGTTTGTATCATCCTTTGCAATCCCCAGAGCCTCGAGATCCGCCAAGGCCTTGCGCACGCCAGACACCGTCAGGCCACTGACCCCGCAAAGCTCGTCCGTGGTGATGCCCTCTTCCTGCGGCGCGTTGATGATATGCTGCACGATGGCGGCAAGATCCTTGCGCCGCCGCTCGGTGATCTCGGCGGATGCAAGGATGTCACGGACCTCCTGCATGCTCCTTACCCGGAGCGAGGACGGAAACACCTGGACCCGGTTTTCTTCGCGGTTCAGAAGATGCGCCTCTTCCAACCACGCGACGGCCGTCTTCACTCGCGTATCGTCGGTATTACTGTCCCGCTGGAAATCCCGCTCTTTCTCTTCGTGAACAATCTCACCGGGTGTGGCGACAATTTCACCGCCTTTTCCAGTTCGAGTATCAAGACGCCGAAGCGCCTTCAGGATCGCGCCTATTTCGTGCCGCGCGAGTCGAGACCGCGCACTGAGACTGAACTGACGATCAACGTCTTCGGTATTGAACAGAAGAACGCAGTTTGCAGACTCGCGATCCCGCCCGGCGCGCCCTGCCTCTTGCAGATAGTTTTCCAGCGATCCTGGCACGTCAGCGTGAACCACAAGACGGATGTCCGGCTTGTCGACCCCCATCCCAAAGGCATTGGTGGCCGCGATCACGCGCAGATTGCCAACGCGAAAGTCCTCTTGGATCTCTCGCTTGTCATCGGCGCTAAGACCCGCATGATAACGCTCCGCGGCGATGCCCTGTTGTTTTAAGAACTCCGCCACGCGCTCGGTGGCGTTTCGCGTCGCACAATAAACAACAGCCCCAGACACGCCCTCGCTCGGAAGCTGGGCCTCTATCGCGTCGAGTATATCGGCCATCTTGGTTGCGCGCTGCGTTGGCAGAACCTGGAAGCTCAGGTTCGACCGCGATGCGCCACCGTCGATCAACACCAACTCGGCCCCCAACCGCTCTTTGAAATGACTGCGGATGTCCTGCACGACGTCCGGCTTTGCCGTTGCAGTCAAGCAAAGCACCGGGGCCGGTTCGTCGCCTGAGCTTTCCTTGATAAACCGCGAAACGTAGCGATAGTCGGGTCGGAAATCGTGACCCCATTTGGACACACAGTGTGCCTCGTCCAGCACCCACAGCCCCACCTCGCGCTGTGCCAGAACGGACCGAACTGTTGTGCTGCGCAATTGTTCGGGGGAGATCAAAAGGATCGCTGCATCCCCGAGCCGCACCTTGTTGAGCGCATCCTGACGCTCGGGCAAAGACAATAGCCCGTTAATCGTAACCGCCGAGGAAATTCCGGCACGCACCAAGCCCTGCACCTGGTCTGCCATCAGCGCCACAAGCGGCGATATGACGACGGTCAAGGCCCCGGTCTTATCGAACCGAGACAGCGCGGGGATCTGATAGCAGATGGATTTGCCAGTGCCCGTCGGCAGGATGCCCAACAGGTTTTCGCCTTCCATGGCCGCGGCCACGATCTTTTCCTGAAGCGGGCGCCCGTCCTCATCGACCGGTTCCGGGCGGAAACTTGGAAAGCCGAACCAGCGTTCGAGGGCACGTGTGGGATCATTGTGCTCCGCGCAATAGGCACAGTGCGGATCACGACAATTCGTATCCCTCAGGTCTTTGACGAGCCGTGCTGCGTCACGGAACTGCGCACGCACCCAAGGCGGCATGACAGACTCCCCACCAGCCACCGAAATCCAGGCAAGGGCATATGCCATCGGCCAGCTCAGACCCGTGTCGGCCAGCCGCTCGAGCAAAGCCTCTAGCTGGGCATTGCAGACCGCCCCTTGCAGCAGCGTCTGAATGGCCGCGTGCGCTTCCGCTTCAGTCGGGATAGGCGCCCCGCGCACGTCGCTGAACAACCGATCAAAACCGTTGCTACCGGGTCCTCGGCAGCAAAGCCAGTGATAGGCCATCATCGTCTCTGACGACACCGTGTTCAGCAATGCGAACGCGTCGATCTGGTTCCGAAGAACGTCGAACACAAGACGCGCGTCGAATTCGGGATCGTTGACATGACCACTTTGAAGCCGCCCATCGCGGTAGTGTTTGACTAAATGATGATATGGATTGCGTGGGAAAGCCAAGGGGTTGAGCCAAAGCGTGTCAATCGGTCCGTCCGCAAGCTTTGCGAAGCGCGGCGAGACCGCCATGAGATGCGGCAGGTCGTGGCGCAAAATATTATGCCCGATGACATGTGCGAAACCGGCGCAAAACAGGTCAAGTTTTTCGAGCGCGGCTTTCGGGTTCCCTTTCCGATGAACAACCCCCTCTCCCTCGCCTTCCGGCACCGCTGCAAAGGCGAATATCCGGGCGTCCTTGGGATCGACCTCCAGATCAATCGACAGACAGCGCGACAAGATTTTGGAGTGTTCCCGCGGCATTTGAATACTGCTCATTCCCGGCAAATCAGCTTTTGGCTTTTCGGGCTGCTTGGATCGGCTACGACCAAGCGCTTTCGATATGCCGCGGGAAATTATGTTTTTCATAATGCCAGATTAGTTTTTATTTCCAAGGAGCGGACCCCTCGTTGACCATTTGACCAAAAATGTTCACCCGATGCCATGCCAGATTTGCGAGGTATGTCCAGTTTATTTTGCCCTCAGACTTCCAGATCTTTGCATCCGGACCTGACAGTCGGTCGACGACATTACCCGGCACCTTGTTGCGAGACACGAGACCTGTTTCGGTGTCATCGGCGACCAAGATCAGCGCATGATCAAACATCCAATTCACTGTGCCTGACAGCGCCAGCCCGTTTCTTCCTGACCTGCCGTCGTTTTTGGTCCTTTCAACACCTTCCCCAAGTTGGTCAGAGTGTTGGTCAATCCGGTTGGATGAAACCCACGGGGTCACCAAGAAGGCACCGCAAGAGATTGACGGGGCCTGTAAAATCGTAGCGCATTATGGAAGCCACACTTCCAAACCAGAGAAACCGTCAGGGAGGGTCTGAGAACCCGGCGGCATTCTTTCGCATCATCGGACCTGTATGTGTGCCGAGCCTCTTGCTGGGTCTGGGATTTTTCGCCGCGTCGCTGACAACCTCGCTGGTGCCTCGCGGCCCGCTTGTGCAGGGCATACTCGGTGGCCTGGTAACCGCACTCGGTTATCTGGTTGGGCGGGTATTTGCTCTTTTCTGGCGCGCCGCAGATTTGCCCCGCCTGTCGGGCTAACTGGCGCTGATATTCAAATGGGCCCTCGCCATCGCCACTCTTACCCTGTTCGTTTGGATGCTCGGGTCCAGCCTGACGTGGCAGAACGACCTGCGACAGAAGATGGGCTTTGAGCCTGCGGACGCCCTGCATTTATGGCAGATCCTGATGCTGGCAGTCGCCGTTTTCGCTGTTGCCTTCCTTATCGGGCGCCTCGTTGCGACCCTTTTGCGCTTGATGCGGGCGCGGTTTTATCGCGTCATGCCGCCGCGCCGTGCCAATGTGCTCGGCTTTGTCACCATTGCAGCGTTTCTTGTCATCGTGACGCGCGATGGACTATTTGACCGCGTGGTGCTGATCGTGGCCAGCCCGACGGGGACTGGCTGGCTGGACCCAGGATCGCATGACCCGGTCGAATACATGCATGGCGGCGACATCGCGACTGTCGCCGCGCAGTATTCCTACCTTCAATCCCCCCTTGCGCTCATCCTCGAGACCCGGACCGGGCTGGAACAGGCGACCGCCTTGCAAGAGGCCGTGCATGGCTACTGGAAGACGCTGCCACCGGATGCCCGACCGCGTCTTTACGTGCATGGGCTCAGCCTCGGGGCATGATCGTCGATGTATGCAAGCAACCTCTTTCGCTTGCTGGACGATCCGATCAACGGCGCGTTCCGGGCCGGGCCACCCTTCCCTTCGACTTTCTGGAACTATGTCCAGCGGCAACAGGCGCCGGGTAGCCCTTGGGTTCTTCCAAGGATTGGGGACGGATCGTTGGTGCGCGATGCATCGCATACGGCAGATGCCTCGGAGGCCGAGGCGTCGTGGGGGTGAGGCGGTCACAACCGGACGGCGCGATTTAGACATCGCTTGGCCAGGATTTTCGAAAATCCTGGTTCCCTGCTGGATGGGGTTGGGGTTTTGGGTGGGATGGGCTGGGAGGCCGATTGGGTCTTGGGTCAGTTGGGTTTGATTGGTGTAAGCGGCCCAGAGCCGCCGTTCGACGGTGTGACGGATGCCGCGCTGCAACAATAGCAGACCGGTCATTGGGCCATCCCGCAGCATTTTCGAGAAACGTATGCCGGCAGTGCGAACTTTTCAGACCTTGGCTTGCTCGAACCCAACCGCCACTCTCAGGACATCGCCGCCGTTCGCTGCGCGGCAACCAATCGCCGATTTTCAGCGTTTTTTCAATCTGCTCAGAATCACGGGAAAACCGCTAGCGGCCTGCAGAATTGCCTCTGTACGATCAGCAGGATTTAACCGAGTAGGCAGTGTTGGTCAGCCGCCTCATCAGGTTATGTGCTGATCCAGATTGTCTTGGTCTGCATGTATTGCTCCAGGGCTTCGGTCCCGTTGTCGCGCGAAAGTGAGCCTGACTGCTTGTAGCCTCCAAAGGGTGTTTTGATGTCGCCTTCGGAGAAGCCGTTAACCGAAACGGTGCCGCAAGGAAGCGCGCGGGCCATGTGTATCGCACGGTCGATATCGCGAGTGAACAGGGTTGCATGCAGGCCATAATCCGTGTCGCAAGCTATCGACAAAGCCTCTTCTGCCGATTTCACGGGAATGATTCCCAAAACTGGACCAAAGATCTCTTCACCGGCTATTTTCATCCCGGGTGTGACGTTTTGAAAGACTGTGGGCGCAATGAAATGGCCGGGCATATCGACATCTCCGCCTGCGATCATCTGCGCACCCTCGTCGCGGCCGCTTTGGATATAATCCATCACTATCGTCTTATGATCCTGAGTGATCATTGATCCGATATCAGTGGCCGGATCCAGCGGATCACCCAGACGGAACGCTTTGACACGCTCGACTATGCGCACTGAGAATTCCTCGACCAGTGGTGCGGCGATGAGCTGCCGCATGTTAGCCGAGCAGTTTTGCCCTCCGTTCCAGAAGGCCGACATCGCCGAATGCTCAATCAGATCATCGGTGATCGGCGCATCGTCCAGAACGATGAACGGGCTTTTCCCGCCCATCTCCAGCCCGATGCCCTTCAGATTGCTATCACCTGAGTAGCGCATGAACATGCGACCTACCTCAGTCGATCCAGTGAAGGACACGATATCGATATCGTTGTGAAGCCCAATGGCCTGGCCGGCTGTATCGCCATAGCCAGGCACGATATTGACGACCCCGTCCGGCACGCCCGCATCGCGCATCAACTCCGCCAGACGAATGGCTGTAAGCGGCGTCTGCTCGGCCGGTTTGACGACGATGGAGCAGCCAACAGCTAGCGCAGGTGCGATCTTCCATGCCGCCATGACCAGCGGGAAATTCCATGGCAGGATCGCACCAGCGACGCCCGCTGGCTCCTTGAGGATCAACGCCAGGGCGCTTGGACCGGTTGGGGCAATCTTGCCGAAGGTCTTGTCAGCCAGCTCGGCATACCATTGAAAGAAGGCGGGGACGTCCTTGCCAATCTCGTGCAGGCAGTCGGTGATCGTCTTGCCAGTGTCGAGGCTTTCCAGAACCGCCAGCTCATCGGTGTGTTCGCGAACCAATGCGGCGACCTTGAGCAAGACGTCCTTGCGATGCTCGGGCTCTGCCCGTGACCAGCTGCCCTCGTCAAATACGCGGCGCGCGGCAGCAACAGCGCGATCCACATCGGCGGATTTGCAATGCGCGACGCTGGCCAGAACTTGCCCTGTCGCTGGATTGGAGGTCTCGAATTTTTGACCATCAGCAGCATCGCAGAACGTGCCGTCTATAAAGGCCTGCCCGCTTGGCTTCAGCCTGCCTGCGATGGCCTGATACTGATCATGGGAAAGTGTCATATGGTGATCTCCGTTGCCTTAGTCGCGCAGCGTTCGCGCAAATTTCCGAATGTCGTCCATCAGCAATTCGGGCTCTTCCATCGCTGCAAAATGGCCGCCTCGGGGCATCTCGGTCCATTGCTGGATGTTATAGATCCGGTCCGCATACGAGCGCGGCGGCCAACGCAGCATCTCGGCGGGGAAGACGGCGCAGCCTACCGGCACCTCGACGCGCCGTCCTTCCGGGGACAAGACGCGCCCGCCTTCCTCACGCCGGCCATAGTAGATCCAGGAGGCGGTATTGAACGTCTTCGTAGTGATGTAGATCATGATATTCGTCAGAAGCTCATCCTTGGAATGAGCCGCTTCGATATTGTCATTCTCGATGTCAGACCAAGAATGAAATTTCTCGACCAGCCACGCAGCGATGCCCACTGGACTGTCCATCATCGCATAGCTCAGCGTCTGGGGCCGGGTGGCCTGCTGCGTGCGATATCCGTCCTGCATGATCTGGTCGCGGTCAAACTGCGCGGCCCATTCGGTCTCCTTCGGTGTTTGTGGGCCATCGGGGTGGCGCATGGTCAACACATTGATATGGATCGCTGAACAAGCAGGCGCATGATCGTAACCCAGCCAAGAGCAGATCGCACCGCCCCAATCGCCACCTTGGGCCAGATACTTCTGATATCCCAAAGTATCCGTCATCAGCATGTTGATGACGCCTGCCATCTTGCGGGGGCCGTAAGGCCGAGGCGGGCGCCCAGAAAAACCAAAACCCGGCAGAGATGGCGCAATTACGGTAAAGGCGTCCTCAACATTGCCCCCGAAGCGTTCAGGATGCGCAAGCGGCTCGATCAGCGCGTAGAATTCGGCCACCGACCCAGGCCAGCCATGAGAGATCATCAGCGGCATCGGGTTCGGGCCGCTTCCCTGCTCAAGGATGAAATGCATGTCGATCCCGTCGACCTTCGCCGTGTAGTTTGCAAAGCTGTTGATCCGGGCCTCTTGCGCACGCCAGTCAAAGCCGCCTGTCCAATAGGCGCACAGGTCCTTGAGGTAGGTCATGTTGGTCCCGTAATCCCAGCCACCATCGTCGGGCATCTCATGCCACGGATAGGAGACGACGCGCTCGCGGATATGCACCAGCGTCTCATCCGGGACGTGGAAGGAGAACGGGGCAATGTTCTGATTGGAGCTTATGCAGCCTTTCAATGGCGAGGTCCTCATTTGAATGGTGGCGCACCCACTAAGGTTGCTGAGGGTTGTGCCCGTTCTAAGTAGCCAGACATCGTTCATCCACACGAGAGACAGGCCGCGTGTTTCGAAGGGACAGTTGTGCTAGCGAAGGGATCAGGCCGATCTCTGCGAGGGGCGCGATCACCGGCAATGGTCTTAGCGCGACACGCTCAGGGCTTTCCATCGTTACAAAAGCCGCTCGACTTCTTCAGCAACAATCTGAACGCCTGCTTCCAACTTTGACACCGGGACATAAGCAAAGCCGAGGCGGAAGCTTCGGTTATCGTCATAGTTCAGATAATAATCGCGCCCCCGGTCGATCAACACACCCCTACCGCGCAAGCAAATTGCTAGCTCCGAGGCGTCGAAGCCATCCGGTCCGGTCATCCAGAACGATGTACCACCTTCGGACGCCGTATGCCGTAACATGCCAAGGTGGCTGGTCAGCGCGGTATACATCGTGTGCCAGCGCTTTTTGTAACGCCGCTCGATATTCGCAAGATGTGAATCATAGTGCCCCAACTGGAAAAACAGCGCCACGATTTCTTGCACAATGGTCGGCGGATGCCGCATCATCACCCCACGCGCGATCCGCGCTTCGCGGATGATGTCCTTATGCGCAACGACAAAGCCCAGCCTGATACCCGGCGAAACGGTCTTGGACAAGCTGCCGACGTAAATCACGCGTCCTGTCCTGTCCATCGACCGCAGGGACGCCGAGGATTTTGCAACGTAATTCATCTCGGCCTCGTAATCGTCTTCTATAATCAGAAAATCCTTTTCCACCGCAGTCGCAAGAAGCTCTTTCCGGCGCGTCAGGCTCATTGTGACCATGCTGGGGAATTGGTGACTGGGCGTGGTAAAGACCAGTTGGCAGCCAGTCGGTATGCTTGAGGGTATCAGACCTTCGTTGTCGATCGGCACGCCAATCAGCTCATTGCCGGACATGCGGAAGGCATTGCGGGCGCCAAAAAAACCTGGGTCTTCTAGCGCGATAGGTCGGCCGGACTGCGCGAAAATAGTTCCCAGAATAAATAGGGCGTTCTGGGATCCAAGGGTGATTAGGATCTCGTCTTCGTCGGCGTAGATGCCGCGCGTGTTCAGCAATCTTTGTCGCAGCTGATGGACAAGCTGCGGGCTATCGCTTTCGACCGAGTCGTTGGCCCAAAGCGGGGTTTGCTTGCGCCCCAGGGCCTGCCTCGTGCATTCACGCCAGCTGTCCACCGGAAACAGATCCGGGTCAATCTGATTGTAGATGAAAGGATAGGGATAGCTGTTCCAATCCAGCGGATTTATTACCGGCATCAGATCGTTCGGCTGAAAGCTGACGGGACAGGGTACCGCATTTTGGCCTCTGGCATCGGCGTCCACCGATTTTTGCGCCCCCACCATCTGCGGATTGACGAAATAACCAGAGCGGTCACGCGACACCAGAAGCTCCAGATCGACAAGGCGGTTGTAAGCCGCGAAAACAGTGTTCCGCGATACGCCGAATTCCGTCGCAAGCGCGCGGCAGGACGGCAATGGTCGATCAGGCGCTAGTGACCGCGATGTTATAGCAGCGCTTACAGCTTCACAAATTTGGTCGCGCAGGCTGAGGTGCGAGTGTTCGGGAAGTTTCAGAAATCGCGGAGATGTGGAATTCAACTTGGCACTCCCAATGCAAGGCAGCCAACCGGGCCGTATCTTATTCTAGCAAAACTTCCCGGCCTGTCCCGCGTCCTGAACGTTCTGTCCCGCTGTTTCGCATAATCTGTCACTTTAACTGGGACCATGTCCTGTCAAAGATAGCATAAGAAAAAAATCAACAGGAGATAGCTATGAGACTGACCTCAATAGGCAAGACGGTGTGCATTGCCGCCGCCGTGGCGCTATTTGCACAGACCGCTGCCGCAGAAAAAGTGCTGAAGCTGGGCACGGTGGGCCGTTTGGGCATGCCGATCGGCGATGCCATCGATCAGGCGCTCATCCCGACGCTGGAGAAGGTATCCGGCGGTCAGATGACAGTCGAACCCCATTATCGCGGCTCGCTATGCGGTGAGCAGACCTGCGGCGAACAGGCCAACCAATCGCTTTTGCAGCTTTGGACAAGCTCAACTGCGAATTTTGGCAGCTTCAGCACGGCCCTGTCCATCTTCGATCTGCCCTACATCTTCAGCAGCATCGAGAACGCTGACAGAATTTCGTCGGAATGGCTGGCCAAGAAGCAGTGTGAGATCGCTGCCGAGGAAGCGGGTCACATCTGCCTGACCGTCTATTCCAGTGGCGGCTTCCGCCAGCTGGGTAATGCCATTCGCCCCGTTCGTGTGCCCGCGGACATGGAAGGCATCAAGTGGCGCGTCACCAAAAGCCCGATCGAATATACGCTTATCAAAAACTGGGGCGCGGTCCCGGTGCCCTATGACTGGACACAGCTATATCAGGGCCTTCAGACTGGAGTGGTATCAGGACAGTATGTCGCCACACCATGGCAGGAAATCGCCAAGCTCTACGAGGTCGCAAAATATTACACCGAAATTAACGGTTCGTGGTCCGGCAACCAGCTATCGATGGACAAGCGCCAGTATGACGCGCTGAGCGATGAAGAGCGCGAGTGGGTCCATGCGGCTGCCGACGCTTTTGGCCAGCGCGTGCGGGAGCTGGACCGTCAGTGGGTTTTGGACGGCGAGGCCGCCATCAAGGCAGAAATCGAGGAATGGTATGTGCCTTCCGATGACGAGATCAAGCTGTGGCGCTCGGGCGCAATCGACGCCTGGGTCAACGCCAAGGGAACCTTCGATCCCGAAACCGCCATCCGCGTTCTGCAAGAGCAGGGCATGGACGATTTCATCGCCGAGTTAAAAGAGGCAGGCGCGCTTTGATGTGGGCCTGAGTTAGCCGAAAACAAGAGGGGCGCGGCCATCTACGCCGCGCCTCTTGCGTCATCATAGTCTTTTTCCCGACCCTCACGCCGCAACAGGACGAATATCTCAATGGAAAGCATCATACTTCTGATTGTCCTCGTGGTGCTGATCCTGCTGGGTGCACCTGTGGGCTTCACGCTGATCCTGATTCCGGTGGCCTACATCATGATCACCGATGCAGCGCCAATGATTCTGATCCCCAGCCAGATGTTCAGTGCCATAGACTCGGTGCCACTGACCGCAATCCCGTTCTTCATGCTCACCGGCGAGCTTATGACAAGCGCCACGATCACCGACCGTCTGGTTGAGCTCAGCAGACGTCTGATCGGCCGGATGCGCGGAAGCATGGCTCAGGTGAACGTGCTCGTCAGCATGTTCTTCGCCGGCATGAATGGATCGGTCGTGGCCGATACGGCAACTGTGGGATCGCTGATGATCCCGGCCATGAATCGCTCGGGTTATCCGCCAGCCTTCACCGCTGCCATCACCGCTGTCAGCTCTACCATTGGCGGCATCATACCGCCGTCGATCATGATGATCATCCTTGCAAATGCGGGCGGCATCTCCGTTGGCGCATTGTTCGCTGCGGGGATCGTTCCGGGCATCATGATTGGCGCGCTCTTGATGGGCATCAATTACATCATCGCCAGACGCAACAATTTCGAGCGGAGCGATGAGCCCTTCAGCCTGAAGGAAGTCGCAATCGTCGGATACAAGTCCTCCTTCGCTTTGCTGATCCCAGTCGTGCTGGTCGGCTCGGTCGTGTTCGGCATCGCCGGCGTGGTCGAGGCCGGAGCTTTGACCGCGACGATCGCTCTGTTTGTCGGGCTGTTCGTATACCGGACCATAACATGGACCAACTGTAAGGGGGCATTTGTCCGCGCATTCCGCAATTCAGCCATGGTGTTCATCATCATCGCGGCCTCGGGCCCGTTTAGCTGGCTGTTAACCTCGCTGGGCGCGATCAGCCAGCTGGAGGAATGGCTGCTAAGTTATACGCACAACCAATTCCTCTTCGCGCTGGTGCTGGTTTTGTTCATCTGCCTGTTGGGCATGGTCATGGATTCCGCGGTGAACATCATCGTGGCCGGTCCAGTTCTGGTCGATGTGATGGTCAAGGCTGGCTATCCCGATGTGCAGGCGGCGCTGGTCATCATCGTCGGCTTCCTCATAGGCTCCGTGACGCCACCGGTGGGAGTGGCCTTCTTCACGGCAAGCGCCATCGCAAATGTCCGGCTGGAGAAGGTGGCAGTGGCGATGCTGCCATACCTCGTCGCCCTCTTCGCACTGCTGTTCGTGCTGATCATGGTCCCGGGTTTCTCGATGTATCTGCCCGCTGCCTTTGGCTTCGTAAAATGATGCGACCGCGCCAGTTTCATTCTTGCGGCGACTTACCGCTCGCCCCCACTATTCAATTGGGAGTAGCCCGATGATCGCAGTCACCAGGATAATTGATACCGCCGTCAAGAAGATACTGACCGGCGTCTGTTCTATGCTTCTGCTCTTGATGGTAGCATTTACAGTCTACTCGGTCGTCATGCGCTATGTATTTGAAAATCCGCCGGTCTGGGGGGATCTCCTGACCGTCCTCAGCAATATCTGGCTGGTGTTCCTCGCCCTGGCGCTGACGGTGCGTGAAAAGGACCATATCGCGCTGGACCTGCTTTACTCATGGTTGCCCCTCAAGTCCGTCTTTATGATCCAGCAATTCTGGGCGTTGGTTATATTCAGTCTCGGAGTAATCATGATGATTTATGGCTGGGAAGCTGTCACTACCATGGGCGGTAAGTACTGGGAAATGTGGTATTTTGCCTGGGAAGACGGTCAAATCGTATTCAAGCCGAACTATATGCCTAAGAAATACGCGATTGCCATCGTGCCTATTTCTGGTTTCTTGGTCAGCGTTGCCGCTCTCGCCTCCATTGTTGAAGACTCTCTGCTATTGAAGGCAGGCGCTTTCAAACGCCAAAAAGATGTCGATATGCATACCGAGGCAGATCGGATTTAGGCGCGGAGCCAGAGGATAATTTCAAAAGATTCAATTTCTGCAAGAAGATAGGCAAGAAAACATCCGCCCTCCTCCCCTCGCCAATCAAACAATAAGAGGTTTTCACCTCATTGACTGCCAGTTCTCAGCCGTTTGAGTTCGAATGATTGGCCTGACTCACGATATTCAGAGGCGACATTCATAGCCAACGATCGTTCCCCGACAAGCCTTTTTGATGACCAACACCGAGGAAAGCGATGGTGCCAGCTTTCGCAGCCTCGACGACAGCGCGAGCCCGAGCGGCCCATTTGCGTCCGCCCAGCAGCTCGGCCGAGGCGACAAGGCTGTCACCCTCTGCGCGCAGCCAGCACATGAAATCGCTGGCCTTGTTCATGTGCCGGAGCAGGGCACGGATATCGGGAATGTGTTTCATGGGATCACCTTTCCTGGTGGAATGCGCGGGCCCGCCATGGGCCGCGTCAGAAGATCCCTGCTCCGGTCAGATGATTTCGTTTCTGGTGTCCGCATTACTGCCGGCACGCGGTTTCCCGGCGCGGCCTCATCAAGAGGGCCGTGCCGGGCAATCCGTGCCGGTGTTGGCGTACAAACTCAGTCTGAAGAGACAGATTTTGGATGCCAAAATATGCTTCCGAAAAAGTCTATATTTTACAAATCCTTAAGGTCGCCGGCAAAACGTTCGCCGACGCGTGGCAGTAAAATCGGCCGATTTGGCATAACTACGCCCTCAACGACAACACCCTGCCTCACCCCCGGCTCACCCGCATTTCGAATGTCCGCAGCTGGCGCAGGTCATGCAGCCTTCGATCATCCGCATGTCATAGCCGCCGCAGGACGGGCAGCTTGGTCCGCGCGGCGCGTCGAAATTCACCACCGTCTGCGTCGGGTCAGACTTCAGCCCAAGCCCCTCGCCTTCCAGGAACCCGATCGAGATCATGTGCTGCTCGAGGATCCCCCCGATCGCCGCAAGGATCGACGGGATGTACTTGCCCTGCATCCACGCGCCGCCGCGCGGATCGAACACCGCTTTCAGCTCCTCGACCACGAAACTCACATCGCCGCCGCGCCGGAACACCGCCGAGATCATCCGCGTCAGCGCCACGGTCCAGGCGAAATGCTCCATGTTCTTCGAGTTGATGAACACCTCGAAGGGCCGCCGGTGCCCGTGCAGCACGATATCGTTCACCGTAATATAGATCGCATGGTTGCTGTCGGGCCATTTCAGCTTGTAGGTCGCCCCCTCAAGCTCCGTGGGCCGGTCCAGCGGCTCTGACATATAGACGATCTCGCCGCCCTCATGGGGCATTTGCGCGCCCGCCTCTCCGGGGGCCGCGTCGCTGGCCTCCGACACGCTCAGCACGCTGCCCGTCACGTCATTGGGCCGATAGGTGGTGCAGCCCTTGCAGCCCGTCTCATAGGCCTGCATGTAGACATCCTTGAACGCCTCGAACCCGATATCGGCGGGGCAATTGATCGTCTTGGAGATACTGCTGTCCACCCAACGCTGTGCGGCGGCCTGCATCTTGACGTGATCCTGGGGCGCCAACGTCTGCGCATTCACGAAATAGTCGGGCAAGTCGGCATCGCCGAACTTTTCGCGCCACATCTGCACGGCGTAATCCACCACCTCTTCCTCGGTGCGGCTGCCATCCTTCTGCAACACCTTGCGGGTGTAGGAATAGGCAAAGACCGGCTCGATCCCCGAACTCACATTGCCCGCGTAAAGGCTGATGGTCCCCGTCGGTGCGATCGAGGTCAACAGAGCGTTGCGAATGCCGTGCTCGGCGATCGCCTCGCGCACATCCGCATCCATCCCGCGCATATTCCCCGACGCCAGGAACGCCCCCGCATCGAACAGCGGAAACGGCCCCTTCTCGCGCGCCAGATCCACACTCGCCAGATAGGCCGCGCGCGCGATCTGATGCAGCCACGCCTCGGTCTGCGCCACCGCCTCGTCGCTGCCATAGCGCAAGCCCACCATCAACAGCGCATCCGCAAGCCCGGTGACCCCCAGCCCGATCCGCCGCTTGGCCTCCGCCTCGCGGGCCTGCGCCTCCAGCGGAAAGCGGCTGGCATCCACCACATTGTCCATCATCCGCACCGCGACGGCCACCAGATCGTCCAGCGCATCCTCATCCAGCGCGGCCTCCGGCCCGAACGGGTCCGTCACCAGCCGCGCCATGTTGATCGACCCCAGCAGACAGGCGCCATAAGGCGGCAGCGGCTGCTCGCCGCACGGGTTGGTGGCCGAAATCGTCTCGCAGTAATTGAGGTTGTTGGCCGCATTGATCCGGTCGATGAAGATCACCCCCGGTTCAGCGTAATCATAGGTCGCCTGCATGATCCGGTTCCACAGGTCGCGCGCCTCTACCGTGCGATAGACCTTGCCGCCGAACTCCAGCTCCCACGGCCCATCCGCCTTGACCGCCTCCATGAAATCATCCGTCACCAGCACCGACAGGTTGAACATCCGCAGCCGTGCGGCATCCGCCTTGGCGGCGATGAAATCCTCGATATCGGGATGGTCGCAGCGCATCGTCGCCATCATCGCACCGCGCCGACTGCCCGCGCTCATGATGGTGCGGCACATCGCATCCCACACATCCATGAAGCTGAGCGGCCCGCTGGCATCGGCGGCCACGCTTTTCACCTCGGCGCCCTTGGGCCGGATCGTGCTGAAATCATAGCCGATCCCGCCACCCTGCTGCATGGTCAGCGCGGCCTCCTTCAGCATCTCGAAGATCCCGCCCATGTCATCCGGGATCGTGCCCATCACGAAACAGTTGAACAACGTGACGCTCCGCCCGGTGCCCGCACCCGCGGTGATCCGCCCCGCCGGCAGGTATTTGAAATCCTCCAGCGCCGCATAGAATTTCTGCTCCCAGAGCTTGGGATCATCCTCGACCGCCGCCAGCGCCCTTGCGATTCGCCGCCATGTATCCTCGACACTCTGGTCGATGGGCGTGCCATCCGCCTCTTTCAGGCGATACTTCATGTCCCAGATGGATTGGGCGATGGGGGCGGTGAAACGGGACATGGCGCGACTCCTCGGCAGCTCGGGAAGGAACACAATAGCTTGAAGCCCTCCGCATTTCCACTACCCTATGTGGCTTGTTCGGGGGGAATCGCACCACATGGCCAAACTGCATCTCATCAAGCTCAGCGTCGGCTCCGACAGCGTCGAAAGCCTGATGCGCTGGCAGTCCTCTGCACAGGCGCGCGGCCCCGACGGCCAGCCGCGCCACATCACCCGAATGTGGCCCAAACGCGCCGACGAGGTGCTGGACGGCGGCTCGATCTATTGGGTGGTGCAGGGCCTCGTCCAATGCCGCCAGCGCATCCTGCGCTTCGACGAGGTCACCGGCGCCGATGGTATCCGTCGTTGCGCCTTTGTCCTCGACCCCGAGATCGTGCGCACAACCACCGCCCCCAAGCGCCCGTTTCAGGGTTGGCGCTACCTGCAGCCCTCCGATGCGCCCGCCGATCTGGCCGCCCACCGCCAGAACGAAGACAGCCTCCCGCCAGCGCTTTCGGCGGCCTTGGCCGATATCGGCGTGATCTGACGCGCGCCTCACGGGGTTTTGACCGCTCACCCGGTTTTTGGGTTAATTTCCTCAGAAAACCGGCACTTTTCAGCGCATCACCTTGCGTAAACGGGCAGGAACATGCTGCCCGCGCGCGCTTCGGTTGATCGTGCCGCGCAACCGGCCCACCTCTGTCTCACCCAAGCAGGCACATCCTGCATCCGGGCATCTTTCGGCCCTTCCCGGCCCGAAGGTTTCCACAAGGTCCATCCGCATCACCGCGCGGAGATCGACATGACAAGAAAGAGGTTTGAGCGATGTTGAAACAAGGTTCCACTCTAGTGGCCGCACTGGCCCTCGCCACGGGTCCGGCCCTTGCCGGCTCGGCCACGCCCCCAGAACCAGACCCGGTAATCTCCACACCGGCGCCGCCGCCCGCCCCCTCCAGCCCCGACTGGACCGGGCCGTATGTCGGCGGTCAGATCGGCTGGGGCAATGTCGACACCAATCTGCCCGGCGTCAGCGGCGACGATGTGA
Organism: Roseobacter sp. AzwK-3b; assembly: GCF_000170875.1. NCBI lineage: Bacteria > Pseudomonadati > Pseudomonadota > Alphaproteobacteria > Rhodobacterales > Roseobacteraceae > Roseobacter > Roseobacter sp. AzwK-3b. The sequence continues at coordinate 314,423 of NZ_ABCR01000003.1, forward strand.
TCGGCGGCCTGATCGCGGGCTATGATTACGATTTCGGCCAATGGGTCGTCGGCGGCGGTCTGGATTACGACTGGGCCGATATCGGTCTTGGCGCGGGCAATCCCACGCTCGAGAACGTGTTCCGCGTCAAGGCGCGCGGCGGCTACAAGATCGGCAACGGCTTGCTCTATGGCACAGGTGGCTGGGCGCAGGCCGACACCAGCACGCTCGGTGACGATGACGGCTATTTCATTGGCGCGGGCTACGAGCACATGGTCACCCCGAATGTCTCGCTCGGTGGCGAAGTGCTCTATCACGAGTTCGACAATTTCAACTCGACAACGACCGATGTGGATGCCACCACCGTTCAGCTGCGTGGGGCGTTCCGCTTCTGATCCGGGTCCCTGACCCGTGATGGTCCCTCCCTCCGGACCCTGACGGGCGTGCCCTCGCCGGCGCGCCCGTTTTGCCGTCATCTTCCGTTATACTGTAACGATTGCGTACAGGATGGACACAAATCCGGCGATCGGGTCCCGGTTTCGTCCCAAAGGCGCGTAGGGTTCGTACGGATCGTACGACATCGTGTCAGTCGAGCGACAGGCTCTTGAGCAGCTCCGCCAGGGTGCTGCGATCCATGTCACTCAACGGCACGCACCGCGCCCGAAACAGCGTCGCCTGACTGCGCAGGATCAGCCCATCTTCCAATATTTTCAAATGGTTGGCGCGCAAGGTGTCGCCGGTCGAGGTGATATCGGCTATCGCCTCGGCGGTCTCGTTCTTCACCGTGCCTTCCGTGGCGCCCTGACTGTCCACAAGCTGGTAATCCGCCACCCCGTTCTCGCGCAGGAACTCCCGCACAAGCCGGTGATACTTCGTAGCAATTCTCAAACGAAATCCGTGGGTTGCGCGGAATGCTGAAGCCACTGCATCAAGATCGTCCAGCGTGTTCACATCGACCCACGCCCCCGGCACCGCCAGCACCAGATCGGCCTGACCAAAGCCCAGCTCCGCGATTTCCTCGACCCGATTGTCCCATCGGCCCAGTTTCTCGCGCACCAGATCGGTGCCCGTCACCCCAAGATGGATGCGCCCAGCGGCCAGCTCTCTTGGGATTTCCCCCGCAGACAACAGAACAAGGTCAACATTATCAATACCTTGGACATAGCCCGCATATTCGCGATCCGATCCCGCACGGCCCAGTTCGATGCCGCGCTTGCCGAACCATTCAAAGGTTTTTTCCATCAGCCGCCCCTTGGACGGCACCCCCAGCTTGAGGCTCATGACAGCCCCCCCAGATCCACCACCAGCCCCGGCCGCACCACCCCGCCGACCGCCGGTATCTCTCGTCCGCGACCCAGCTGCCGGGTCAGCGCGTCATAGCGCCCGCCGGTCGCCACAGGCGGCAGGTCAGGCCGTTTTTCTGCATAGAATCCAAAGACAAAGCCGTCATAGTATTCCATGTTGGTGCGCCCGTAACTGGCCTCGAAATCAAGCGTAGTGATGTCCAGACCGCGTCCCGCCATGGCCTCCAGACGCCGCGCCAGCCGGTCCACCGCAGGTTGGATCGCGCCCATGTCCACTGCAATATCTCGCAATCTTTCCAAGGCGTTATCAGACGTTTCTCGCACAGCGAGAATGGCATCGATCAGCGCCACCTCGTCATCCGAGATCGGCGCAACCTGAGCATCCTCTTGCAATGCATTGATCCGGCTCAGTATTTCCGCCTCGCTGCGCATCCCTATCATCGGCCCTGCCTCGGCCATCGGCTCCGCCTTTGCCAGCAGCGCCGCCCGGCTCTCCGGCACCGGCACCCGGCCAGAATAGCGATCCATCAATGCCCGAAACCGTCTCGGCCTCCAGATATGCCGCAACAACGCCTTCTTGCGCGCCTCGGTGGTCCGCAAGCCGCCCACCGCCGCCATCAAGAGGCCGATATCACCGGTCGCCGCGCGCAGGTCCAGAGGCTCCAAAGCTTTGAAAATCATGCAGAAAACACGTGCGTCCGCCGCCTCTGGCGCCGTGCGGTCAAACAATTCGAAGCCGACCTGCATATATTCGTTGGCCCGGTCGGGATCGTCCTCCTGCCGCCGAAAAACCTCCCCGGAATAGGTGTAACAGGCCGGCTCTGCCCCATGCGCCATATGCATCTGCACCACCGGCACCGTGAAATCCGGCCTGAGCATCTGCTCCCCGCGCAACGCATCCGAGGTCACATAGGCCCGCGCCCGCATATCCTCGCCATAGAGATCAAGCAGAACCTCGGCGGGTTGCAGCACAGTCGTTTCCACCGGCTGTGCGCCCTCGGCCTCGAAGACCGCGCGCAGCCGCGCCGCCTCGGCCCGGATCGCGGCGCGATCGGTCATTGCGCCTGTCCGTCCAGAATTTCACGGACCTTTTCAACAAGTTGCGCGCGCGGAACCTCGAACTGGCTGGGCCGTTCCTTCCACTCTTCAAGGGTCGCATTCTCGGCCATCTGCGCGCCAAGGATCAGGTCCTTGATCTGGATGACGCCGCGCTCTTTCTCGTCGCCGCCCTCGATCACCGCGATGGGCGCACCGCGCCGGTCGGCGTATTTCATCTGGTTTCCGAAGTTCTTCGGATTGCCCAGATACACCTCGGCCCGAATGCCCGCGCGCCGCAATTCACCCACCATATGTTGATAATCGGCCATCCGGTCGCGGTCCATCACGGTCACCACCACCGGACCTTCCACCGTCCCGCCGATCCGGCCCTTTTCGCGCAGCGCCGCCAGCAGCCGGTCCACCCCGATGGACACACCCGTCGCCGGCACCGCCTGCCCGGTGAAACGCTTGACCAGATCGTCATAACGCCCGCCCCCCGCAACCGAGCCAAATTGCCGCTTGCGGCCTTTTTCATCAAGGATTTCAAAGGTCAACTCGGCCTCGAACACAGGCCCGGTGTAATATCCAAGCCCCCGCACGACCGATGGATCGATCACGATCCGGTCCGTGTCGTAGCCTTGGGCCTCCAGAAGATCGGCAATGGTTTCAAGCTCTTGCACACCCTCAAGACCAATCGCGCTTTCCCTTACGGCGGCGCGCAGATTGTCCAGCGTCTGCGCGGCAGTCTCAGCCTTTGACGTGAGGAACGCCAGCACCGGCTCCGCCTGATCGTCGCTCAGCCCGACCCCGTCGATATAGGCACCCGAGGCATCCAGCCGCCCCTTGCCCAGCAACTCGCGCACGCCGCTTTCGCCCACCTTGTCGAACTTGTCGATGGTGCGCAGGACGGCATCGCGCTGCGCGCCCTCGTCCAGCCCCATGACCTCGAGCACACCATTGAGAACCTTGCGGTTGTTCACCCGCACGATGTAGTCGCCGCGCGGGATGCCCACCTGTTCCAGGGTGTCTGCCAGCATCGCGCAGATCTCGGCGTCAGCCGCCACCGAAGGCGCGCCAACCGTATCCGCATCGCATTGATAAAACTGACGAAACCGCCCCGGCCCCGGCTTTTCATTGCGCCAGACAGGCCCCATCGCATAGCGCCTGTAGGGCGTCGGCAGATCGTTGCGGTGCTGCGCATAGACCCGTGCCAGCGGTGCCGTGAGATCATAGCGCAGCGCCAGCCAATCGCCCTCGTCCTCCTGCCAGGCGAACACGCCTTCATTCGGGCGGTCCACATCCGGCAGGAACTTCCCCAACGCCTCGACGGTTTCCACCGCGCTCGATTCAAGCGCCTCGAACCCATAAAGATGATACACGCCCGCAATCTTGCGCAACATCTCGGCGCGCTCGGTCACTTCGGTGCCGAAGTAATCGCGAAAGCCCTTGGGCGTCTCGGCCTTGGGGCGGGGCTGTTTCTTTTCCTTGGCCATCTGGGGGATCCACCGGGGTTTGCTGCGTGTCGCAGCGTCTAGCCGAAGGGGCACGCGGGGGCAAGCCGGGGTAACAAGGCGATTGACGTCGACAGCCCAAAACCGCTAGCTCGGCGCATGGATACGCTTGAAGAACAAATCGCCCACCTGACCCGCACGCTTGACGATCTGTCGGATGTCGTGACCCGGCAAGAGCGCGAGATCGCCCTGTTGACGCGCCGGGTGCAATTGCTGCTCGAGCGTGAGGCAGAACGCGAAAGCGATCTGGGCGGTGGTATCACCCTTGGCGATGAACGCCCGCCGCACTGGTAAGTGCGTGGCCCTGCGGTCACCGGCGCGCTACATCTCTTCAACGGCCAGAACGCCGCTCAGGCTTTTGATCGCGCCCTTGATCTGCGGGGTAACAGGGTAGTCCTGCCCTGTGTCGATCTCGATCTCACCCGGAAGGCTCGGCCCCATCAGGCAGAACCGGATCGGCCCGCGCCCCCCGGATTTGACCGATGTGACCGCGTTCTGCAACACTGAGGCCACCGAGGGAATCGCCTCTTGGGTTTCGACGAAGATACGCAGCCCCATGGCGCCCGCATCCGCCACGACCCCGTCGATCGGTGACACCGCCCGACCAAGCAGTTTCAGCTGATCGCTTTCCATCGTCGCCTCGACCGTAATCACGACCTGCGCGCCGGTCTCCAGATGATCGCGGGATTTCTCGAGCGTTTCGGAAAACAGCGTCACCTCGAAGCCGCCGGTGGTGTCCGACAATTGCACAAAGGCAAACCGGTTGCCGCGCGCCGATTTGCGCTCCTGCCTGCCCGACACGACACCGGCCATCTTGGCCACCAGCGCGCCCTTTTGCTCGGCCATTGCGGTGACCTCGTCGAGGGTCTTGACGTCCTTGCGGCGCAGCGCGCCCATGTAGTCGTCGAGTGGATGGCCCGACAGGTAAAAGCCGATCGCCTTGAATTCCTCGGTCAGGCGCTCGGCGGGCAGCCAATCCTCCACCGGGCTGAGGCGCGGCTCGGGCAGATCGTCGCCCGCCTCGCCAAAGAGCGACACCTGGCTCGAGGTCTTCTGATCGAAAATCGCCGCCGAATAGTTCATCAGCGGCTCGATGCTGTCGAACACGCGGCGCCGGTTGCGATCAAGCTCATCAAAGGCCCCGGCGCGCGCCAGCATCTCAAGCGGCCGCTTGCCGATCCGTTTCAGATCGACGCGCCGCGCGACATCGTAAAGTGTCGCAAAGGGCTTGTCGCCGCGCCCCTCCACGATCAGGCGCATCGCCTCGACGCCGACGTTCTTGAGTGCGCCAAGCGCGTAATGCAGCACCCCGCCGCGCACCTGAAACACCGCATCCGACCGGTTCACGCAAGGCGGCGCATAGGGCAGTTGCAGCCCCTTCTTCACTTCCTGGAAATAGACCGCCAGCTTGTCGGTCAGGTGGATATCGCAATTCATCACCCCGGCCATGAATTCAACCGGGTGATTGGCCTTGAGCCACGCCGTCTGATAGCTGACCACCGCATAGGCCGCCGCGTGCGATTTGTTGAAGCCGTAATTGGCGAACTTGTCGAGCAGGTTCCACACTTCCAGCGCCTTGGCGTCATCCACCCCGTTGGCCTTGGCCCCGGCGATGAACTTGGGCCGTTCGGCATCCATCGCGGCCTGGATCTTCTTGCCCATGGCGCGGCGCAAAAGATCGGCACCGCCAAGCGTGTAGCCCGCCATCTCCTGCGCGATCTGCATCACCTGTTCCTGATAGACGATGATGCCCTGCGTCTCGTCGAGGATATGGTCGATCAGCGGATGCAGCCTGTCACGCTCGCTCAGCGCGTTCTTGACCTCGCAATATTTGGGGATGTTCTCCATCGGGCCAGGACGATAGAGCGCCACAAGCGCCACGATGTCCTCGATGCAGGTGGGTTTCATCCGCTTGAGTGCATCCATCATCCCTGAGCTTTCCACCTGGAACACCGCCACCGTCCGGGCGCGCGCATAAAGCTCATAGGTCTTGGCATCATCCAGTGGGATCTGGCCGATATCGTTCTCGGCGCCCTCGAACGGCTCATAGATGGGGCTGCCATCGGCAGCGATATGCAGGTCGCGCCCTTCGGCATGGATCTGCCCGATCGCGTTCTGGATCACCGTCAACGTCTTGAGACCCAGAAAGTCGAACTTGACCAGCCCTGCCTGCTCGACCCATTTCATGTTGAACTGCGTGGCCGGCATGTCCGAGCGCGGATCCTGATAGAGCGGCACCAGCGCATCCAGCGGCCTGTCCCCGATCACCACCCCCGCCGCGTGGGTCGAGGCATTGCGCAACAGCCCTTCGACCTTCATGCCGTAATTCAGCAGCCGGTCCACGACCTCTTCGCTGCGCGCCGCCTCTCGCAGGCGGTCCTCCTGTGCCAAGGCCTGCTGGATCGACACCGGCTTGACCCCTTCCACGGGGATCATCTTCGACAGCTTGTCGACCTGACCATAAGGCATCTGCAGCACCCGGCCGATATCGCGCACCGCGGCCTTGGACAAAAGCGCACCGAAGGTGATTATCTGCCCCACCTTGTCGCGCCCGTATTTGCGCTGCACATACTGGATCACCTCCTCTCGGCGATCCATGCAGAAATCGATGTCGAAGTCGGGCATGCTGACCCGTTCGGGGTTCAGGAAGCGTTCGAACAGCAGGCTGTAGCGCAGCGGATCGAGATCGGTGATGGTCAAGGCATAGGCCACCAGACTGCCCGCCCCCGAGCCGCGCCCCGGTCCCACCGGAATATCCTGTTCCTTGGCCCATTTGATGAAATCAGCAACGATCAGGAAATAGCCCGGAAAGCCCATTCCCTCGATGATGCCCAGTTCGAACTCCAGCCGCTTGTGATACTCCTCCACCGAGGCGGCATGCGGGATCACCGCCAGCCGCGCCTCCAGCCCCTCCTTGGCCTGCCGGCGCAGCTCGTCCACCTCGTCATCGGCAAAGCGCGGCAGGATCGGATCGCGCCTGTAGGCGCCAAAGGCACAGCGCCGCGCGATCTCGACGGTATTCTCCAGCGCCTCGGGCAGATCGGCGAAAAGCGTCGCCATCTCCTGCGGTGTCTTGAAGTAATGCTGCGCGGTCAGCCTCCGGCGCGGCTCGGCCTGATCGACATAGGTGCCCTCGGCCACACATAACAGCGCATCATGCGCCTCGTACATGCCCGCATCGGGGAAATAGACGTCATTGGTGGCCACCAGCGGAAGGCCCATCGCATAGGCCATCTCGACAAAGCCCCGCTCGGTCAGCCGTTCGGCCTCGGGCGCGCCATCCTCGCCCGGGTGGCGCTGCAGCTCGACATAAAGCCGGTCTGCGAAAGCGGCCAGCAACTGGCCCATCAGCGCCTTGGCCGCCGGGCGCTGCCCGGCCTGCAACAAGCGCCCCACCGGCCCATCCGGCCCACCCGTCAGGCAGATCACCCCCTGGGCATGCGCCTCGAGCTCGGCCAGCGTGACATGCGGCAGCTGCCCGTCGCCGCGCAGATAGAGACACGAGTTGAGCTTCATCAGGTTCTCGTAGCCCGCCTCGTTCTGCGCCAGCAGAACCAGCGGCGCAGGCGGCTTGGCCCGCTCGCCCGGCTGCGTCTCGAGATAATCCAGATCGACCTGACAGCCCATGATCGGCTGGATGCCCGCCCCGCTCGCGGTGACGGAAAACTCCAGTGCGGCGAACATGTTGTTGGTGTCGGTCACCGCCACCGCCGGCATCCCCGCCTTCTCGCACAGGCCCGCCAGCGACTTGAGCCGCACAGCACCCTCCAGCAGGGAATATTCGGTATGGACGCGAAGGTGGATGAATCGGGGGGAACTGCTCATGCCCCGCAGATTAGCCGCCCGCGCGCCCCGGCAAAAGCCACGATCCCGCAAGGCGCGCGTTTTTTGCCCAAGCCGCAGTCAAAGCTGCCGGCTTTGGCCCGGAAAAGCGCCCCGGACCATTGCCCATCCCGGCATGCCTGCGCTAGTCATCGGTCAGCCGCCCATCACAACGCATCAGGGGACCGCGTGACAGCCAGCCTTCTTGCCATCTCGGGACTGACCAAGGCCTATCCCGGCGTCATCGCCAATGACGACGTGTCCTTCGACATAGGCCCCGGCGAGGTGCATGCGCTTCTGGGCGAAAACGGCGCCGGCAAATCCACGCTGGTCAAGATGATCTACGGGCTGGTCAAACCTGACAGCGGCACCATGACCCTGCACGGTGCGCCCTATGCCCCCGCCGAGCCGCGCGCCGCCCGGGCCTGCGGTGTGGCCATGGTGTTTCAGCACTTCTCGCTCTTCGACGCGCTCAGCGTCGCAGAGAACATCGCCCTCGGGATGGAAACCCCGCCGCCCATGGGGGATCTGGCGCGCCGCATCCGCGCGGTCAGCGAAACCTACGGCCTGCCGCTCGATCCCGACCGGGTGGTGGGCGATCTGTCAGCCGGCGAACGCCAACGGGTCGAGATCCTGCGCTGCCTTCTGCAGGACCCCCGCCTTCTGATCATGGACGAGCCCACCTCGGTGCTGACCCCGCAAGAGGTCGAGATCCTCTTTTCGACCTTGCGCAAACTAACCGCCGAAGGCGTGGCCATCCTCTACATCTCCCACAAGCTCGAGGAAATCCGCGCGCTGTGCGACCGCGCCACGATCCTGCGGCAGGGGCGCAATGTCGGCACCTGCCTGCCTGCCGAGACAACCGCCCGCGAGATGGCGCAGATGATGGTCGGCACGGCGATCACCCCGCCGACCCGCGCCGCCCGCCCCCTTGGCGACGTCGCGCTCGAGGTCACCGGCCTCTCGCTCCGCTCGCCCAGCCCTTTCGGCACCGCTCTGAAAGACATCCGCTTCTCCCTCCGCTCAGGGGAAATCATCGGCATCGGCGGTGTCGCCGGCAACGGTCAGGACGAACTCCTCGCCGCCCTTTCGGGCGAGCTGCGCAGCCCCTCGGACGCGATCCGCCTGCATGGCACGCCCATCGGCCGGCTGCGCCCCGATGCACGGCGCCGTCTGGGCCTTCTCGCCGCCCCCGAGGAACGGCTGGGCCATGCCGCCGCCCCGGACATGAGCCTCACGGAAAACGCCTTTCTCACCGGCGCGGGCCGCGAGGGGCTGGTGACGCGCGGCTTCATCCGCTGGCCCGAGACCGAAGATTTCGCGCGCCGCATCATCGCGCGTTTCGACGTGCGCACCCCCGGCCCCGGCACCGCTGCGCGCGCGCTGTCGGGCGGCAACCTGCAGAAATTCGTGATCGGCCGCGAGGTGCTGCAACGCCCCGAGGTGCTGATCGTCAACCAGCCCACATGGGGCGTCGATGCCGCCGCCGCTGCCGCGATCCGTCAGGCTCTGCTCGATCTCGCAGCCCAAGGCGCCGCGATCCTGTGCATCAGCCAGGATCTGGACGAGCTGATGGAAATCGCCGACCGTTTCGGCGCGCTCAACGAAGGCCGCCTGTCCGAGATCCGCCCCACCGCCCAACTCGGCCTCGACCAGATCGGGCTGATGATGGGCGGCGCGCATGACATGGAGGTGGCTCATGTCTGACAGCCCCGCTGTTTCTTCTGGCCTCAAATATCCCGGGGGAGGCGTTGAAAATCCTCGGATTTTCAATGTCGGGGGCAGAGCCCCCTGCAGCCCCACCACCAAGACAGCCGCCCGCCCATGAGGCTCCGGCTGGAAAGGCGCCCGCAGCCCGCGCGGCACTGGATCTACCTCTCGCCGGTCCTCGCGGTGCTGGTCACCATGCTGGCGGGTGGCGCACTCTTTGCCGCCTTGGGCAAGAACCCGGTCGCGGCGATCTCCACCATCTTCTGGGAGCCGCTGTTCGGTGAATTCGCCTTCTACTACCGCCCCAGCTTCTGGTGAAAGGCGCGCCACTCGTGCTGATCGCCATTGGCCTCGCCCTCGGCTTCCGGGCGGGGATCTGGAATATCGGCGCCGAGGGGCAATATATCGTCGGCGCGCTCACCGGCGCAGGCGTGGCGCTGGCCTTCTACCCTCTCGATGCGTCGTTTCTCTTCGGGCTGATGATCCTTGCGGGCGCGCTTGGCGGGCTGGCCTGGGGGATGATCCCGGCGCTTCTCAAATTGCGCTTCGGCACCAATGAAATCCTCGTGTCGCTGATGCTGGTCTATGTGGCCGAGCAATTGCTCGCCGCCATGGCCCTCGGGCCGATGCGCAACCCCGAGGGCATGGGCTTTCCCGGCAGCCGCAACCTGCAGGACTATCCTGCGGCCCATAATGCCGAACTGATCGCGGGATCGGGCATGCATTGGGGTGTGGTTGCGGCGCTGATCGCGGTGATCTTCGCGCATATCCTGCTGGGCCGGCATATCCTGGGCTACCAGATCCGTCTGACCGGTCAGGCACCGCGCGCCGCGCGCTTCGCAGGCGTTAACCCGGCCCGGCTGATCCTCTTTTGCCTTGGCACATCCGGGGCGCTGGCGGGCATGGCGGGCCTGTTCGAAGTCTCAGGCCCCGCCGGACAGGTCAGCATCGATTTCAATGTGGGCTACGGCTTCACCGCGATCATCGTCGCCTTTCTGGGCCGGTTGCACCCTTTGGGCATTCTGGCCGCGGGGCTGCTGATGGCGCTGACCTATATCGGCGGCGAGATCGCCCAGTCCGACCTGGGCCTGCCCGCCGCTGCGATCCAGGTCTTTCAGGGGATGCTGCTGTTCTTCCTGCTGGCGGTGGATGTGCTGACCAACTACCGCTTGCGCCTGTTGTCGCGTGCCCCCGATCCCAGCCGGAGCCTGTGATGGATCTTTCTTCGATCAACCCCGTGCTTCTGCTGGCCTCGCTCATTGCGGCCTCCACCCCGATCCTTCTTGCCGCCATCGGCGAGCTGGTGGTGGAACGCGCAGGCGTTCTCAACCTCGGGGTCGAGGGGATGATGATCACCGGCGCGATCTGCGGCTTCGCCATCGCGGTCAATACCGGCTCGCCTTTCGCGGGCTTCGTGATGGCGGCCCTGGGAGGTGCTGCGCTGTCGCTGCTGTTTGCCGCCCTGACCCAGATCGCGCTTGCCAATCACGTGGCCTCGGGTCTGGCGCTCACGCTGTTCGGCCTTGGGCTGAGCTCGCTGCTCGGACAAGGCTATGTGGGCATCAAGCCACCGCCGACCCCCAAGCTGGACATCCCCCTGCTCAGCGATATCCCGATCCTCGGCCCGGTGCTCTTTTCGCATGACCTGATGGTGTATCTCGCGCTGGCGCTGGTGGCGGCGGTCTGGGGTATGCTCAAATACACCCGCGCCGGGCTGATCCTGCGGGCGGTGGGCGAAAATCACGACGCCGCCCATGCGCTTGGCTATAAGGTGGTGCGCGTCCGGGTGCTGGCCATCGCCTTCGGCGGCGCCTGCGCCGGTCTGGGCGGCGCCTATCTCAGCCTCGTGCGGGTGCCGCAATGGACCGAAGGCATGACCGCAGGCGTCGGCTGGATCGCACTGGCGCTGGTGGTCTTCGCCTCCTGGAAGGCCGGGCGCGTGCTGCTCGGCGCCTGGCTCTTCGGCGGTGTCAGCGTCCTGCAGCTCAACCTTCAGGCGGCGGGCGTCGCGGTGCCGGTCGAATACCTGTCGATGTCGCCTTATCTGGTGACCATACTGGTGCTGGTCATCATGTCCGCCGACAAATCCCGCGCGCCCGGCTCTTTGGGCCGCATCTTCCATGCCTCGCAATGAGGCGCTGCCATCCACTTTCAATCCAACAGGGAGTAGTCCACATGACCCTAAAGACCCTTCTCACAGGCGCAGCACTGGCGCTTGGCCTGACCAGCACGATCGCGCTGGCGCAAGACGACAAGACCAAGGTCGGCTTCATCTATGTCGGCCCGATCGGCGATGGCGGCTGGACCTACGAGCATGACAAGGGCCGGCTCGCGATCGAAGAGCATTTCGGCGACCAGGTCGAAACCATCTACCGCGAAAGCGTGTCCGAAGGCGCCGATGCCAGCCGGGCGATCACCCAGATGGCGCTCAGCGGCGCCGATCTGATCTTCACCACCTCCTTCGGCTTCATGGACGCCACCCTCAGCGTGGCCGAGAAATTCCCCGACGTGAAATTCGAACATGCCACCGGCTACAAGACCGCGCCGAACCTCGCGACCTACTCGGCCCGCTTCTACGAGGGCCGCGCGATCCAGGGCCACATCGCCGGCAAAATGACCAAATCCAACATCGTGGGCTACATCGCCTCCTACCCGATCCCCGAGGTCATCCGCGGCATCAACGCCGCCTTCATCCATGCCCGCAAGGTCAATCCCGATGTGCAGTTCAAGATCATCTGGGCCTATACATGGTTCGACCCCGCCAAAGAGGCCGACGCCGCCACCGCGCTGATCGAACAGGGCGCCGACGTGATCCTGCAGCACACCGACTCGACCGCACCTCAGGCGGCCGCCGAAAAGGCGGGTGGCGTGGTGACCTTCGGACAGGCGTCCGACATGGCCGAATACAAGCCCTTCCCGCGCGTCAGCTCCATCATCGACAATTGGGCGCCCTATTACATCGCCCGCACACAAGCGGTGATCGACGGCACATGGGAAACCCAACAGGTCTGGCACGGCATCACGGAAGGCATGGTCGAGATCGGCGAGATCACCGACGCCGTGCCCGCCGATGTCCGCGAAGAGGCACTGGCCATGCAAGCCGCCATCGCCGCGGGTGAATATCACCCCTTCACCGGCCCGCTGAAAAAGCAGGACGGCTCGGATTGGCTGGCCGAAGGCGAAACCGCCGATGACGGCACGCTTCTGGGCATGGATTTCTATGTCGAAGGGCTGGAAGGCGAGATTCCGCAATAAGGCGGGCGCTGCCCGTCCGACCGATCCGGTCACCAAAGCCAAGGCGCGCGCCGGTCGCAGGATCGGCGCGCAGCCCCTCTCGCGCCTTACCGGCCCGTGCCTTACCGGTTGCGCGGCTTTTCCTTTGTCGCCTGACGCACCACCTTGCCAAAGGCGCGATCCTTTGAGCGCCGCTGGTTCAGGCTGAGCGAATTATGCGCATCCTCCTCCTGCAGCTTGCGCCAGCGCGCCAGCCGCTCGCGGTCAAGCCTGCCCTCGGCAACCGCCTGTTGCACCGCACAGCCCGGCTCGGTGTCATGCGCGCAATCGCGGAACCGGCAATCGCCCGTCAGCGCCTCGATATCCTCGAACACATCCGCGATCCCCGACGCCGCATCCGCCAATTGCAACTCGCGCATCCCCGGCGTGTCCAGCACGATGCTGCCACCGGGCACCATATAAAGCTGGCGGCGCGTCGTGGTGTGCCGGCCTCGTGCATCGGCCTCGCGCACCGCTTGCGTGGCGATATCCTCGGTGCCGGCAAGCGCATTTGTCAGGGTGGATTTCCCCACCCCGGACGAGCCGAGAAACGCCACCGTCCGCCCCGGCCTGCACCACTCGGCCAAAGCCTTTCCGGGCTCTTCGGCGCGGGCATCCAGCGCCACCACCGCTACCCGGTCCGAGACACCGCGCGCGGCCTCCACAAAACCCGCCACATCCGTGGCAAGATCGGTCTTGGTCAGCACGATTACAGGCTCGGCCCCGGACTCGAAGGTCAGCGCCACATAGCGCTCCAGCCGGGCAATGTTGAAATCCTCGTTGCACGAGGTGACGATGAACACCGTGTCGATATTGGCCGCGATCAGCTGCACCTGCCGGTCATGGCCCGGCGCACGGCGTTTGAGCAGACTGCTGCGCTCCAACGTGCGGCTGGCCGCAGGAGTGTCGCGGTCCAAAAGCAGCCAGTCGCCCACGGTCACATCGGCGCGCGGCGGCACCTTGGCCTCGATCCCCTCACCCAACACCCGAAAGCCGCTGCGATGCACCGTGACAACCCGCACCGGGGGCGTGGCGACCACCTCATCGGCATCGACCTGCGCGGCAAAGAACGGACCCCAGCCCAATTGCTCCAGCGTCACGGGGACAGTATCCGGCTCACCTGCCATCACCCCGCCTACCAGATCGCCGGATCGGAGAGGGCGCTGACGCAGGTGCATGGCCCATGCAGCGGCATGATCTCGTCCCCGGTCAGGGATTGCCCGATCCAGCCTTCGGGCTGGCTGAGGGGCAGCGGCGCGGGCACCACATCCTGCGCCACGGGCTCAAAGCCCACCTTGCCATAGAAAGCCGGGTCGCCATAGGTCATCGCCACGTCGACACCCGCCGCACGCAGCGTCGCGAGGGCCTCGGTCAAAAGGCGCTGGCCGATCCCCTGCCCCTGCCGGTCGCTGGCCACCGCCATCGGCGACAGGATCATCACATGGCGCGGGTCCGTGCCATAGCGCAGCCGCGAAAAGATCGCACCCGCCACGATCCGCCCCTCGTCTTCGGCGACAAAGACCACGACATCGCCCTGCGCCATCTCGGCCAGAAGCGCGCGCACCAACCCGCCGACCATCGCGCCCTCCTCGGCGCCATCGGAGGCGGTGAATGTCTGCACGAATAGCTCGGCAATCTGGGCCTGCCGTCCGTCAACATCCGATGTGACTATCAAAATCCGCTCCTGTCCGCGCTGCGTCAAAACCATATAAGACGGCACACCGCAGGCAATGCCAAGGGGGCAGCGGGAAAATACGCGTCATGGTCTTGGGTGGCGCCTTGCGGCGACGCGCAGAACCGACAGGCGCGCAACCGCCTCCGGGCAACCGGCACATCGCACTCCCGCGCCTTGCCCTCTTCCCCCCGGCGCGAACACGTGCCATCTTCGCGCCATGACACAGATCGCATCCCCCGCCGGTCTCCCGGCCAGCCGTTTCGCCTTTGGCACCATGCAATTTGGCGGCGCCGCCGATGAGGCCGCCAGCCGCGCCATGTTCGACGCCTGCATCGAGGCTGGCATCACGCATTTCGACACCGCCCATCTTTACACCGACGGCGCCTCCGAAGAGTTGCTGGGCCGCTTCGCAGCCCCCCTCCGAGACCGGCTGGTGATCGCCACCAAGGCGGGCTATGCGGGAGGTGCGGGGCGCGATAACATATTGGCGCAGTTCGATATATCGCGCCGCAGGCTCGGCATGGACCATGTCGAGATCCTTTATCTGCACCGCTTCGATGCCGACACCGACCTGCGCGAGACCCTTGAGACCTTCGCCAGCCTGCGAGACGCGGGAAAAATCGGCCATGTGGGCCTGTCGAACTTCGCCGCATGGCAGGTGATGAAGGCCGCCTGCATCGCGCAGGACTTCGACCTTCGCGTGTCGATCCTGCAACCGATGTACAACCTCGTGAAACGGCAGGCCGAGGTCGAGATCCTGCCCATGTGCCAGTCCGAAGGCATCGCCATAGCCCCCTATTCGCCGCTGGCGGGCGGGCTTCTGACCGGCAAATACGCGCAGGGCGGCACGGGCCGCCTGACCGATAACGACCGCTACGCCGCGCGCTACGGTCAGGACTGGATGCACCAGACCGCCCGCGACCTCACGCTCACCGCCGACGAGCTTGGCATCCACCCCGCCACGCTCGCCGCGGCATGGGCCGCGCGCCATCCGGCAGGCCCCACACCGATCCTGTCGGGCCGCTCTGCCGAGCAGCTGAAGCCCTCGCTGGACGCGGTCTCCTTCCACATGGATGACGCGCTCTATGCCCGGCTTTGCGCCCTCAGCCCCACGCCGCCCCCCGCCACCGACCGGCTGGAAGAGGCCTGACATGCCCCGCCGCGACAGACTGCCCGACACGGCCTCGGTCGCCTCCCCGGGCGAGGATGGCCGCCTGCACGCCCCCTCCGCCGAACGCAACACCGGCCCGATCCTGTCGCTGATCCGCCATCACGGCCCCGCTGCGGGCCGTGTGCTGGAACTCGCCTCGGGCACAGGCCAGCATGCCGCAGCCTTTGCAGCCGCTCTGCCCGGTCTTGACTGGCAACCGACCGAGATCGACCCCACCCGCCGCGCCAGCATCGACGCGTGGGCCGCCAGCGCACAGGTGCCCAATCTGCGCCCCGCCACCACCCTCGATGCCACCGCCCCCGGCTGGGGCGCGGCGCATCCCGGACAGAACATGATCTTGACGGTCAATCTCCTGCACCTCATCAGCACGCCCGAGGCCCGCATCCTGATCGTTGAGGCCGCACAAGCCCTGGCCCCGGATGGCCGCCTGATCGTCTACGGCCCCTTCCTGCGCGCGGGCGAGGCGACATCCGAAGGCGATGCCAGCTTCGATGCCAGCCTGCGCGCCCAGGACCCCGAGATCGGCTACAAGGACGATTTCGACGTGATCGACTGGATGCACGAGGCAGGGCTGATCCTTGTCGACGTGGTCGAAATGCCCGCCAACAATCTCGGCATCGTGGCGCGGCGCCCGGCCTGATCCGGCCTGCGTCCCGCGCGGAACGAAAAAAGGGCAGGCTCTTGCGCCTGCCCTTTCATGTCATGGGTCGGATGCCTCTGGCCGAAGGGCTTAGCCCGCAGCACCCCAACGGTCAGCGAAATCGAAGGCGTGGTCATAGCCGAACAGCGCCGCCGCACCCCCGGTATGCAGGAACACAATCCGCTCGCCCTTCTTGAAATGACCCTTGCGGATCAGATCGATCAGGCCCGCAGCCCCCTTGGCCGAATAGACCGGATCGAGCAGGATCGCTTCCAGTTCGGCAAACATGCGGATCGCTTCCAGCCCGCTTTCCGTCGGAATGCCATAGCCGTCGCCGACATAATCGGTATTGGCAACCACATCCTCGCGCTGAACCACACCCGCGCAGCCCAGCTTTTTGGCGGTGGCGCAGGCCAGGTTATAGACATTCTCTTCCTGCTTGGGCTTGGGCGCGCGCACCCCGATCCCCAGAAGCGGGATCTGCGCATTCATCGCCTTGAGGCCCGAGATCAGACCCGCCTGCGTGCCCGCGCTGCCGGTGGCATGCACGATATGGTCGATCTTGAGACCCGTGCCATTGACCTGGCTCAGCATCTCGAACGCGCAGTTGACATAGCCAAGCGCCCCTGTCGGGTTCGATCCGCCGCCGGGGATGGTATAGACCTTCTTGCCATCGGCGCGCAGCTTGTCCGCCACGGCTTCCATCTCGGCATTCATGTCACCGCCGGCGGGGCGTTTTTCGGTGGTCGCGCCATGCAGGTGATCGAGCAGCACGTTGCCGTTGTAATTGTAGTTCGGATCGTTCGAGCCGGTGCGGTCTTCCAGCAGGATATGGCACTTCATCCCCAGCTTGGCGGCAAAGGCGGCGGTCTGGCGGGCGTGGTTCGACTGGGTAGCGCCTTGCGTCATCACCATCTCGGCGCCCTGCGCCTCGGCCTCGGCCATCAGGAATTCCAGCTTGCGGGTCTTGTTGCCCCCCGTGGAGAGGCCCGTGCAATCGTCGCGCTTGATCCAGATTTCCGGACCGCCCAACTCGGCGCTCAGACGGTCCATGCGTTCCAGCGGGGTGGGCAGATGGGCCAGGAAATGACGTGGGAATCGGGCGAGATGCATGCGGATACCTCCTTATGATGCGATACCGAGCAGATAACGCAGGGGCCGCCCCTTCTGCAAATGCGAAACGCGCAAGCCATCTTGCACATCTTGCAAGTTAATGCGCCCTGGCCTATCCCATGAGCCATGCGACTGGATTGGCTCGAAGATATCCTCGCCGTGCTCGACACAGGCTCTTTCGCCCGCGCCGCCGAAGCGCGCAACCTGACGCAATCGGCCTTCACCCGCCGCATCCGCAGCATCGAGGACGGGATCGGCACGCCGCTTTTCGACCGCTCGCGCAAGCCCGTGCAACTGCTGGCCGCCGTCCGCACCCGCGAGGACGAGATGCGCCGCATGGCCGCCGATCTGCGCGCCCTGCGCGACGGGTTGCGCCGGTCCGCGGCCGGGGCCGGTCGCACGGTGGCCTTGGCCTGCCAACATGCGATCACCACCACCGTATCGCCGCGCCTTGTGCAGATCCTTGCCCGTGACCGCGCCGTGCGCGTCCGCTCGGGCAATCGCGATGACTGCCTCGGTCAGCTCATCACCGGCGAGGTGGATATCGCGGTGATCTACGATTCCACCCATGGCCCGCCCCGCCCCGACAGCCGCGCCTTCGAAGAGGTATCGATCGGGACCGAGCCGCTGGTCGCGGTCTGCGCCCCGGCCCTTGCGCCACTGTCCGGAACATCGCCCCTGCCGGTGATCACCTATCCCGGCGACGTGTTTCTTGGCCGGGTGGTGGAACGGGCGGTGTTCTCGCGCCTGCCCCCGGGCACCGAGCTTGACCGCAAGGCAGAAACCGCCCTGACGCTGGCCGCCTGCCAATATGCGCTCGACGGCATCGGCATCGCCTGGCTGCCCCTCTCGGTGGTCCACGACCCGCTGTCTCAGGGCCGCTTGGTGCGCCTGCCACAGGACGGCCTGGATCACATGCTTGATCTACGCATGATCCGGCTGGCTGAGCCGATCCGCCCCGCCGCACTCGAGTGTTGGGAGGCCCTTCTGGCCGCCCTGCCCCCGCAATGAAAAGGCCGGGCGCAAGGCCCGGCCAGTCCCTCAGCCATCCACGCGGATGGTCTTGTTTTCCGAATCATACGGGCTGTCCTGCACCACCTCGGCGGGCCACAGCTCGCCCAGGATACGCACCTGCAGCTTCTGGCCCACCTCGGCCTTGTCGGGACTGACATAGCCCATGCCGATCGACTTGCCGAACGCCACCGAATAGCCCCCCGAGGTCAGGCGCCCGACGCGCTCATCGCCATCATAAAGCGCCTCGGCGCCCCAAGGGTCGGCATCCTGCGGCCCGTCGATCAACACGGTCACGCATTTGAACCGCACGCCGATCGCGTTCATCGCATCCTTGCCCTGAAACGCCTTGGACTGATCCACGAAGCGCGGCAAGTCGGCCTCGAGCGGGGTGGCATCCCGGCCCAGTTCGTTGCCGAAAGCGCGATAGGATTTCTCCTGCCGCAGCCAGTTCTGCGCCCGTGCGCCCACCAGCTTCAGCCCGTGCTTTTCCCCGGCCTTTTCCAGCAGGTCGAACAGGTAGTTCTGCATCTCGATCGGATGGTGCAGCTCCCAGCCCAACTCCCCGGTATAGGCCACGCGGATCGCGCGCACCGGGCACATGCCCAACTCGATGTCGCGCTGGCTCAGCCACGGGAACCGCTTGTTGGACAGAACCGTGTCCGGCTCGGCATCCTTGACCACCTCTTTCAGCACATCGCGCGATTTCGGCCCGGCGATGGCGAAGACACCCCATTGGGTGGTCACATCCTCGATCGCGATATAGCCGAACTCGGCCGCCTTGTCCTCGGCGGCCTTGCGCAGGTAATCGCCGTCGTAATCGGTCAGCGCACCCGCCGAGACAAGGTAATAGCTGTCCTCGGCCAGCCGCACGATGGTGTATTCGGTGCGCGTCGTGCCAGCCGGCGTCAGCGCATAGGTCAGGTTGATCCGCCCGATCTTGGGCAGCTTGTTGCAGGTGAACCAATCCAGAAACGCCGTGGCGCCCGGTCCCTTCACCGTGTGCTTGGTAAAGGCCGACGCATCGATCAGGCCCACACCCTCGCGCACCGCCTTCGCCTCGTCGACGGCATATTGCCACCAGCCCCCCCGGCGGAAGCTGCGCGCGTCGTGATCGAAGCTTTCAGGCGCATCCAGCGGGCCGTAATAATTGGGCCGCTCGAACCCGTTGACGCAGCCGAACTGCGCGCCGCGCGCCTTGAGCCGGTCATAGCTCGGCGCCGTGCGCAGCGGGCGGCAGGCCTCGCGCTCTTCGTCGGGGTGATGCAGGATATAGACGTGGCTATAGGCTTCCTCGTCCTTGCGCGCGGCATATTCGGTGGTCATCCACGACCCGAAACGCTTGGGATCAAGCGACGCCATGTCGATCTCGGCCTCGCCCTCGACCATCATCTGCGCCATGTAATGCCCGGTGCCGCCCGCGGCGGTGATGCCAAAGCTGAAGCCCTCGGCCAGCCACATGTTGCGCAGCCCCGGCGCCGGACCGACCAGCGGGTTGCCATCCGGCGTGTAGCAGATCGGACCGTTGAAATCGTCCTTGAGACCCACCGTCTCCGAGCTGGGGATCCGGTGGATCATCGACATGTATTCTTCCTCTATCCGGTCCAGATCGAGCGGAAACAGATCGGCCCGAAAACTGTCGGGCACGCCATATTCGAACCGTGCCGGCGCGCCATGCTCGTAGGGGCCAAGAATCCAGCCGCCGCGCTCTTCGCGCACATACCACTTGGCATCGGCATCGCGCAGCACGGGATGCTCGGGGTTGGTCTTGCGATATTCCACCAGCGCGGGGTCCGGCTCGGTGACGATGAACTGATGCTCCACCGGGATCGCGGGCGTCTTGATGCCCAGAAGTCTCGCGGTGCGTTGCGCGTGGTTTCCGGTGGCGGTGACCACATGCTCGGCGGTAACGACAACCTGCTCTTCGGAGGGCACAAGATTGCCGCCCTTCTCCACCATCTTGGTGCAGGTCACTTCCCAAGCCTCGCCGTTCCAGTGATAGGCATCCGCCTGCCACTTGCGCTCGATCGTGACGCCGCGCTGACGCGCGCCCTTGGCCATCGCCATCGTCACGTCGGCCGGGTTGATATAGCCGTCGGTCGGATGATAGATCGCGCCCTTCAGGTCGTCGCATTTGACCAGCGGCCAGCGCTCCTTGATCTGTGCAGGCGTCATCCACTCGAACGGCACCCCCACCGTCTCGGCGGTCGAGGCATAGACCCGGTATTCGTCCATCCGCGCATCGGTCTGCGCCATGCGCAGGTTGCCCACCACCGAAAACCCGGCATTCAGCCCGGTCTCTTCTTCCAGCGTCTTGTAGAACTTCACCGAATAGTCGTGGATATGCGTGACCGCGTAGGACATGTTGAACAGCGGCAAAAGCCCCGCCGCGTGCCATGTCGATCCGCTGGTCAGCTCGTCGCGCTCCAGCAGCACCACATCGTCCCAACCGAACCGGGCCAGATGATAGGCGATCGACGTGCCGATGGCTCCGCCACCGACGATAAGGGCTTTGACGTGGGTCTTCATGAGCAGCGACTCCTTGGCTTACGGTTGCGCCCTGTTTAGCAGTCCTGTTGCGCCAAGGTGGGTCCAGCCGACACAAGAACGCGCAAAACCGACGCCTTCGCATTTCCCGATACCCCTCCAGAGAGGCCACTCAGGCCGAACCGGCTCACACCGATATCGCACCGACGCGATACCGACATTATACCGACGTGATACCGATGCCCGGTTTTGGCGCTTTTGGGCCGGTCTCAATCGCCCAAGGCGATGCCTTCGCGGCGCGGATCGGCCCCGCCGCGCACCCCCTCGCCAAGCGATATCGCATGCAGCCCCGACACCATCGGCGCAATCCTGACCTCATAGCCCAACGCCTCCAGATCCGGCGCAAGATCCGCCGCCCATGTGCCGGCCTCCAGATCGAAAACGCCGAACCTGTTGACCATGTTGGGCATGCTAACCGCTTGTTGCACATCCATTTTCCAGTCCAGATGCGCGATGATCGCCTTGACCACATAGCCGATGATCCGGCTGCCTCCGGGACTGCCGACGATCATCACCGGCGCGCCGTCTTTCAGCACGATGGTCGGCGCCATGGACGATCTGGGGCGCTTTCCCGGCTCGACCCGATTGGCAATCGGGACGCCCTCTTCATGAGATCGAAAGGAAAAATCGGTCAACTCGTTGTTCAGCAAAAACCCCCGTACCATCACCCGCGACCCGAACGCATTCTCGATGGTCGAGGTCATGGACAGTGCGTTGCCGTAACGATCCGTTATCGAAATATGCGTGGTCGACGGAAACTCGATCGAGATGTCATCGGCCAGGTTCAGACTGTGATCGAACTCGGGCCGCCCCGGCGCGACCTCGGGCAGCGCGTCATCGCCCTGCAAAAGCTGGCTGCGCTCCTCAAGATATTCCTTTGCAATCAACCCCTTGACCGGAACGGGGACGAAATCCTCATCGGCCATGTAGCGGCCCCTGTCGGCAAAAGCCAGACGGCTCGCATCCCCGATCAGCCGCCAGGCCTGCGCGCTTTTTGGTCCCATCGCCGCCAGATCGAAGGGCTCCAGCAGCCCGAGGATCTGCCCCACCGTCAGCCCCCCCGACGAGGGCGGCCCCATCCCGCACACTTCCCAGACCCGGTAAGGCACGCAGACCGCCGCGCGCTCCCTGACCTGATAGATCGCCAGATCAACCTCCGACAACCGCCCGGGATTGCCCTCTGCCCCCTGCACCGCCGCCACGATGTCGCGCGCGATATCACCTGCGTAAAAGGCCCCTGCTCCCTCCTGTGCAAGGGTCCGCAGCGTGTCCGCATAGGCCGGGTTGCGCAGCACCTCGCCCACCTCCAATAGACTGTTATCGCTCAGGAAATACTCTCGCGTCGCCTCGAAGCGCGACAGCCTCAGCGCATCCAGCGCCACCATGCCCGCGAGCCTCGGACTGACCTCGAACCCCTCTTCGGAAAGCTGGATCGCCTCGTCGAAAAGGCCCGCCCAGTCCGACCTTCCCCACCGCTCATGCGCCTCCTGCATCAGCGCCGGCGTGCCCGGCACGCCCACCGACAGACCGCCCACAACCGCATCGTAGAAGTCCAGAGGCTCTCCGTTTTTATCCTGAAATAACCGTGGGTTCGCCGCCAAAGGCGCGGTCTCTCGACCGTCCAGCGTGGTGATCTCGCCGGTCTCGCCATCCTGCCAGACCAGAAAGGCACCGCCCCCCAGGCCTGAGCTTTGCGGCTCCACCAGCCCAAGCACCGCCTGCACCGCCACCATCGCATCCGCCGCCGTGCCGCCCGCGCGCAACACCCTTGCCCCGGCACCGACCGCCAGCGGATTGGCCGCCGCGATCATCCAGTCCCGCGCCTCCGCAGGGCGCCCGACATCCCGTGTCGCCTGCGCGGCCTCAAGCTCGGGCGTTGCCGCGACGCGCCCCGCGCCTTCCCCTTCGGGCGCCACGGCATCCGCGGCCTGCTGCGCCAGCGCCGCTCCGGAAAAAACGAACAGGATCAATCCTATGGCCAGCAGTCTCATGGCTGTCTCCTTGCCGTCTGTGGCGCGGCGCCACCCGGCATGCGGCGTGGGCGCTCAGCCCTCAAAGCATCGCCGGAACCACCTGATCGGGCGGGCGATGGCCGTCCTGAAACGTCTTGATGTTCAGGATCACCTTCTCGCCCATCTCGACCCGCCCCTCCACCGTGGCCGATCCCATATGCGGCAGCAAAACCACATTCGGCAGCGCGCACAGCCGCGGGTTCACCTCGGGACCGTTCTCATAGACGTCAAGGCCTGCCCCCGCGATCTCCCCCGCCCGCAACATCCGCGTCAGCGCGTTCTCGTCGATCACCTCACCGCGGCTGGTGTTGACGATCACCGCATCCGGCTTCATCAGCTTCAGCCGCCGCGCGTTCATCAGATGAAAGGTCGAAGGCGTATGTGGACAGTTGAGGCTCAGCACATCCATCCGCGCCACCATCTGATCCAGACTTTCCCAATAGGTCGCGCCCAACTCCTGTTCGGTCTCTTCGCGCAGCCGGCGCCGGTTGTGGTAATGGATCTGCATGCCGAACGCCGCCGCGCGCCGCGCCACCGCCTGCCCGATCCGGCCAAGCCCCAGAATTCCAAGGCGTCGCCCCGCCAGACGCCCGCCCAGAAGCGCCGTCGGGGACCAACCATCCCAGCCCCCGGCCTGCATCACCGCCAGCCCTTCGGGAATCCGCCGCGTGACCCCCAGGATCAGCGCCATCGCCATATCCGCCGTATCATCGGCCGAGACACCCGGCGTGTTGGACACGAGGATGCCGTGCTGTCGCGCCGTGTGCACATCGATATGGTCCACCCCCGCACCGTAATTCGCGATCAGCCGAAGCTGGTCGCCAGCCTGCGCGATCAACGCGGCATCGATCCGGTCGGTCAGCGTGGGCACGATCACATCCGCCGTCCGCACCGCCTCGACCAGGTCCGCGCGGCTCATCGGAGTGTCATCCTTCCGCAGGGACACGTCGAAAAGTTCGCTCAACCGTTTTTCGACCGTCTCGGGCAAGCGTCGCGTAACGACAACACTCAAGCGTCCAGATGACATGTCCCCCTCCTTTTTCTTTTCTTGCCTGCGCAATACTGCCAGACTGGCGTAGGAACGGACGGGGCACAAGAACCCCATGCAGATCGTCGGGCAGAAATCGGATCACGTGAAATGAAAACACTGCTTGTGTTGCTGTGCGCGCTGTTGGTGTCGGTCGGATCTGTTGGCCAGACACAGCAACCAGAGCGTGGCCCGGTGACGAATCTTCCCCTGCCGCGCTACGTGTCGATGAAGGCGAGCGAAGGCAATGTGCGCCGTGGTCCCAGCTTGACCCACAGGATCGACTGGGTGTTCAAGCGCCGCGACGTGCCGCTCGAGATCACCGCCGAGCATGGCCACTGGCGCCGCGTGCGCGACCGTGACGGCGCAGGAGGCTGGGTGCATTATTCTCTGCTGTCGGGCAGCCGCACCGCGATCGTCGAACGCGACATGCTCGATCTGCATGTCCGCCCCGATCCCTCGACCCGGGTCACGGCCCGGCTCGAGTTGGGCGTGATCGCCCGGATAAAGTCCTGTGCGCCCGACTGGTGCGAGATATCGGCGGGCGGCTATGACGGCTGGGCGCCGAAATCCGCGATCTGGGGCGTCGGCGCGGATGAAATCCTCGAGTGACGCGGCACGAACCCGCCCCTGTCGAGCCGCTTCATCGCAATGTTGCCCGCCTCGTTCGCCTCAGGCGCATTTTTTTCATTTCCGGCCTTGAACAGCCCAGAGGTCCAGAGTAATTAGCGCGGCACGTTGGGGTGTAGCCAAGCGGTAAGGCAGCGGTTTTTGGTACCGTGTACCGTAGGTTCGAATCCTACCACCCCAGCCACTACCCCTAAATCACTATTTTTCAATAACTTAACTTGGCGCCACTTCGCGCCTCCGGAACACTTTTTCGGACCATGCTTCCGTCCCATTTTGATCTGCCGTTGAGCCGACGAGTCGGTCAAGACAGATAACAGACCGCGGCTGACCGTTCGGACACTTCAACTTAAACGGCGCAAGCGGACCCAGCGGATGCCACCGTCACGCTTGTCCATGACCGCATGCGATTGATCCTCAACAACGCGGAGCGTGAAGATCAGCTGACCCGATAATACGACGTCGACCTTTGTGCCGCCAAAACTATCGGTGGCCATCCGGTGGCGCAGTTCGATATCAAAGCTCAGGCAGGGGCGCTCATTGAGCCAAAATATGGGCTTTCAATTGAAAAACGTCCGCCAAAAATTCAGACACAGGTGCCACTCCAGACATCCAAAGGTGATCCCGGGCGCGAGACGCAGCGACGTATAGAAGATGTCGTTCAGTATTCATGATTTCATCGAGCCGTGCTTCGTCATTCGCCGATAGCAGACGTTCCTCAAGGGCGAAGGGATCCGCGCCCTCGACCTGTGCAGCAGGCTGAGGGCGTCCGCCAGTTGCGGCCTGCAAGAGGGCCTCGCCCGCCTCGGCCGGCAGGTGGCCTGCGATATCGAGCACTGTGTCCTCCGTGGCATCCCGCACCACGTCGAGCCAATCCTCGGGCACACCCCAGGACAGGAGCGCGTCGTCGGCCTCCCCTTCGAACAGGCGCGGCTTGCGCACGGCCTCTTCGACATAGCGTTGGATAACCAACTCCTCGACCGTCTCACGGATTTCCACGATCTGCATCGCTCCGGTGCGCGGATGGCTTTCAAGGCGCCGCCGCTCGGCCCAAGCATAGGCATCGTCATGGTGGCCGAGGTGCCTTACAAGCAGCTCAAGACGACACTCAAGGGCGAGATAGACCAGGAGGCATGGGACAGCTTGAAGCGGACAATCTCAAGGCCGTTCGCCCGTCCGAAATCGGGTAGGATCGCCGTGAAGGTGATCAACCACCTGGGGGACGAAGTGATGAAGGTGATGGGGGTTTGAATGTCCAAGAAACTGAGCCCGCGTTCAAGGACTGTATTAGAAGCGATCGCATCCGGCCTTAGCTATGCGCAAATCATTGAGCGCAACCCGAGTGTTACCTATCCGGATATATTCGCTGCAGCAAAAGAGGCGCTCGATCTGGAGGATTCTGTGCCATCTAAAGCTGCAAACCATATCGACGCTGCAAGAAGCCAGTATCCGAATGCTTACCAGCCTTGGTCGTCGGAGGATGATGTCGAATTGGTCAAGAAGGTCAGGAATGGTGAGTCTGTCGAAACGCTTTCGGTGCATTTTGGTCGTCAGCCGTCTGCCATCAGGTCGCGTATTTCGAAGTTGCTTCCTCCCGAAGACACTTTTGACCTGATCGAACGATGACCTTCCGCATCGCTGACAGCTTCTCGGATGCCCTTGCTCGCTTGACCCCGCAAGAGCAGAAGGCGGTCAAGACCGCGGCCTTTGACCTACAAATGAGCCCCGATAACCCAGGCCTCAGCATGCACCGGGTTGATCGGGCCCGCGACAAGGGGTTCTGGACCGCGCGGGTCAATCGCGACATCCGGCTCGTGCTGCACAAGACTGGAGGAGACACCCTGTTGGCTTGGGTCCTCGGAATCCTTGAGGATATACCAGGGGTATTTCGCGCCCATGATCCGGGCGCGGGCAAGGGCGAGGGCCACGCGGGAGGTGTCAATCGTGATCCAGCGGCGGCCCCATTGTTCGGCGACATAAGCGGTCGCGCCGGAACCGCAGGTGGGATCAAGCACGAGGTCTCCGGGGTCAGTCGCTATCAGCAAGCACCTTGCGATTAATGTGGACGAAGATTGCACCACGTAAATCTTGTCTTCTCGTCGGCTTGAAAACTTTACGTCCGCCCAAACGTTGTTGATTGGTGAGACGGGATAGGCCATAGCTACCCAGATGCCCCAGTAAAATCACGCAAAAACATATGGTTGATTCACTCTGCCGCAGCAGGGGGGCGCGCCTCTAAGGCTTTAACCTTACGCCAGTCCAGCCCGGCAAACAGCGCCTCGAACTGGGCATGGTTCAACGCCATCACCCCGTCCTTGATCGCAGGCCAGGTGAAGGTTGCCTCCTCCAGTCGCTTGTAAGCCATCACCAGACCGGTGCCGTCCCAGTAAAGAAGCTTCAGCCGATCGGCACGGCGCGATCGGAACACAAACACCGTGCCGGTGAACGGATCCTTGCGCAGCACAGATGACACGATTGCCGCCAGACCATCATGACCTTTCCTGAAGTCCACTGGCTGCGTCGAGACCAGAACCCGCACGCGGTTTGACGGGAACATCATGGCCGCGCCCCGATTGCCCGCACGATCTCGGCAATCCGGTCAGAACTGGTGGTGCCATCGACCCGGATTGTCACACGACCTATCGCAATCTCGATGGGTTTACAGGACAACCCGTCAGGCTTTGTGGGCTGCCCGGCGACAGCCGGCACATCCGCACCGCCGCCACCATCCGACACGACGATCGGTGCAAAACAGAAGCTGTCATCTTCAACCACAGGCAAAACCAACCGGCCATCACGTGCCCGACTACGCCATTCCGATAAATGGTTCGCCCGAAGACCATACCGCGCCGCAACTGCATTCACGCTCACACCTGGCTGCAAACTCTCAGCAACGATCCGAGCCTTTATCTCATCCGGCCAGCGTCGCTGTCCGTTGGTCCTTATGTCCACCCCGTAATCCCGGAGAAACTCCAACGTAGTCGCCATCGCGAAACTCCTGCACCGATCTCCATCGGACATGGCATCGCAGGTCAGACAAGCGGGTAAAAGGTGAGGGCCAGCGACCGCTTACCGATTACTGGGCCTTGGGACATATCCATGTGCGCGCCGCCTATCCAGGAGCCACGACCGTGGTCATGCCGGGCATCCCTCATCCTCCTCGGAAAAAGCACGCTGCGCACGAAGTTCATCGAACTCACGCTGCCATCCTTGGATGACCGGCCACAAAGATCGCTTTGCAGTAGCCTCATCGGAGGTCTTCAATGACTTCTTTAGGGTCGTCTTCCCCAAAATCCCCACAAGGTCCCTAGGGACATCCATGCGCGCATAATAGACCGCATTACGACGCCACAAATAAGTCTGCCTAGCCATCTCCGCCCCATGATTCCGGAACACCACTCCGGAACACTTGTAGGGAAAATAGTGCATTAAAGGCAATGAGTTATTGGAATTCAACCACTTGAAAATCACTGGATTTTGTTCCTACCACCCCAGCCAGTTCCCCCCGATCCTTGAACCAATGCGTCGCGCGGAACGCCCCCGGCCCGGAAGTGCCCCGAGAGGTTGCTCCAGCTTTGGTGCGGAGCTTCAGCAACGAGCGTAACGGTCGAAAAGAAAAGGCCCCGGTTTCCCGAGGCCATTTCCATAGCTTACAAAGCCGGCGTTACTTCTTGGTCTTGCGGCGAAGCCCGGCAAGCGCCCCGAGACCGCCAAGCAGGAGGAGCCCACCCGCAGGAAGTGGCACAGCCGCAACGGTCACGTTGGAGAACTCGAAGGCATTTTGCGTCGACGTGAACTGGATACCATCGAAATACTCCCCCGCGTTATCGGCGGTGATGGTCACGAAAGATGCCTCGAGACCAGGCACGTTGAACTGGCCACCCAAGATCGTGGCGACCACAGAGCCACCGTTCAACAAGTCCAGCGTGTTGTAGGAGTCTGGCGAGCCCCACAGAAGACTGACAGATTTCGAGAGGCTGTTGAGCGCCAAAATGGCGGGGTTGCTGCTGGTGCTGTAGGTTGGGCCTACACCAACGCTGAAGTAGCCCGCTGCTGCCTCGATACCCGGGACGGCAGTGCTGGCGGTTTCATAGGGGGAACGATACTGCCCGCTCAGGCTTGCATCAGGGCTAATGGTCAGTGGCGCCGCTGTCCAGGTACCCGGCAAGACCAGCGATTCCGACGGATCGACCTGACCGAGGGCAGTCGCGTAATCATTGATCGCGGTGACTGTGGCTGCGGATGCCAATCCCGGCAAAGCAACCATGATGGCTGCAAGAAATGTCTTCCTAATCATCTTTTAATTCTTTTTTGTCTTCGCTCGGTTCAGATGAACCAAAAAATCTGCTCGAAACCTGGCTCATAAAATCAGTTTTGTTGACGCTTATATTGGCGCTCACGCAATTGACCTTTTTATGACACATTTTCGCCCGATACGAAAGGATCAGCGCCATTCAAAGCGTAAACGCAGTACTGGAATGCTCTTTCAGGGGATTATTTACTCCCGCCCGCACTCTTAGATTGAATTTCGGGGAAACAAACTCCCAAATTTATCAGAACTATACTTGAACGCGCTACAATTTCTTTCTTCAAGGGCCGGTTTGCCAAACAACGAATCATTCATGGCGCCTACGGATTTGCCAAAATAAAGGGCCAGCGAGAGTGACGCCGACGCTCAGGTTTATGGAAACGGCCCGGACGACCCCCTGCCATGTCGCGACATAAGTGAAGTCGCTGACCCACAACACGTTTGGCGCAGGCGCATGTAACTGGCGGTTCACCTTGTCCAATGGGCAGCGCACAGCCAATCTTCGATGACCTCGAAACGATTTATTTTATATTTAGCTTAACTTAATTAATATCAGCCATCTTTTGACCTTTGACAGCTTCAAGAAATTACAAACAGTCACATTAATTAATTAATATTCCTATTTTTAAAAATCCGCAAGACAGAAAACAGGCTCCGCCACAGCCGCAAGCCTTGCAAATTAACTTAGCTATACTAATTATATTCCGAGAGTGGGGCGGCACTTATGCGTCCACCACACCCAACCTCTGGGCAGACTGCGCCCCAGTATCGCTTGGCGGCAGAGACAGAAGCGCACTGGCGCGCCCCTCGCCTTCCCGACACCCGACGAAAGGCCAAACATGACTGAAAAAAATTTGGACAAAGGCTACGTAGCGATCCTCGGCTGGTCGCTGAACGCCATTGACGCCATTGACCGGTTTGACCGCCGTTATGTAATTGTCGCGCCCTCATGGGCCGAAGAGTATGCCAAGGCCAACGACATTCCCTTTATCGCTTGGGATTTTGACCGGCTGAACGAGCGATCCCATGAGATCGCGCAGATCCTCAAAGACGAGGGCTGCGACGTGGCAATCCCTCTCTACGAAGAGACCGTTGAATGGGCAGGCGCGATCAACTCCGTGCTGCTCGACAATCCGCGCCTTCTCGGACAATCCATGCTGTTTCGCGACAAGTCCTTGATGAAACGCCGTGCTCAGCTTGCGGGCATTCGCGTGGGTATTTTCGAGGAAGCCGACAGTCATGCGGATGTGGTGCGCTTTCTCAAGCGGGTGAACCAGACATTACTCAAGCTCGAGGGCGATCCGGACGACCCAATTCATTTCAAGGCCTTCGACAAGGCGGGATGCCTTGGTCACCGCACGATCCGTACGGTCGAAGATGTCGATTCAATTTCGCAGGACGAGTTTCCGGCCCTGCTCGAAAGCCATCTGGACGGCTGGGAGTTTGCGGTCGAGGCCTGGATCAAGGACGGCGAAATCCAGTTTCTCAACATTTCCGAGTATGTGACGCTTGGTTATTCAGTCTTCGTGCCAGCGACCCCTGAGCTCGAATCCTGGCGGCCAAAGATCGAAGAAGAAATCAACAAACTGATCAAGGCGTTTGATATCGACTTCGGTTTCATCCACCCCGAATATTTCGTGACAAGTGACGGGACAATGTATTTCGGCGAGGTCGCCTATCGGCCGCCCGGTTTCAACGCCCTGGAATTGATCGAGCGAGCATATGGGTTCAACGGATATCAAGGAATCGTGCTGGCATTTGATCCCAAAACCACGCGCGAGGAACTTGATGCTTTCTTTCCGACGCCTGTCAAAGATGCCAAGGGCCACTCGGGATGTTTCGGAGCCTATCCGCGTCGGCGAGTCGTCGAGCGGATGGAGATCCCGGCGGAGACGGCACAGAATCCGTATTTCGAATTCCATGAATTGGCTGAACCGATGGAGCAGAAAGTGACAAAACGCAGCGCTTTCGGTACCCATTGGGGACTAGTGTATTTCTTCGGGCCGGATCCGCACCATCTGCGAGATCTGCTCAAGGAACAGGAAGAACTTGATTTCTATGTATGACCAGATTGGCGGATATCACGCATGAGCGAAGAAACTTATGGAGACGAGGCCGCGCGCCTCGTCTCCACGCTCAATGGGCCGCTAGCACGGCTCGAACAGGCCCGGCCTTTTGCCAAGCCCCGGTTTCAGGCTCAAGTTCTCGACGTGGTGTGGCGCCTGATGGCTGTTCCAGGTGGGATCGCTACTGTGCACGAATTGGCCCCTCGCATGGATGCAGCGGGGCTGTTCGCAGGATCAGACTGGGACGCGCCCGCCAATCTTTTACCCGGCTTCGTTGCCGGCACACTTGAGCAAGGAGCGCCGTCCTCGGTGGCCATCGAGGCCGTAAGCCTGCTTCGCTTGCTCGCAGTGGCGAAGGGCGAGTTCGAGCATCCCCACATTCATGCCCCCGCCGCCCAACGGTTTCTGACCCAAGTGCTGGCGCTCAATATGCGGCGTTTCTTCGGTACGACGGATGAGGCGGACCGCGCGGCAGGATCGCAACAGGAGACAACCAACGCGCTTTTCCAATATTTGGCTGAGCATGTGGGCTTTCAGGATGTATTGGGGGAATTGGTCGATGAAATCTGGCGTATCCTGCGTCAACGCCCCATCCAGGTGGCTCATGCCAAAGATATGATCGCGCAGATCGCGATCACATTGTCCGAGCGCGGTAGCGAGATCGGTGACCGGCGCCTTGGTGCAGACAGACTTGTTTCTGCGCTGTTTGGTCCGACGTCCGCTTGTATGGGCGACCCTGGCTTGGGCATCTACCTAGAGCGACTTGCCGTGATGGACGAGACGGACCTGCGTCACGAGGCGCAAGGCCTTGCACGGGCAATGCATGATACTGGTCTTGTCTCGGATTATCATGCCGCTTTTCTGAGCTGGGTGCTGGATACCGAGCATGATGGCATGATCGCGGATACGCTCGGCCTTGGCACCACGGGTCGGGACTGTCTCCAGCAACATCGCGGCCTTGTCATCGAGCTGATCCGCAGGGCCGCTCAGCCTGCCACCGCACAGGCAGTCTACGGCATGTCGCTGATGCTCGATCGTGGCATCCTTCATCATGCGCCGATCGCTCCGGCTTTTCGCCGGCAACTGGAACTGGAACCATGCAAACCTGTCGCCGAGCGCCTGTCCATGGCCGGACTACACGCAGCGCGCCCCGCCGACCTGTTGCTAGCCGGCTGCATCCAGGTGCTGGGCCAGCCTTTGGGCGTGGGGCAAGGGGCTAACCCGACCTGTCAATCCGCCCGCGCCATTGCCATGTGGGCGCAAAACGATCCCGACTACCTGCTGAATCTTGTTGCGCAGGCAGCAAGAATCGACTCCGTGATGATGCATTTCGAGGGGCGCGCGATCAATGCCGGCGATCTGCCTGCAGGGCTTGCCCTGGGCGCACCTCTGGACGCCGATCCCGTTTCGGTGGTGATGGTCCCGCATCTTGATCGAATTTATGCAGAGATGGGGCGGCTCTGCGCCGACCGGAACGACGATCCGCATATCTGGATCAACCCGGAATTTCATGGCTGGTGGGTCGGTCGCGCGTGCGCCGTGGCGGTCGATGTGCCCACCGGTGCGCTTGCGGGAATAGAGGATTTCATTGCCCGCTTTCACAGCGCCTATCATCCAGATTACAATGGCGCCGAACCGATGACCCACCCACAGCCCGCCGGAATTGCGGCCACTGATGCTGCCGGTCGCTTCGTTGGCTGGCATGCCATCACGATCCTGCGCGTTGCCGCCGATCGCGACGGCAGGATGCGGGTCTATTTCTACAATCCCAACAATGACTCGGGTCAGGACTGGGGTGACGGCGCTCTGGTTTCAACCCACGGCTGCGGGGAGCGTTTCGGAGAGGCGTCACTTCCTTTCGAAACATTTGCTTCTCGTCTCTATCTCTTCCACGAAGACGGAATGCGGCCTGCGGCCACCAAACGTCCGCCAAAAGAGGTTCTCGAACGCGTAGCTATGAAAGCACGCGCCACATGGGCTTCAGGCCGTAAAGAAATCAGTGGTGACGCAATTTCCCGTCTGGCCGCCAACGAGATCGGTTGAGTGCCTCTATCGAAGCGGCCTGCAAGGGAATTCAAACGGTAGTCGCAAAGGGGAACCACCCCGGCTAATGTGCTCCGCCGGCCAGCACAGAGGGTGGACGAAGGGAATATACATGGGCCTCCTGAGGATAACCCATTGATAATGAAATGCTTGCCGAGAGAATTTGGTGCGGTCGAGAAGACTC
Organism: Roseobacter sp. AzwK-3b; assembly: GCF_000170875.1. Taxonomy (NCBI): domain Bacteria; kingdom Pseudomonadati; phylum Pseudomonadota; class Alphaproteobacteria; order Rhodobacterales; family Roseobacteraceae; genus Roseobacter; species Roseobacter sp. AzwK-3b. Next base: position 347,485 of record NZ_ABCR01000003.1, read on the forward strand.
GAACTTCCACGGGTGTTACCCCACAGCGACCTCAACGCTGCGCGTCTACCAATTCCGCCACGACCGCACATGATCCGTGATCTGGTAGGTGCGCGCTCTCTAGCCCAAGGCCCAGCCCATCACAAGTACAAATTTACCCCCGTCCCCTCCGCTTGCCGCGCATCCCCCTCTCGCGCAGCGCACGGCCCAGAACGACCGTCACGCCCACAGCGATCACCACCCACCCAAAGGACGGATCTGCGGCAAAAAACACCCCGTTCAGCGTGCGCCCCGGCAAAAAGGTGAACAGCCCCGCCAGGATCACCCCGTACCAGTAAAGGCTCCGGAATGCCGTCTGATGGGCGGCGATATCCCTGCGGATCGCGGCCCGTGTCCCAACCCACAGCGTCCACAGCGTCAGAGCAGACAACAGATGAATCGGGCTGAACGGGCCGATAAGACCGATCGTCCAGATGAAAAACCCCGACGCAGCCGTGATCACCATCATCCCCACCCAGACATAGCCCACCCGCTTGTGCCACCTGTCGCGCCGTGCGCGATACAGCGCCACCGGCCCCGTGATCAGCGCCACCAGAGCGGCGATCGTATGAAGTTGAATGACAAGCGAGGCTTGCGTGAATGCGGCAAGGGTCATCTGGCGTCTCCGGTCTTGGCAGTTGCAACGGGATGTCCTAACCATTGGGGCGCGCCGCAACGGCGCTCAACGGCGGATGCGTGACACACGAAAGGACATACGTGACTGACGTCGCCTCGCATTCCACGCTTCGCGAATGGTGGCACCACCTGCGCCAGCCCATCGCGCTCGCCCTCATGACAGGTGTCGCCATCGTGCTGACCCTGATGGGGCCATTTGGCACCGGCAACAGCTTGCGCCCCGTCCCGCGCCTCGCTTTCTGGATGTCGATCACCACCAGCACCTATGCCGTGGGATGCTTCGTGGCGATCCGGCTCGGCGCCATGTGGCCTGCGGACAGGCCGGTGGGCATGCGGATCGCTCTGACCGCCGTGCTGACGGGCCTTGGCGTGACCGCAACGGTGATGCTCATCAACTGGGCCGCCCTCGGCCAGCGGCCCGACAGCATCCCTCTGCCCGCCACCGTCTTCGGCATCGCCTTTATCGTCTCAATCATGTTCGATCTTCTGCGCACCCGGCACGATCCACCGGCTGCACCCGCACCGTCCGTCACACCGCAGGCCACCGGCCCCGCAATCCTCGATCGTCTACCCGTCGAACGGCGCGGCGCCCTGCTGGCGCTCTCGGCCGAGGATCATTACGTGCGCGTCCACACGGATCGTGGCGCCGCGCTCTGCCTCTTGCGTCTGTCGGACGCCATCCGCGAAACCGGGGATATCCCCGGATTGCAGGTCCATCGCTCGCACTGGGTCGCAAGACCCGCCATCGCCGCCACCCGTCGCAACGGCGACAAGGCGGTGATCCGCCTGACAGACGGCACCGAGTTGCCCGTCAGCCGCCGCTACGTTCCCATCCTCAAGGAGGCGGGGCTTCTGCCGCGCGCATCACATGGTTGAATGGATCACATCCGCCGGTCTGACCGACTATGACACCGCCATCCGCGAGATGGAGGCGCGCGCCGACGCCATCGCGCGGGGCGAGGCCGGCGAGGCGATCTGGCTGCTCGAACACCCTCCCCTTTACACCGCCGGAACCTCGGCCAATCCCGCCGATCTGCGCGATCCGCGCCGCTTTCCGGTGCATCCTTCCAAACGCGGCGGGCAATACACCTATCACGGGCCGGGCCAGCGGGTGGTCTATGTGATGCTCGATGTGGGCCAGCGCGGGCGCGATGTGCGCGCCTTCGTCAAGCAGCTCGAGACCTGGGTGATCGACACGCTGGACCAGTTCAACATCCGCGGCGAGATCCGTGAGGGCCGGGTCGGCGTCTGGGTCGTGCGCGACGACAAGCCGCTCACCGCCATAGGCCAGAAGCCCGAGGACAAGATCGCCGCCATCGGCATCCGCCTGCGCAAATGGATCAGCTTTCACGGCATCTCGATCAATGTGGAACCCGATCTCGAGCATTTTTCCGGCATCGTGCCGTGCGGCATCATCGAGCATGGCGTGACAAGCCTCGTCGATCTCGGTCTGCCGGTCAGCATGACCGATCTGGACGTCGCCCTCAAACGCACCTTCGAGGACAGCTTCCCGCCACTGACCTGATCAAGCAAGGCGGGCTGACATGCCGCACCCGCCCGGTGCCCACCGCCGCAGGACGGATAGCCACGGCTGATATGTAGGCGTTTCAATACTTTGCGCTTCCTCTACGTCAACGGAACGCCCAAGGCCCGCCACAAGGGGGTGCGACAAAATTATTTGATTTAGGTCAACTTCACGCATTGCCCTGCATGCATCGGCATTCTAAAACCTGAATGGATAGCGGATATGCGGTGACGGGAATCGTGTGTCCATGAAATTACCTAGCAGGAGGCATAAAATGGCAGACGCAGCCATTCACGGCCACGAGCATGAGGATCAGCGCGGGTTCTTCACCCGGTGGTTCATGTCCACGAACCACAAGGATATCGGTATCCTTTACCTGATCACCTCGGCGATCGTCGGCCTGATCTCGGTTCTATTCACCGTCTACATGCGGATGGAACTCATGGAGCCGGGGGTGCAGTACATGTGCCTCGAAGGCGCTCGCTTCACGGCCGCGGCCGCGGGCGAATGCACACCCAACGGTCATCTGTGGAACGTCATGATCACCTATCACGGTGTGCTGATGATGTTCTTCGTGGTGATCCCCGCCCTGTTCGGCGGCTTCGGCAACTACTTCATGCCTCTTCAGATCGGTGCGCCTGACATGGCGTTCCCGCGGATGAACAACCTCAGCTTCTGGCTGTTCGTCGCCGGGACATCGCTCGGGGTGGCCTCGCTGCTTGCGCCTGGCGGCAACGGTCAACTCGGCTCGGGCGTGGGCTGGGTGCTCTACCCGCCGCTCTCGACGCGCGAGACCGGCATCTCCATGGACCTTGCGATCTTTGCCGTGCACGTGTCGGGCGCCAGCTCGATCCTCGGCGCGATCAACATGATCACCACCTTCCTGAACATGCGTGCCCCGGGCATGACGCTCTTCAAGGTGCCGCTGTTCGCCTGGTCGATCTTCGTGACGTCGTGGCTCATCCTTCTGGCCCTGCCGGTTCTGGCTGGCGCCATCACGATGCTGCTGACCGACCGTAACTTCGGAACCACCTTCTTCGATCCTGCCGGTGGCGGCGATCCGGTGCTCTATCAGCACATCCTGTGGTTCTTCGGCCATCCGGAAGTCTATATCATCATCCTGCCGGGCTTCGGCATCATCAGCCACGTGATCGCCACCTTCAGCCGCAAGCCGATCTTCGGCTACCTGCCGATGGTCTGGGCGATTATCGCGATCGGTGTGCTGGGCTTCGTCGTGTGGGCGCACCACATGTACACCGTCGGCATGAGCGTGACGCAGCAATCCTACTTCATGCTGGCCACCATGGTCATCGCGGTGCCCACCGGCGTGAAGGTGTTCAGCTGGATCGCCACCATGTGGGGCGGCTCGGTCGAATTCAAGACACCGATGCTGTGGGCCTTCGGCTTCCTGTTCCTCTTCACCGTTGGCGGCGTGACGGGCATCGTCCTCAGCCAGGCGGGCGTGGACCGTGCCTATCACGACACTTATTACGTCGTGGCGCATTTCCACTACGTGATGAGCCTCGGGGCCGTGTTCGCCATCTTCGCGGGGATCTACTTCTACTTCCCCAAGATGACGGGCCGCATGTATCCCGAATGGGCCGGCAAGCTGCACTTCTGGGCGATGTTCATCGGCGCCAACCTGACATTCTTCCCCCAGCACTTCCTGGGCCGTCAGGGGATGCCCCGCCGCTACATCGACTACCCCGAAGCCTTCGCTCTCTGGAACTACTGGTCGTCGATTGGTGCGTTCCTCTCCTTCGCGTCCTTCGCGTTCTTCTTCGGCGTGATCTTCTACTCGCTGTTCCGTGGCGCCCGCGCCACCGAGGCGAACCCGTGGAACGAATATGCCGACACGCTGGAATGGACCCTGCCCTCGCCGCCGCCCGAGCACACGTTCGAGCAGCTGCCCAAGCAGGAAGACTGGGACAAGCAGCACGCGCACTGATCCCGCATCGGACCAGCTACAAAGCAATCAGGCCCCGGATATCCTCCGGGGCCTGTTTCATTTGCACCGCCCCCTGCCGCAAATGGCCCCTTCTGTGCCGCCCCCCTGCGTGTTAAAGCCCCGCCAACATGCAGACGGGCGCCAGCCTGACACCGGAGCACGCGACATGAGCAACGAGATCCGCCTCGCCTTTGAACATCCCGCCGCGCGCGCCGATGCCACCGCCCCCGATGGGCCGCTTGATCGCATTTCCGTGCGCGATCACATCGTCGAGGTCGAGATAGGCGCCTTTCAGGCCGAACGCGGCGTCACACAGCGCGTCTGTTTCAACGTCGTGGTCGAGGTGCGCCCGATCACCGATCCCCTTGAGGACGACGTGGACCGCATCCTCAGCTACGACAAGGTAACCGAGGCGATCGCCGCCGAACTGGCCGAAGAACGCCTCAACCTGCTCGAGACGCTGGCGGAGCGCATCGCCGAGCGCATCCTCTGGGAGCCTCAGGCCGTCCGCACCTTCGTGCGCATCGAGAAGCTCGATCGCGGCCCCGGCGCGCTTGGCGTCGAAATCGTCCGCTCCGTCAGCGATCTGGCCACCAAGCCCGTCGGCCATCACCCGGTCATCAAACCGCATCCACATGTCGTGTTTCTCACCAACCCCGCCATCCGCTCGCCCAACCTTGCCCGATGGCTCGATCAGCTCGAAGCCCGGGCCGAGCCGGTGATCCTCTGCGTGGGCCATCCCGAAACCTCCGCCCCGCGCACCGGCCACCGCATGACGCAACGTCGCGTCGACCTGCTGGCGCTCGAGCAGAACGCTTGGGTGCTGGCGGGCCGCGATGATCGCTGCGTTGTGGTCAACACCCGCACCGAACTCGACTGGGCGATGAAGAACGGGCAAATCTCGGTCTGGGCACCCTCCAAGATCGTGCTGGATGCGGTCGATGGCCCCTCGAGCGGCCCTGATGATCCCGTTGCACTGGCGGCATGGTTCTCCGGCCATATGGAGGCGTCGGACCTGCTGCTGATCGGCGAAGCCCCCCCGAAGACCGGCGCGCCCGTTCCGGTGCAAGTGCAGGACATCGCCCAAAGCGGTCTATAACGCCCCTGCCAGCCCTCTCCGTTCCGATCCAAGGTCGCCCCCATGCCCTATTATCGTCCGATCCCCCGGTTCGATCACGTCCGCCCCGCTGACGCCCTGCCCCTTGCGGGCGGCTGGCTCTGGTTCGACACGGTCGAGGAACTGCATCGCGACGCGCCTGCGCGCCTGATCCCCGCACGCGATCTGCCGGCCGAAGCTATGACCCGCCTCACCGCCCCACGCGCGCCCATTGCCGGTCTGGACCTGTCCAGACCGCAGCTCATGGGCATCCTCAACGTCACCCCCGACAGCTTTTCCGATGGCGGGTTGCATTTCGATCCCGCCGACGCGCTGGCCCATACCGACCGCATGATCGACGGAGGCGCAGCCATCGTCGACGTGGGCGGCGAGTCAACCCGCCCAGGGTCCACCAAAATTCCGCTGGACGAGGAAATCCGCCGCACCGCCCCGGTGATCGCCGCGATCCGCGCGCGGCACCCGGTGCCCATTTCCATCGACACCCGCAAAGCCCCCGTGGCCCGTGCCGCCCGTGATGCCGGCGCCGATCTCATCAATGATGTGGCAGGCTTCACCTTCGATCCCGAGCTCGCCCCCTTCGCCGCCGAAGCCGGTCTGCCGGTCTGCGTCATGCACGCCCAAGGCACGCCCGAGATCATGCAGAAAGACCCGCGCTACGATCACGTGGCGCTCGACATCTACGACTACCTCTCCGGCCGCATCGAGGCGCTGACCGCCCTCGGCATCCCCCGCGCGCAGATCATCGTCGATCCCGGCATCGGCTTCGGCAAGACGCTCGAGCACAATCTGACCCTGCTGCAGACCCTGTCGCTGTTTCACGGTCTGGGCTGTCCGATCCTGCTCGGCGCGTCGCGCAAGCGGTTTATCGGCACCATCGGCGGCTCGGACGAGGCCCGCCACCGCGCGCCCGGCTCGATTGCCGTGGCGCTGGCCGGAGTGGCGCAGGGCGCGCAGATCTTGCGTGTCCATGACGTTCGCGAAACCAACGAGGCGCTCCGGCTCTGGCAGGCATCCACCTTGGGTCAAATGCCCTGATCCATGCGGGGCCGGGCTGTGGATAATCGCCAAAAATGTGCGATGTGTACACAATTTCCGGTCAAACTTGGGAATTCGGTCCCAAACATGCGTAGGATTTGTACAAGTCGTACGAAACTCAGAAGCGGCCAAACAGCCGCTTCAATGCGCCGATCTGGCTCAATCCGACACCACACAGGATCAGGATAAGTGCCGTCAGCAAGCTCGGCGGCAGCGGCTCAGCCAGAAGCAATGCCCCCAGCACCACCGACCAGACCGGAACCTGGTAATTCACAAGGCTCATGAACACCGGTCCCGCCGTGCGGATCACCAGAACCCGCAAAAGACTGGCGCCCGCCGTGGGCACCATGCCCAGAAAAATAAGCACATACAACGTATTACGGTCCGTCGCGGGTGGTGGCCCTTCGATCGCCCATGCAGCACTGATGACGATGACCGCCCCGATTAACAGGGTCACCGCGTTCAATCCGATCGGATCCACTGTGGGCAGAAGTCGCATCTGCACCGAACTCAGCGCATAGCACGCCGCCGCCGCGACGCAGGCGGCACGGCCAAAGGGTTCCAGATATTCACCAGTGGTTTCAAAGGCTTGACCTCCTATCAGGATGACCACACCCACAAACCCGATCACGAACCCGGCAATCTTGCGCAGGTTCAAACGCTCGCCCGGCACCAGAAAATGCGCCAAGGGCAAAACCAGCAGCGCCACCGCCGCCATGGACACCCCGGCAAATCCGGATGTCACGAATTGCTGCCCCCAACTCAGCAACATGAACGGCACGGCCGATGACAAGGCACCAATCGCTCCAAGCCGGTAGATGTCTTTTTTATCAATGGGTTCCGCGAATAACCCAAACCCCCGAAAGGCCCAGATCGCCAGCATCAGAAGCGTCGCAAACCCGATCCGCGCCGAGGCCAGCCAGAATGGCGTGATCCCCTCAAGGGCCACTTCGATAATGAGAAACGTGGCGCCCCAGACCAAGCCCAAGGTCGCCACCATGAGCCAGCTTTGCGCCGTGATGTCAGGATTTTTTGTCATATTTATCAGTATTTTGCGCGCCGCTCTGCACCCCGTGACAGGACGTCCCACTTCACGTCTTGCGATAAGGCCACAGGTGTTGGGGTGGAAAGCAACGAAAGGAGCGATCCATGAATATCTATCTGATACCCGGTCTCGCCTTGGTCACAATGGCCATCGTCGGTTTTGTTGCCCTGCGCAGCAAGCGCCAAACCGAAGAGCGGCGTCATAGCGACAGCATTCCCAAAAGCGCTCTGGCCAAAGACGGCAACCCGCACCGCAAAGCTCCGTGATCTCGTGCGATCCGGCCCTTCGGGGCCGGATCAACTTTGTCTCTCAAAGCACTGATAATCAGTTCTTTTCCTGATCGACCAGCTTACCGGCGCTGATCCAGGGCATCATGCCGCGCAGCTTGGCGCCGACCTCTTCGATCTGGTGTGCGTCATTCATCCGGCGGGTGCCTTTGAAGAACGGCTGACCAACCGCATTTTCCGTCATGAAGTCACGCACGAAAGCACCGGTCTGGATGTCGTGCAGAATTGCCTTCATCTCTTTCTTGGTGCGCTCATACGGCAGAACCCGCGGACCGCTGACATATTCCCCGTACTCGGCCGTGTTCGAGATCGAGTAGTTCATGTTCGCGATGCCGCCTTCATAGATCAGGTCGACGATCAGTTTCACTTCGTGAAGGCACTCAAAGTAAGCCATTTCAGGGGCATAGCCCGCCTCGACCAGTGTCTCGAAGCCCATGCGGATCAGTTCCACAAGGCCGCCGCACAGCACCGCCTGCTCACCGAACAGGTCGGTTTCGCATTCTTCGCGGAAGCTGGTTTCGATCACGCCCGAGCGCCCGCCACCGATCGCCGAGCAATAGCTCAGACCGATTTCCAGCGCCTTGCCCGATGCATCTGTATCCACAGCCACAAGGCAGGGCACGCCACCGCCCTTGACATATTCACCACGCACCGTGTGACCCGGCCCCTTGGGCGCCATCATGATGACGTCGATACCTTCTTTCGGCTCGATCAGGCCGAAATGCACGTTCAGGCCGTGGGCAAAGGCGATTGCGGCACCCGGCTTGATGTTGTCATGCACATATTTGCGGTAGGTTTCCGCCTGCAATTCGTCGGGCATGGTGAACATCATCACGTCGCACCATGCGGCGGCTTCGGCGATGCCCTTGACTTCGAGACCTTCTGCTTCGGCCTTCTTGGCGCTCTTGGAGCCTTCGCGCAGGGCAACGCACAGGTTCTTGGCGCCCGAGTCGCGCAGGTTCAGCGCATGGGCATGACCCTGGCTGCCATAGCCAAGAATGGCGACTTTCTTGTCTTTGATCAGGTTGATATCGCAATCGCGATCATAATAGACGCGCATGGCGGTCTCCTTTCGGTTCGGTTTCCATGTCGCAAGACTAACCATCCACCTCCAAAAAACGGTGCAAATACCACTGTATTTCTCTGATTTATGCTTTATCTATTCGTTTAGTATCTATTATGTGAAAATTCCATGCTCGACGACACCGACAGACGTCTTTTGCGCCATTACCAGTATGACGCCACGCTAGGACCGGCCGAATTGGCCGAGCTGGCCGGTCTGACGCCGGCAACCTGTGCGCGCAGGCTTGAGAAACTGTACAAATCCGGGATCATACGCGGCAATCATGCGGTGATCGATTGGCGCGCGCTTGGCTATGCGGTGGAGGTGTCGCTGCGCATCACGCTCGACAAGACGCAACCGCGCGCCTTCGACGAATTCATGGAAGCTGCACGACAGGTGCCCGATGTCGTTGAAATCCAGACCTTTCTTGGTCGCGTGGATGTGCGTCTTTCGGTGATTGCGCGGAATATGGCGCAATACCAACAGGTGTATCGCAGCAGCATCCTTACCCTGCCCCATATCGCCGATATCGAAGCGCTGATGCATGTGGCGCGGATCAAATCCGACGAGGTGCTGCCTCTGTGACCGATCTCGACACCACCGACCGTCTGATCCTCCGCGAACTCAGCCGGGACGCCACGCAGGCGACCAGCGTTCTGGGGCGCAAGCTGGGTCTGTCGCAGCCTGCCACCTGGCGGCGCATCAAACGCCTGCGCGAAGCGGGTGTCATCAAGGGACAGCGTCTCGATCTGGACAACGAGAAACTGGGCTTCGGCGTGACGGTGTTCCTGGGGATCAAACTGGCCACCAAGGGGCGCGTCAGCCTTGAGGATTTCGAGCGCGCGGTCTCGGCCATTCCCGAAGTGCAGACGGTCGAGCATATCCTGGGGCTATACGATTATCGCCTGCGGGTCGTGGCCCGCGACATCTCGGATTTTGAACGTGTCTTGCGCCGGCGTCTGATGACACTGCCGGGGGTCGGCAATGTCGAGGCCAACGTGCTGCTCAGCGAAGAGCGCCGCCCCGGCCCTATCGGGTGACGACCGCGACATTTTGGACCGCATTATTGCATGCGCACCGGGCCTTCCCAAATCACGGCCAGACCAAACATCTGAACCGTATGGCCACACAGGGAAAAGCCGATGACCACAAGACGCGACTTCTTCATCATGTCCGCCCTCGCATTCGCCGCAAGCCCCGCGCTTGCACAGTTTACCGGCCCCAGCGAACAGGGCGCGCAGTCGAGCGTACAGGATGCCCTGGACGCGCGCATCGGCGCTTATATGACGCTGGAAGGGTATATCACGCACCATCTGCGCGAGGATTACTATCGGTTCACAGATGGCATGAACGAGATTCGCGTGGAAATTCCTCAAACCGTGTTTGCGGGTCGCCCGATCGGACCCAACGACCGTGTGCGACTGCGGGTCGAAGTCGACCGTGGGCTGATCGGCCGCTATCTCTGGGTCGAGGCGCTCGAAATTCTGTAGCACTTGCGACTGGTCTCCAAAGGCCCTGTTTGCGGATGCGGTGGAGTGCTGCGCAAATGGGGCCTGTTACGTCGGTATTCCCAAGTAGACTTTGCCTTTGCTTTCACATCAAGCTAGCACTTGGGCCAATTCTGATAGGAGACCCCGCATGACCGCCCTTCTGGATACCGTAGACCCTGATGGATTGCTCGAATACTCGGTGGTGTTTACCGACCGGTCACTCAATCACATGAGCCAGAGCTTTCAGCAGGTGATGCGCGACATCTCGGAGATGCTGAAAGACGTGTACAAGGCCGATGCCGTGGCGCTGGTGCCCGGTGGCGGCACCTATGCGATGGAAGCCGTCGCACGCCAATTCGGCACGGACGCCCATGCCCTCGTCGTGCGCAACGGCTGGTTTTCCTTCCGCTGGAGCCAGATTTTCGATGCCGGGAAATTCACTTCGGAAACAACGGTCTGCATGGCGCGCCAAACGGGCAACGGCCCGACCGCGCCGTTTGCCCCTGCCCCGATCGACGAGGTGACCGCCAAGATCCGCGAGGCGCGGCCCGACGTGGTCTTCGCACCGCATGTCGAGACATCCGCGGGGCTTATCCTGCCCGAGGATTACATCACGGCATTGGCCGATGCCGCACATGAGGTGGGCGCGCTGATGGTGCTGGATTGCATCGCCTCGGGCTGTGCCTGGGTCGACATGCAGGCGACTGGGGTGGATGTGCTGATCTCGGCGCCACAAAAGGGTTGGTCGGCCTCGCCTTCGGCAGGGTTGGTGATGATGTCGCAACGCGCGGTTGATCGACTGGACAAGACCGTTTCGAACAGCTTCGCCATCGACCTGAAAAAATGGCGGGACATCATGAAAACCTATGAAACCGGCGGTCATGCCTATCATGCGACGATGCCGACCGATGCGCTACGCGCGTTCCGCGACACGATGATCGAAACGCGCGACTATGGCTTTGACAAGCTGTGCGAGGCGCAATGGGCTCTGGGGAACGGCGTGCGCGCCATTCTGGCCGAGAAGGGCGTCACATCGGTTGCGGCGCCGGGCTATGGCGCGCCGGGCGTGGTGGTCAGCTATACCGATGACCCCGCCATTCAGAACGGCAGCAAGTTTGCCGCTGAAGGGATGCAGATCGCCGCGGGCGTGCCGCTGCAATGCAACGAGCCCGAGGGGTTCCGGACCTTTCGGCTGGGGCTGTTCGGTCTGGACAAGCTCTATGATGTGCCGGGGTCTCTGGCGCGGCTCAAGACGGTCATCGACAAGGTGCTGTAGGGCGGCTTGTCAGGCGTCACCGCCTGCCGCGTGGCCTCAACCACGTGCGCCGAGGCCTAGTTGCATCAGGGTCTTGCGCACCGGCGCCAGTGAATAGATCGCATTGAGCGTCATGGCGCGCGCATCACGCAGAGGCTGCGCGTGCATCATTGAGGCCCGGTTTAGCAGATCGATCCCGGTCACCCGTGCCGTGACCTCGAGATGGCGGCGACGGTGATAGGTGTCGAGCATCGCCGCATCGCCAAGCCGCTCCGGCGCGGCTTCGGCCAGCTCCAGCAGCACACGCATGTCACCGAGGCTCATGTTCAGACCCTGCGCGCCGATGGGCGGCACGACATGGGCGGCCTCGGCCACAAGAGCCACGCGTTCGGCGGACATGCGCTCCGCAAGCTGACTGATGATCGGCCAGACTGTGCGCCGCGAAACCAGCGTCAGAGGACCGAAAAGAAGGCAAGAGCGCTCATTCATCGCCGCTTCGAACTCAGGAACGGGCAAATCCGCAAGGCGCAGAGCCTCGGGGCCATCTTCCATCCAGACGATCGCCGACGAGGGCCGCCCCTCGTGATCCGGCAGCGGCACAAGGGTGAACGGCCCGCCCGAGCGGTGGATCTCGGTCGAAACGTTTTCGTGAGGGATCGCATGGGTGACCGCAAAGGCCAGCGCCTTTTGCCCATATCGCGTCGTCTTGACCGGCACGCCCGCCGCCTCGCGCACCGGAGAGTTGCGCCCATCGGCCGCGATCACCAGACGGCAGCGCAATTTCGTCGAATCGCTCAGCCCGACATGGGCCTGCGTTTCGCGGGTCACAAGCGAGGCCACGCCAACACCTGGGCGAAACTCGACGCTGTCGAGACTGTCGAGATGCGCCACCATTTCGCGACGCAAAAGCCAGTTGGGCAGGTTCCAGCCGAATGGCTGATCCGAGATATCGGCGGCATCGAATTCCTTGGTGATGCGTGGCTTGGCCTGTTTGCCGCCCGCATCCACGATGCGCATTATCTGCAGGCTCGCGGCATGGGGCGCCAACCTGTCCCAAAGACCGGCCCGATCCAGCAATTGCCGAGCCGGTTGAAGAAAGGCCGTGGTGCGCAAGTCCGACCCCGCCGCGTCACGCGCGGTTATGGGCGGTGCGGGATCGACGCAAAGCACCGAAAATCCCGCGGTGCCGAACACCGCCGCCGCCGTGAGACCAGCCACGCCCCCGCCAGATACAAGGATGTCATACTCTGCAGTGCTCATCTCATGGTCCTTTCCTGGCAAAGCCTGACGCGCGCCCGGACCCCGGATCAGCCGCGCGAGATCACGAGCAGCGCCACCCAGATCACCGGAACCATCGCCAAGGCGGGGATATAAAGCCCCGGAATGCCCCAAAGCGCAATGCTGACGCCCCATGCCGCCAGAAGGCCAAGAACGGTCAGGAGAATCGGAACGGCCGCCGCCTCGTCAGGATCGCGGTCGGTGACATGGGCAATGTCGCTGTCGGTCTGGGCAAGTGCCATGGATGAAGATTCCTTTATCTGTTTGCCCTTGTAAGATATGACCCCGGCCCGGAGTGCAAAGGCACATATCGCCGCAGAACCGCTGTCAGACGAGGCCTGAGAGGAAGCCACTCAGATCAGCGGTATGGTGGTGGATATGATCGGCGGGATGCTGGCGCGGCGCGACGTGGACGGTGCGCATGCCCATGGCGTGAGGCTGGGCAAGATTGCGCGGCTCATCTTCGAACATCGCGGCGCGCACAGGCGTCAGGCCATCGCGCGCAAAAACCGCATCAAAGGCTTCGCGGTCGGGCTTGGGCCGATAGCCCGCATGCTCCACGCCATAGACCGCATCGAACACCCCCGTCAGGCCCCGCCGCTCGATCACGCGTTCGGCATAGGGTGCGCTGCCATTGGTATAGACGATGCGCCGTCCCGGAAGCGCCGCTATGCGGGCACGCAACTCGGCGTCGGGTTCCAGCGCATCAAAGGAAATATCATGCACATCAATCAGATAGGGATCGGGGTCGATGTCATGCTCACGCATCAGACCGGCCAGCGTGGTGCCATGTTCATGCCAGTATTTCCGGCGAAGGCGGTCGGCTTCGGCCCGATCGACCCCAAGCTCGGTCATCACGAACTGCGTCATGCGCTGCTCGATCTGGTCGAAAAGACGAACCTCGGGCGCGTAGAGCGTATTGTCCAGATCGAACACCCAAGCCTCGATATGCGTGAAATTCTGCCTTGTCATGACCAGGGTTCTAGGGCGCCGCGACAAACGGTGCAATCGCAGGAGGCTTGATTGTGCGCACAACCGGCGATTACTGTCAGAATAACAAGATACAACAGGGACAGGTTACGTTCATGAAAGCGCCCCCAAAAGACGCCTATACGCTTATTCTGGAAGCCATCGACATGGGGATCTACAAACCCGGAGACCGGCTTGTCGAAAGCGACCTTGCCGAACGCTTCGGGGTGTCGCGCACGCCGATCCGCGAGGCGCTCCAACGGCTCGAGACGCAATCTCTGCTGACCCGCGACGGTCGCAGCCTGATCGTGGCATCGCTGGATCACAACCAACTGGCCGAACTTTATGTCGTGCGCGCCGAACTCGAAGGGCTCGCAGCCAACCTCGCCGCGCGTCACGCGACCGATGAAGAGGTGCGGGTGCTGCGTGATATGGTCGAGGAAGACCGGAAGCTGTTGAACGATCCGCAAGCAATGGCGCGCGCGAACCGTCGTTTCCACAAGCAAATTCACCTGTCGTCGCATAACCGCTTTCTCGTGCAGCAACTCGACCTCGTGCACAGGTCGATGGCGCTGATGGCGACCACCTCGCTGGCGGCACTTGGCAGGCCCGCGGATGCACTGAAGGAACATGACGCCATCGTCACCGCAATCGAGGCACGGGACACAACAGGCGCGGGAGACGCCCTGAAAGCTCATATTTCCAAGGCTTTCGTCACGCGTCTGAAGCTTGACTCAGGGGAAGTCGGCGCGATCGTCTGACAACCCCTCAAGCGATTCCTGCGCGGACGTGACCGGCAGCGACACGCCATGCGTTGTCTTCTCCCAGAAAAACGGGTTGACCACCAACTCGTAGAGCGCCTTGTAGGCCGCTACCGCCCCGAGGGTCGCATAGACATGCATCGTGGGCACCCATGGCAGAAGGTGCCTGTACCCATGCCTGTTGACCGCCGCTGCATGGATCACGATCGAGAGTATCTCGGCAGTGAGGAACAGACTGCCAACCACATTCAGAACGGATCTGCTCACCATGGGATCGAGCGGGTGCGGCAAACCGAGCAGAAACAGCCAGAAAGACCAAAGGATCGGAGCCAGAAGCAACTGGGACAAGGCCACCATGAAATGCGCATGAAAGCCCAGGAATTTCCATGTCCCCAACTGCCTGTAAAGTAGCGCAGGCCGGCGCATGTGCACCAGATAGGTGGTCATATATCCCTTGAGCCAGCGTGACCTCTGCTTGATCCAGGGCCAGACACGGCAATTGGCCTCTTCTGCGGTCACGGTGGCCACCATTTCCGTCCGCATGCCATGACGCGCAAGACGAAAACCCAGATCCGCATCTTCGGTCACGTTATGGGAATCCCACCCGCCCAGACGTTCCAATGCATCGCGGCGGAAATAGAGCGTGGTGCCGCCAAGCGGAATTGCAAAACCGAGTTTGGCCATACCCGGCAGCATCACCCGGAACCATGTCGCGTATTCGATGGTAAAGCACCGCGCCAGCCAGTTTTGCCGGGGATTGTAGTAGTCCAGCACCCCTTGCAGGCAGACAACATCCTCCGAGACATGCTGGAATCGGCGCGCAATGATGGTGATCTGATCCGGATCGGGCGCATCTTCGGCGTCGAAAATACCGATGATGTCACCGGCACAGAAATCCAGCGCATAATTCATCGCGCGGGGTTTGGTGCGCGGCTGCCCATTTGGTACGATCACCGCCCGCATCCATGGCGGCAGGTCGATCTGCGCCAGTGTCCTACGGGTCAACGCATCCTCCTCTTCGAGCACGAGGATTACATCGAGCAGGCATTTGGGATAGGTCAGCCGCTGCAACCGCGCAATCAGGTGATGGGCAATCTCTGTTTCGCGAAACAACGGCACAATGATCGAGACTTTGGGCAAAGGAGGCCCCACATCGCGGAGCCTGTCGGGGTGGATTGACGGAATTTCCGAGGACAGACTGGCCAGAAAGGCGGCCAGCTTCAACAAAATGGACACCGCCAGTGTTGCCGAAGCCCAAAGGGCGACGATTGCAAACATGACGGAAGGAAATGTGACTGTCAGCGTCGTCAGCATGGCGATCAGCGCGATGGTCACAGCAATTCTGCGGTGAAAGGCATTCCCCCATGTGCGGCAGCTTTCTTCGGCAGAAACGCGCGTCTGTGCGGCATCGGTCAGGGCCGTCCGGTGACGCGCAGCGATCTCATCCTGGATCAGGGTGCGCGGAGCGATCAGGATCCGGGCGCCATCCGCTTGCTGCGCGGGTCCGGGGGCATGGGTGACAATGGCCGGCATCCCGTCACGGTCGCTCACAGGAAGCAGCGCCTGGCGCAGCATCAGACCCGGTGGGAGCTCGCCCGGACGCGAGGCCAGGGCGGCAACAGCCTCACGATCGACAGTGCGAGTCTTGAGCCTTGCGGCATGCGCCGCCAGCAAAACATCCTCGTCAATCAGCCCCTCTGCCTTGAGGATATCATCGATCGAGGCATCGCAATGCGCCCGCACCATCCCGGCAAGCACGATATCCGTGCGCGAGATTGCACCCTGTCGCACCAGCTGAGCGCCAATGGAGTCCGGCGCATCCGCTTGCTTCGCACTCGGGGTCGCAAGCTGACGCAGTTCCGTTATGCCCATGCCGGCCTCCTGCCGTTACCTTTTCAGGCAGCATGAACTTAAAGGGTTAAGGCTTTGTAAATCAGAGGTTAATGAAGGGTAAACAAGAACCGGATCAGCCCGCCATCGACTCCGCGAAGCGTTCAAACAGATAGAAGCTGTCTTGCGGTCCCGGGCTGGCTTCGGGGTGATGCTGTACCGAAAACACCGGGCGGTCGATCATGCGGATGCCGCAATTGGACCCATCGAAAAGCGACACATGCGTTTCCATGATGCCTTTCGGCAGCGTCTGGCTGTCCACCGCGAATCCATGATTCATCGAGGTAATCTCGACCTTGCCGGTTTCCATATCCTTAACGGGGTGGTTCGCTCCGTGATGTCCGTGATTCATCTTGATGGTCTTGGCGCCCAGGGCCAGCGCCAGCATCTGATGGCCCAGACAAATCCCGAACACCGGCAACCCCGCATCGAGAACACCTTGAATCATCGGCACCGCATATGCGCCTGTCGCCGCAGGATCGCCCGGGCCGTTCGACAGAAACACCCCATCCGGTTTATGGGCCAGCACCTCTTCGGCGGTGGCGGTCGCGGGCAGAACGGTCACTTCGCAGCCCACGCTGGCCAGACAGCGCAGGATGTTGCGCTTGGCACCGTAATCGACGGCGACCACCTTGTGCCGGGCCTCGGTCTGGCGCGTGTAACCATCGGGCCAAGCCCACCGCATTTCGTCCCAACGGTAGGATTGCGCACAGGTCACGCGGCGCGCGAGGTCCATGCCTTCGAGGCCGGCAAAGCCGCGCGCCTTGGCAACAAGTGCCGCGGTGTCGAAATTTCCCTCGGGGTCATGAGCCAGCGCCACATGCGGCGCGCCCTGCTGGCGGATCGCGCGGGTCAGACGACGCGTATCCACCCCACCGATCGCGATGCGCCCGCGTTTCGTCAGCCACTCACCCAGTGTTTCGGTCGCACGCCAACTGCTGGGCTCGGTCGGATCCCATTTGACGACCATGCCTTCGGCCACGGGATCGGCGGTTTCGTCATCCTCGGGATTGACGCCGACATTGCCGATATGGGGAAAGGTGAAGGTCACCACCTGCCCGGCATAGGAGGGGTCTGTCATGATCTCCTGATATCCGGTCATCGCGGTGTTGAAGCACAGCTCGGCCGTTGTTTCGCCGGTGGCGCCAAAGCCCTTGCCGTAGAACAGGGTGCCATCGGCCAGAGCAAGACAGGCGGTGGGACGGTCTTGGGTCGCATGTGCCATGGCGTGAGTCTCCGGGTCTGGGCAAATTGGCGTATACCTATGAGGGTGACCGCCAAGGGTCAAGGGACAAGATGCCCTTCTCGCACCCCTTCAAAACAAGGTATTTTGCGGCATGACGCTGCCTTGTCTCTGGATACGGAGTTCTATATTGTGGGCGACTTGTGACCACAGCGCGGGATGGACCGGCATGGATTTGCGAGACAGGGTCAACACGGCCCTCAAGACGGCGATGAAAGACAAGGACACGGCGCGGCTGACCACGTTGCGGCTCATCAATGCCGCGATCAAGGATCAGGATATCGCGCGGCGGGGCACGGATGATGCATCCGGTGTGACCGATACCGATATTCTCGCGATCCTCGCAAAAATGACCAAGCAGCGTCAGGAAAGTGTGCGGGCCTACGAAGAGGGCGGGCGTCTCGATCTTGCCGAGCGTGAGGCGGGCGAAATCGCGATCATCGAGGAATTCCTGCCGCGTCAGCTGTCCGAGGAAGAAATCGAGACGGCTGTGGATGACGTGATCGCAGAAACCGGCGCGACGTCGATCCGGGACATGGGCAAGATCATGGGTCGGCTTAAAGACAAGTATGCCGGCCAGATGGATTTCGGCGCAGTCGGGCCCAAGGTGAAATCCAGACTGGGATGAGACACGGCGCTGTGCCGGGCTACTGCGCGGGATCTGGCCGCGCGGCCATGCTCAGGGCGTCCACCAGTTCAGCGTAAAGCGCCTTACGTTCCTCCTCGGACAGAAACGCCCCGATTTCGACCTCGCGCCCCTTGCCCTTGAGCGTGATATAATGTGCGACAGGCCCGCCCGTGGGGTGCATCTGCGCCTTGGCCCAGTAGCTTTGACAATCCCACTCCTGCACGCGGCCACCGGGATTGACGCGCACCAGATGCACCTGCTCGGGATCGATCTGCAATTCCTCGGTGATCTCGGCGTCGCGGTATGAGCGCTCGAGCGCCCACCATATGCCGCCGACCGCCATCAGCAGAAAAGGCAAAAGACCCCATAGGACAACCGTTCCCAGCAAGGGATAGAGCGGGATGGTGATCATCACGAAGGTCGCAAGGATAAACGCCGCGAACCCCTTGCGGGGCAGCGAGCGATGCGGCCAGAGCTTGAGGCTGGAGGCGCGCGCGGTGTCGGTATCGAAGGTCCATTCATACGGCATGGCGCTATATTAGCGCGGCCTTCGGCATTGAAAAGAGACGCCAAGAGGCTGAGACGACAAACGCACCGACAGGCAGAACATGCATCGGCTCGAGCGGCGAAAAATATCGGAGAATATCATGCGCGGAAGGCCTGTAAGCCGGATTCTGTCCAGGGGTCGCCCCCTTGGATGACCATTCGTCTGGGCGCCGTGTTGCCACGACACCTCAAGCTGCCAACCCGGATCGCTGGGGCAAGACGTCCCTGCGGGCGGTATCGGTTGCCCGACCAGACCCCCGCGCGCGATCCCTATTCGGCATTGCTCCCGGTGGGGCTTGCCATGCCGGGGCTGTTGCCAGCCCCGCGGTGGGCTCTTACTCCACCGTTTCACCCTTACCCGTGCAGACGCTTTCGCAGCTGCGGGGCGGTCTGTTCTCTGTGGCGCTTTCCCTCGGGTTTCCCCGGCCGGGCGTTACCCGGCACCGTTGTCTTGTGGAGTCCGGACTTTCCTCGGGGGCGGACCCCCGCGGCCATCCAGCCTTCCGCGCATCCTGCATCTAGGCATCGTGCGGCGCGCGGTCAACCGGGAAGCGCGCGGCCAGATCGGCGATCAAGGCGCAATCGGTGTCATCAAGCGCCCCCGACGCCCATGGCCTGAACCGTTGACGGAACGCGCCAAGAAGTGTGGCCTCGTCCCCGTCAGGCGGCAGCGCATAACCGAATTGCCGCGCCGCTCCAAGGAAATCGTCAGCAGGTGCCCCCGGTTGTGGCCAGACGCTGAGACCCTGGCGCGCCAGCCTGCGCCAGTCGAAACGTGGGCCGGGATCGGATTTGCGGGTAGGTGCCATGTCGGAATGAGCGATCACCCGTTCAGGCGCGATCGACCAACGCTGCATGATCCCCTGCATCAGCCCTTCGAGCGCGCGCATCTGCGAGTCGGGGAAAGGATGCGTTCCGGGATTGGCCAGTTCGATGCCGATCGAGCGGGAATTGACATCGGTCACATCCCCCCACTGCCCTGCCCCGGCGTGCCATGCGCGCGCGGCCTCGTCGACCAGACGCCAGACACGGCCACGCTCGCAGATCAGGTAATGGGCCGACACCTCGGCCAGGGCATCGCACAGACGCTCCAGTGCCGCCTCGGCCGTCTGCATGGCCGTGTAATGCAGCACGATCATATCCGGCTGTGCATCTCCCCGGCGCGCCCCGAAACAGGGCGAAGGGTGCTCCATCATCGACGGCCCGGAGGCAGCCAAGGGCCGTTACCCGCCAAGCGCCTTGCGGAACGGGCTCGGATCCCAGCCGCAGGCATAGCCATCGCCGTCCGGGTCAAGGCCCATCCGGTCACGCTGCGGGCCGCCCTTGGACATGAAGTCGATCTGGGCCTTGTCGGGCGAGGTATAGCCCGCACAATTGCGCTGGAACCGGGCCTGACTGTTGACGCCGACGCGGCTGTAGACGCGGGTGCCCACGGGATGCGTGCTGGACAGGGCGTATTGCACGATGTTCGGCTCGCTGCCGGTGCGGGCAGGCAGCGCCTCGGGTTCGACCACCGTGTAGCGGGCACGGTTCTGCGCGATCAGCGCTGCGTCGCTTTCGATAGAGCGTTCGGCGCTGACCGCGTCGAAATTGGTCTCGACCGACATGCCGGTGGCGGTTGTCACGGTCTGCGGCGGTGGGTTCGAGGGATCGGCATGAAGCACAGGTTGCCCGGAGTTCAACGCCTGTTCGCGCAAGGCGGCCTGCGTTTCGGCCACCAGGTCGGATGCATCACCAGTTTGCGGTGCCCCGCCATCAAGCGGCTCTGAAGACACAGCCATAGGCGATGGCAGCGGCGCGCCCGCAAGCCGGGCCTCTCGCGCCTGTTGCTCGGCCTGATAGGCGTCGTAATCGCCAAAGCCCACGCCAGCCGCGCTGTCAGGGACTGCCGGGGAACAGGCGCTCAGCGCCAGAAGACCCGCTGCACACAGAAAGAAACGCATTTGTATTACCCTGCAATCAAGGACGTTTTGCCGTTGGGTTTACCACCATTTTTCGGGCTTTGCCACAAAGCCTGCCGCCTGTTCGAGCGCATAGGCCGTATTCAGCAGATCGCCCTCTTCCCACGGGCGCCCGATGAGCTGCAGCCCAAGGGGCAGCCCCTTGCCATCGATGCCCGCCGGCACGGCGATACCGGGCAAGCCGGCAAGGTTCACGGTCACGGTAAACACATCGTTGAGATACATCTGCACCGGATCGGCATTGGCCATTTCGCCCAGTCCGAACGCCGCCGAGGGCGTGGCAGGTGTCAGGATGGCATCGACGCCCGCATCGAAAACCTGTTCGAAATCGCGCTTGATGAGGGTGCGGACCTTGCGGGCGCGGTTGTAGTAGGCATCGTAGAAACCAGCCGAGAGCACATAGGTGCCGACCATGACACGGCGCTTGACCTCGTCGCCGAAGCCCTCGGCACGGGTTTTCTCGTACATCTCGGTAATGCCGTCGCACTGCTCCAGCCGCGCGCGGTGTCCATAGCGCACACCATCATAGCGCGCGAGGTTCGAAGACGCTTCGGCAGGGGCAATCACGTAATAGGCGGGCAACGCATATTTCGTATGCGGCAGAGAGATATCGCGGATCTCGGCCCCGGCATCTTTCAGCATCGCGCTGCCATCGGCCCAAAGCTTTTCGATCTCGGCAGGCATACCGTCCATGCGGTATTCGCGAGGAATGCCGATCACCTTGCCCTTGATGTCGCCGGTCAGCATGGCTTCGAAATCCGGCACCGGGATATCGGCGCTGGTGGAATCCTTGGGGTCATGGCCGCACATCGTCTGCAGCATGATGGCGGAATCGCGCACCGTCTTGGTCATCGGTCCTGCCTGATCGAGCGACGAGGCGAAAGCCACGATGCCCCACCGCGAACACCGCCCATAGGTGGGCTTGATCCCGGTGATGCCGGTGAAGGCTGCAGGCTGGCGGATCGAGCCGCCGGTATCGGTGCCGGTGGCAGCGAGACACAGATCGGCGGCCACCGCAGCGGCCGACCCTCCGGACGAGCCGCCCGGGGTCAGCTGCCGGTCATCCACTTTCCAGGGGTTGACCGCATTACCGTAGACCGATGTTTCATTGGACGAGCCCATGGCGAACTCGTCCATGTTCAGCTTGCCCAGCATCACGGCACCCGCATCGAACAGGTTTTGCGTGACGGTGGATTCATATTCCGGGCGGAACCCTTCGAGGATCCCACTTGCCGCCTGGCTGGGAACGCCGCGGGTGCAGAAAAGGTCCTTGATGCCCAAGGGAATGCCGCACAGGGACGGCGCATCGCCGGCCTTGATCCGCGCGTCGGCAGCACCGGCCTGTTCGCGCGCCAGCTCCGAGGTGTCGTGCACAAAGGCGTTGAGCGCGCTCGCGCCTTCGATTTCGGTCAGACATGCCTCGGTCAATTCGAGGCTGGTCACATCGCCCTTGCGCAGCGCGTCGCGGGCTTCGGCAATCGTCAGTTTGTTCAGTTCAGTCATCACTCGACCACCTTCGGCACGGCAAAGAACCCCTCGCGGGCATCGGGCGCGTTGGACAGAACCCTGCCTGCCATGCCGCCTTCGGTCACCACGTCCTCGCGACGTTTGAGCCGCATCGGCGTGACACTGGTCATCGGTTCGATCCCGTCCACATCCACCTCGTTCAACTGCTCGATGAAGCCCAGGATGTCATTGAACTCCTGCGCCAATGCCGGCAGGGCGTCGTCTTCCACGCGGATGCGGGCCAGCTTGGCCACCTTGGCGGCGGTATCCTTGTCGATCGACATGCATCAATCTCCGTTTTTCAGTCGCCCAAGCCTTTAGCGCCGGGGCAGAGGCGGTGCAAGCATATGGCGGCGGTAAACCTCGATCATCCAGCCCAGCATCACCGCGTTGAGCAAATGCCAGCCGAAATGCGTGCCGAAGGGCAGGATATCGCAGACCTCCTGACCGAGACTGCGGAACATCAACGAGACCACCAACAGCCCCGCGCCGATCAACAGACCCCGCGCCGTGTCCGGCGCCCGCGACCGCAAGGCCAGACCATAGCCCGCAATCAGCAAGGGCAGCGGCAGATAGCTGGCCGACACGCCGATGAGCGGGATGACGGCCAGCACCGGGATCAGCGCCACCGACAGCGCGATGGCGACCCCTACCCCGAAGACCGACGCCAGCCGCCCCTTGCGCCAGAATGCGCGGTTCGCGGCATAAATATAGACCAGCACGAACGCCATGATCGGCAGCACATCGGCCAGCGCCGACCAGACCTGCGCATGGGTGTGAAACAGGAACGACCCAAGCCCGATTGCCGCCAGGATCGCCACCAGCACGCGCGCCAGCAGCAGCGACGCATCGCCCAACCTGCGCCACATGATGAGCGCAACCAGCAAAAACGCGGCATTGGTCACGGCATTGATCGGCTCGGCCCAGTAGCCGGGGTCCAGACGTTCGCAATAGCCGTCAATGTGGCGCGTCCACTCCATGGGGCTTTTCTCCGGCAGCGGGATTGGTAGTGTGAGGGCAACAGATAGGGAGAGATACATGAAAATCACATGGCTTGGACATGCGTCATTCCGGCTCGAGATCGGAGGTCTGGTTCTTCTGATCGATCCATGGCTGACGGGCAATCCGATGCTGGAGCCGGAACAGCACAAACCCGCCATCGGAGGGGCCACCCATATCCTGCTGACCCATGCGCATTTCGATCATGCGGGCGATCTGCCACGTCTGGCCAAAGAGCTTGGCGTGCCGGTCGTGGGGCAATACGATTTGATGTCCTATTGGGAAGAAACCGAAGGGATCGAGACCGTGGGCTTCAACAAGGGCGGCACGGTGGATCTGGGTGGTGCGATGGTGACGATGGTGCACGCGGTGCATTCAAGCTCGATGGGCGGCGGCACCGGCGGACCCAATGTGCCCGGCACCGAATGCGGATACATGATCGCCGGTGAAGGGCATACGATCTATGTCTCGGGCGATACGGATGTGATGGCCGACATGAAGGTTTTCAACGACCTGCACGCGCCCGATATCGGCATTCTCTGTACCGGGGGGCATTTCACGATGGACATGCGCCGTGCGGCCTATGCGGCGAAAACCTTCTTTGACTTCAAGACGGTAATTCCCTGTCACTACAAGACCTTCCCGATCCTCGAACAATCCGCCGAGACGCTCATCAAGGCGCTGCCGGATGTCGATGTGATCGAGCCGCAGGTGATGACCCCGATCGAGATCTGACCCACCTGCCCCGGCCTCAGAGGTCGGCGCGCGCGCCGCCGTCGCGCCGGTCGCGGAAAAAGGCCTTGAGCAGGGCTTCGGCCTCGGCTGCGGCGATGCCATCGTAGATCTCGGGGACATGGTGGCATTGCGGGTGCGAGAACACCCGCGCACCATGCGCCACGCCCCCCGACTTGGGATCGGACGCGCCATAGTAAAGCCGCGCGATACGGGCTGCGGATATGGCAGTGGCGCACATCGCACAAGGCTCGAGCGTGACGTAAAGCGCGTAACCGGGCAGTCGTTCGCTGCCCACCGCGGCGCACGCTTCGCGGATGACGAGAATTTCGGCATGGGCGGTGGGATCGCTGAGTTCGCGGGTGCGATTGCCCGCGCGCGCCACGATCCGACCCTTTGGATCAACCAGAACGGCGCCCACAGGCACCTCGCCGCGGGCGGCGGCGGCGCGGGCGGCGGCAAGGGCCGCGTCCATATGGCTTGCAAAACTCATGCAGGTGTCTTGCCCCGCACTCGGCGCTTTCGCAAGGCCCGGCTTTGCGCTAAGCCCTGCGCCATGACAGAGAACACGCATAAGGGCGACCGGATCGCCAAGGTGATCGCGCGGGCCGGGCTGGCCAGTCGCCGCGAGGCGGAGCGCATGATCGAGGCGGGGCGGGTTACGGTCAATGGGAAGAAGATCGACCGGGCGGCGCTGAATGTGACGGACAAGGACCGGATCGCGGTGGATGGGCGCGATCTGCGGGCGCCGGAGCCGCAGAGGCTGTGGCTCTATCACAAGCCGACGGGGCTGGTGACGACCAACAAGGACGAACAGGGCCGACCGACGATCTTTGACGAGCTGCCCGAGGACCTGCCGCGCGTGATGAGTGTGGGCCGGCTGGACATCAATTCCGAAGGGCTGTTGCTGCTGACCAATGATGGCGGGCTCAAGCGCAAGCTGGAGCTGCCCTCGACCGGATGGCTGCGGCGCTACCGGGTGCGCGTCAATGGCAGACCGACCGACGATACCTTTGCACCGCTACGCCAAGGCCTTGTTATAGATGGAGAAAAATTCCAGCCGATGATCGTGACGCTGGACCGCCAACAAGGCGCCAACGCCTGGGTCACGGTGGGGATCCGCGAAGGGCGCAACCGCGAGGTGCGCCGCGCGATGGAGGCTGTGGGGCTGAGTGTCAACCGGCTGATCCGGGTGTCCTATGGGCCGTTCCAGCTTGGCACGCTGAAGCCCGGCGCGGTCGAGGAGATCCGGCCACGGATCCTGCGCGATCAGCTGGGCGAAACGTCCGAAGAGGCGCCGAAGAAACCCGGCAAGCCGGCACCGAAACGGACGCGGCGGCGGAGCTGAGCCGCGAATCAGCCCCAAACCCCTTTGTTAACAGGCAAAACCCGGTGCGGCATCACGTCGGTATCACGTCGGTATCGCGTCGGTGCGGCCTCGGTAAATCGGCCAGATTAACGGGGCGCGCGGTGCGGTCGGTACGAAACAAGACGCGTTTCGTACCAAACCTGACCGGAAATCCGCGGCGTCAGACAGCCGTCGGCGCGCTCCAGCTTTTGCGGTAGGCGCGGGGCGACATGCCGAACCGTTTGCGGAACCGCGTGGCCATTTGCGAGGCGCTGTTGAA
Source organism: Roseobacter sp. AzwK-3b (assembly GCF_000170875.1). Lineage (NCBI taxonomy): Bacteria > Pseudomonadati > Pseudomonadota > Alphaproteobacteria > Rhodobacterales > Roseobacteraceae > Roseobacter > Roseobacter sp. AzwK-3b. The sequence goes on from NZ_ABCR01000003.1 coordinate 373,045, forward strand.
GCCGGTGGCGGCGGCGATCTCGGCGACGCTGAGATCGGTTTCATTCAAAAGTGCATGGGCGCGCGAAATCCGCAGGTCGATATAGAACTGCGCGGGCGTCGTGCCGACATGCGCCGCAAAGAGCCGTTCAAGCTGTCGCCGTGAAATGCCGAGTTGCCCGGCGAGCATTGTCATTTCCAGCGGTGTCTCGAGGGTTTCGCTCATCAGGCGCATGGCTGCGATGAGATGCGGATTGCGGCTTCCCAAGGCGAAGGAATACGCGGATTTCTGCTTGGTCTGCTGCAGGTTCGAGCGGAAATGCAGGCACATGTCGGCCACGATCGTCGCCAGATCGGGGCCGTGATGGGTTTCGATCAGATCGAGCATCAGGTCGGTCGCCGCACTCCCGCCGCCGCAGGTGATCAGGCCACGGTCGTTTTCATAAAGCGCGCCGGTGGGCTCAAGCCCGAAAAACCGTTCGACGAAGGCGGGCTGGTTTTCCCAATGCAGGGTGAAGCGGCGATTGTCGAGAAGCCCTGCCTCGGCCAGAGCGAAGGCGCCGGTGCAGATGCCGCCCAGCCTTGCGCCGAAGGTGTGCTGACGGCGAATCCAGCGGATGATGCGCGGGCTTGTGGTTTCGGTCGGCTCGATCCCTGCGCAGACGAAGGCCATGGCACCGCGCGGCACATCGGTCAGGCCGCTGTCAGGGCTGATGTTGACCCCGCAAGAGCATGTCACCGGCCCGCCATCGCCGGTCATGACATACCAGCGGTACAGTTCGCGCCCCGCCACCTGATTGGCCACGCGCAGCGGTTCGAGCGCCGAGGTGAAAGCCAGCAGCGTCAGTTTCGGGAGCAACAGGAAATACACGTCCCGAGGCGGTCCGTCATAGGCCACGCGAAAACTGGCAGCGCCCTTGGGAACGAAGGAACGTGACGTCATGGTGTGTTTTAGCATCACAGTTGACCGGCTGTAAGATGCAAGCAGAACGGGCCGGATCGGTTTTGCGACAGGGTGGCAAGGACCGGCACAGGTGTCAGATACTGCAGTCTTACCCCTAGCAAGCTGCGAATGCATCGCCTAAGTTGTTTCTGTCTTTAGGGGGTGAGCGGTCTGATGTCCGATACCGGTTTGCAGAAACTGGCCTTTTTCGTGCTTGTGCTTCTGATCCTCTACACGGCTGTGGCAGGGGGCGGCTGATGGCACGTCGCTATGGCGGAAAATTCAGCCCCGATGGCCAGACCGGCACGACACAGGATCGAGCTGGGGCCACGGATCGTGGCAGCTACCAAGGCGCGCGGCGCACCAAGGCGGGCGGGCGCGTCAACCTGCTGTTTCTCGCGCCCTTGCCGCTGATCTGGCAGGCCTTTACCGCATCACCGGTGGTCATGGCGCAGTATCTGGCGTCGCTGGGGCTTTTGCTGCTGGCGGCGTGGCTCACCCGCGAGGGCATTCTGGCGCAGGAAGCCTATGAGGCGCGCAAGGTCGCGCGCCGGCCTGCGGTGCCGCGCAAGATGCTGGCCTCGGCGATCACGGGCGCGGGTCTGGTGATGGCCGGGATCGCCGGGCGCGGCTTGATCGAGGCGATCATTCTGGGCGGGCTTGGCGTGGTGCTGCATGCGTTTTCCTTTGGGCTCGATCCGCTGAAGGACAAGGGCATGGACGGGGTGGACCTGTTTCAGACCGACCGTGTGGCGCGCGCCGTGGACGAGGCTGAAAAGCATCTGGCCGCCATGTCCGAGGCGATCAAGCGCGCCGGAGACCGGGCGCTGGAGGCGCGCGTCGAGCGGTTTCAGGCGACCGCGCGGCGCCTGTTTCGCACGGTCGAGGAAGACCCGAGGGACCTGACGGCGGCGCGGCGATTCCTGTCGGTCTATTTGCTGGGCGCACGCGATGCGACCGCCAAGTTCGCCGATCTTTACGCCCGCAACCGCGATCAGGGGGCCAAGGCGGATTTCACCGCGCTGCTGGATGATCTTGAGGGAAATTTCGCCGCGCGCACCGAAAAGCTGATGCTGGATGACCGGAGCGATCTGGATATCGAGATCGAGGTGCTGCGCGACCGTTTGAACCGTGAGGGCATCCGCCCGCAACCTGACACCGAGTAAGGGGAACGCCATGTCAGATACCACCCGTCAGAAAGCCGAGGCCGCATTGGCCGAGGTCGAGGAAGTGAGCCGCACCATTTTGCCGGAGCCGGCACAGGCCAACGCCATTGTGCCGTTGGAACAGGCGGATACCGCGGTTGCGGGCGAAATTCGCAAGCGCATGGACGAGATCGACATGGGCGACACCAACTCGATCGTGTCGTTCGGGTCGGCGGCGCAGGCGGAGTTGCAGGAAATCAGCCAATCCATGCTGACCGGTGTGCGCAACAAGGATGTCGGCCCGGCGGGCGACAGCCTGCGCGGGATCGTCACCACGATCCGGGGCTTTTCGGTCAGTGAGCTGGATGTGCGCCGCGAGCGCAGCTGGTGGGAGAAACTGATGGGCCGGGCCGCGCCCTTTGCCAAGTTCACCGCCAAGTTCGAGATGGTCCAGTCACAGATCGACAAGATCACCGACGAGTTGCTGCGTCATGAGCATACGCTTTTGAAGGACATCAAGTCGCTCGATCTGCTGTATGAAAAAACGCTGCAATTCTATGACGAGCTGGCGCTGTACATCGCGGCGGGCGAAGAGAAGCTGAAGGAGCTGGACGATCATGTGATCCCGGCCAAGGAGGCCGAGGTTGCGGCCGCGCCCGAGAACGATCAGGTGATCCGCGCCCAGGAGCTGCGCGATCTGCGCGCGGCGAGGGATGATCTGGAACGGCGGGTGCATGATCTCAAGCTGACGCGGCAGGTCACGATGCAGTCGCTGCCGTCGATCCGGCTGGTGCAGGAGAACGACAAGAGCCTGGTGACCAAGATCAACTCGACCCTCGTGAACACCGTGCCGCTGTGGGAGACGCAGCTGGCGCAGGCGGTGACGATCCAGCGTTCGGCCGAGGCGGCGGCGGCGGTGCGCATTGCCAATGACCTGACCAATGAGCTTTTGACCGCGAATGCCGCCAACCTGCGCGAGAGCAACCGGATGATCCGGCAGGAAATGGAGCGCGGCGTGTTCGATATCGAAGCGGTGAAGAAGGCGAATGCCGATCTGATCGGCACGATCGAGGAAAGCCTGCAGATCGCCGACGAGGGCAAGGCCAAGCGGGCGGCGGCAGAGGAAGAGCTCAAGAAGATGGAGGCCGAGCTGCGCGACACGCTGGCCGCCGCGCGGTCGCGGCGCGACGGGGTGGGCGATGCGTCCGGCACCGCGGTTCCCAGAGGCTGAGGGCACAGGTGGGCGGCAAGGGCTTCAGGCGGGCGATGACGGCGGGGCTGGCGGTGCTGGCCCTGTCGGGTTGTGTGACGCAACCCAAGGCGCCGGACACGCCACCGCAGGCGCGCCCTGCGGAGCTGATGCCTGCCGCCCCCGAGCCACAACAAGGCCCGAGCGAGGCAAGCCGCAACCTCAGCCGCTATTACGCGGCGGTGCAGGCCGATCTGTTGGCGCAGGGGCTTTTGCGCACGGATGGAGGGGGCATCGACACGCCCTATACCGACACCGACGTGATGCGCAATTTCGAGCGCATCGCGTTTTACGACGAATACGAGCGCAACGCCGGGTTCCGCCGGGCGAGCGATACCGCCGTGGGGCTGCGCAAATGGGACCGGCCCGTGCGCATGTCCGTCGAGTTCGGCGCGGGCGTGCCCCAGGCGCAGCGCAGCGTCGACGAACGCATGGTGCGCGACTATGCAGACCGGCTGGCCGATATCACCGGGCATCCGATTTCCATGGCGCCGCGCAACCCCAATTTCCACGTTCTGGTCATGTCCGAGGGCGACCGCGATGAGGCCATCGCGCGCATCCGGCAGATCGTGCCGGATATCAATGCCGCAACGCTGACGCTGTTCCGGACGCTGCCGCGCTCGATCCATTGCCTGGTGATCGCGTTTTCGGGCAGCGAGAGTGATCACACCTACCGGCGGGCAATCGCCTTCATCCGCTCCGAGCATCCCGATCTGATGCGCCGGTCCTGCGTGCATGAAGAGTTGGCGCAGGGGCTGGGGCTGGCCAATGACAGCCCGCGGGCGCGGCCCTCGATCTTCAATGACGATGACGAATTCGCGCTGCTGACCCGCCATGATGAAAAATTGCTGAAGCTGCTCTACGACCCTGCCCTGACACCGGGAATGACCCCGGATCAGGCCCGCCCGATCGTCGCCCGCCTTCTGGGCCAGCAAGCCGGGCCGATGTGAGCCAAAAGGAGAGTTTGAAGATGGGTATTCTGGATTTCCTGTCCGGCCAGTTCATCGACGTGATCCACTGGACCGACAACACCCGCGATACGATGGTCTGGCGGTTCGAGCGCGAGGGCCACGAGATCAAATACGGCGCCAAGCTGACGGTGCGCGAGGGTCAGGCGGCGGTGTTCGTCCATGAGGGCCAGCTGGCGGATGTGTTCACGCCGGGGCTGTATATGCTCGAAACCAACAACATGCCGATCCTGACGACGCTCAATCACTGGGATCACGGGTTCCGGTCGCCGTTCAAGTCCGAGATCTATTTCGTCAACACCACCCGGTTCGGCGATCTGAAATGGGGCACCAAGAACCCGATCATGATGCGCGATCCCGAGTTCGGCCCCACCCGCCTGCGGGCGTTCGGCACCTATGCCGTGAAGGTCAGCGATCCGGCCCACTTCCTGTCCGAGATCGTCGGCACCGATGGCGAATTCACCATGGACGAGATCAGCTTCCAGATCCGCAACATCATCGTGCAATCCTTTTCGCGGATCATCGCCGGGTCGGGCATCCCGGTTCTCGACATGGCCGCCAATACCCGCGATCTGGGCAAGCTGGTGGCGACCGAAATCTCGAAGATCGTCGCCGAATACGGGCTGAGCATTCCGGAATTCTATATTGAGAACATCTCGTTGCCGCCCGCCGTGGAGGAGGCGCTGGACAAGCGCACCTCGGCGGGTTTGGCGGGGGATCTGGGCCGGTTCACGCAGTATTCGGCCGCCGAGGCGATGACGGCGGCGGCCAAGAACCCGTCGGGCGGCGGCGGGATCGGCGCGGGGCTTGGCATGGGCATGGGCATGGCCATGGCGCAGAACCTTGCCAGTCAGGGCCCGTGGGGCGCGGCACCGGGTTCAGCACAGCACGCCGCAGCGCCGCCCCCGCCTCCGCCGGTCGAGCATATCTGGCATATCGCCGAGCAGGGTCAGACGCATGGTCCCTATTCCAAGGCCGATCTGGGGCGCATGGCGGGCGAGCAGAAACTGAGCCGCGAAACCCATGTCTGGACCGCAGGGCAGGACGGCTGGAAACGTGCCGAGGATGTGCCGGAACTGGCGCAACTCTTCACCATCCTGCCGCCGCCCCCGCCGGAGGCCTGACGGGCGAAAGGAGACCCAGCCATGAGACGCCGCGCGACCATCGTGCTGCATTGGAGCACCGCCGCGCTGCTCTTGTTCGTGCTGGCCGCCGGTCCGGGTGCTGTGGCGCTGCTGGACTGGGGGTATGCCCTGTCGGCGGCGGCGATGGCGGGGCTGGCGGCGGTGTTTGGCGTGATGAACGGGCCGGGGCCGAAGCTTGAAGGCGCGTTTCGCGTGGCCCATCCTTGGATGAGCCGGGGGCTGTACCTGTTGCTGGCGTGGTCAGCGGTGAGCCTTGCGGCACTGCAGATGGGACGCCCCCTGCCCGGTCCCGAAGCGCGGACGGTGTTGCTGGTGCTGCTGGCGGCGGCGATGATCCATGCCGTCTTCAACCTTTGGCGTCACACGGCGCTTGGCGATGGCGCGCTGCGGCGGATCAGCCCATCGCTGTTTCACAAGATCCTCTGAGGCCGCAGGGAATGACCGTGCAAGACCAGACCGCCCCCCTGCAGGAACACCGCTTTCCCTGCGAGCAATGCGGGGCCGATTATCGGTATGACCCCAAGGCCGGGCAGCTGATCTGCGATCATTGCGGCCATGCGGACGACATCGCGCAGCCCGGCCCATGGGCCAGCCCCATCGAGGAGCTGGATTTCGACCGCGCGCTGAGGGCCGATCTGCCGGAACAGGAGATCGAGGTAACCCGCGTCGTCAGCTGCCCCAATTGCGCGGCACAGGTCGAGTTCGACGAAACGCTGCACGCCGCCGAATGCCCGTTCTGCGCCACGCCCGTGGTCACCGATACCGGCACGCATCGCCATATCAAGCCCAAGGCGCTGTTGCCCTTCGCACTGGACGAGGCGGCGGCGCACAAGGCGATGACCGATTGGCTGGGCAGCCTGTGGTTCGCGCCGAACGGCCTGCAGGCCTATGCGCGCAAGGGGCGGAGGATGCAGGGGATCTACGTGCCCTATTGGACCTTCGACGCCGACACCAAATCCACCTATACCGGCGAGCGCGGCACGGTCTATTACGAGACACGCATGGTTGTGCGCAACGGCGAGAACCAGCAGGTGCGCGTGGCCAAGGTGCGCTGGAGACCGGCCTCGGGGCGGGTGGCGCGGTTTTTCGACGATGTGCTGGTGCTGGCGTCGCGCAGTCTGCCCAAGAAGTTCACCGATGCGCTGGAGCCGTGGGATCTGTCGGGGTTGGAGCCGTATAACCCCGAATATCTGGCGGGGTTCCGGGCCGAAGGCTATGCGGTGACATTGGAAGAGGGGTTTGCCGAGGCGCGCAGCGTCATGGACGCCACGATCGCCCGCGATGTGCGGTTCGATATCGGCGGCGACCGGCAGCGCATCCACGAGATCCGCACCGACGTGTCGGATGTGACCTTCAAGCATGTGCTGCTGCCGGTCTGGCTTGCGGCCTACAAGTATCGGGGCGAGACCTATCGCTTTGTTGTCAACGGACGCACGGGCCGGGTGCAGGGGGAACGGCCCTGGTCGGCGTGGAAGATCGCGCTGCTGGTGGCGGCGATGCTGCTGGTGGCGGGGGGGCTTTTCTATCTCGATGTGCTGGATACGGGGGCTTTTTGATGGCTGATGCGTTCGAGACGCTTCTGGAACTGATGACATCACGGTATTCGTGCCGCGCCTTCCGGCCCGATCCGGTGCCTGGCGAAGTGATCGCCCGGATCGTGCAGGCGGCGGGGCACGCGCCGTCGTGGTGCAATGCGCAGCCATGGCAGGTCACGGTGACGCAAGGCGCGCAGACCGACGCGTTCCGGCAGGCGCTGTTGGAGGTGGCTGCGTCACAGGCCCCTGCCCCGGACCTGCCCTGGCCCGAAAGCTATCCCGGCGCCCATGGCGAACGGCGGCGGACCTGTGGCTATCAGCTTTACGAGGCGGTGGGAATCGCCCGGGACGACCGCGACGCCCGGACCGCGCAATCGATGCGCAATTTCGCGCTGTTCGATGCGCCGCATGTGGCGATCGTGCATTCAGAGGCCGCACTTGGGGCTTACGGCGCGATGGATACCGGAGGGTTCGTCACGGCCTTCATGCTGGCGGCGCGGGCGCTTAGGGTGGACACGATCGCGCAGGCTTCGGTCGCGGCGCATGCGCCGATGATCCGGGCGCATTTTGGCCTGCCCGAGACGCGGCTGATCCTGTGTGCGATCTCGTTCGGGTATGGCGATGCGGATCATCCCGCCAACGGCTTTCGCACCGAGCGTGCGGGGCTGGAAGATATCCTCGATCTGCGCGGCTGAGCGCCGGGGGCGTCAGCTCCGGTTGATCGCGATCTTGCGGGCAGCGCCGCCGGAGGCGGTGCGCTTGGGCACCGAGAGCGTCAGCACGCCGTCCTTGAGATCCGCCGCGATCTTGTCGCCATCGGCATCTGCGGGCAGGCGAAAGGTGCGGCTGAAGGCGCCGTATTGACGTTCGGAGAAAAACCACGTGTCGCCCTTTTCCTCGCGCTCATGGGTCTTTTCGCCTTTGACGGTCACCACGCCGTCATGCACGGAGATGTCGATATCCTCGTCCGACACACCGGGCAGCTCCATCGTGATCCGGTAGGCCGCGTCATCGGCGGAGGCATCGGAGGCGGGCGACAGCCAATCGGCCACGCGCTGTCCAAGATGGCGCAGCGGCTCGTAAAGCGAGGGCCAAGCGCCGGATGTCTGTGATGTCTCAACCATGTGAAAGGCTCCTTCTGGCAATCTGCAGCGATGTGCAGCGATGTGATGACGCAGTCAGACCTAGCGCCCATGTCGCGGCCGCGCGTTGATCGGCATCAAGATCCGGGGGCTTGCGGGCGCGGCGTGTTTGGCCCAAGGATGGCCCCGCCGATCCAAGCCCCATGAAGGAGACCGCCCATGCGCGCCCTGTTGCAACGTGTCAGCCATGCCTCGGTCACCGTAGAGGGCGAGGTGGTAGGCCAGACGGGTCCGGGCCTGTTGATCCTGATCTGCGCGATGCAGGGCGACGAAGAGGCGCAGGCCGACCACTTGGCCGCCAAGATCGCCAAGCTGAGGATCTTCACCGACGAGGCGGGCAAGATGAACCTCTCGGTGCGCGATATGGGCGGCAGCGCGCTGGTGGTGAGCCAGTTCACGCTGGCCGCCGACACGAGCCGGGGCAACAGGCCGGGGTTTTCCACCGCCGCCCCGCCCGAGGAGGGCCGCAGGCTTTACGAGTATTTCGCCAAGGCACTGGAGGCCCAGGGCGTGCCGGTGGACACCGGGCGGTTCGGCGCGGACATGAAAGTCGCGCTGCTGAATGACGGGCCGGTGACGATCTGGATGGAAAGCTGAGAGAGGCCGATCACGGCTCGCGAAGGGCTTCGCGGGACTTGTAGAGCGGTTTGAGCAGGTATTGCAGCACGGTCTTTTCGCCGGTGTGCAACTCGACCTGCGCCTGCATGCCGGGGCGAATTTCGATGCCGGACTGGCGCGGCGTCAGGTTCTGGGTGTCGACGCGCAAGGTCACCTTGTAATGCGGGTCGCCATCCGGCGCGCGGGCGTTTTCATCCTTGAACGTATCCGCCGAGATGAAATCCACCGTGCCTTTCAACGTGCCGTAGATGGTGAAATCATAAGCCGTGAGCTTGATCGTCGCCTCTTGGCCACGGCGCAGATTGGCGATGTTTTCAGGCGCGACACGGGCTTCCACAAAGAGTTCCTCGTCCAGCGGAATGATCTCGAGGATCTGCTCGCCGGGGCGCACGACGCCGCCGATGGTGGTCACGCCCACGGTATTGACCACACCGCGCATCGGGCTTGTCAGCACGGTGCGGTTCAATTGATCGAGGCTGGATTTGAGGTTCTGCCGCAGGGTCGCCAATTCCTTGAGCGTGTCGGAATAGGCCTCGGCGCGGTCAAGTTCGGTTTGGGTCACGATCTCGTCGTAGCGCTTTTCGGCGTCGGCATGGTCCTTGCGGGTGCGGGTCACCTCGATCAGGGCGACGACGTTCTTTTTCAGAAGGTTTTCCATCAGCGCGCGTTCCTCGGCGGCCTGCGCGAGGATCTTGCGCGCGCCATCGCTGCGCTTGGTGAAATCGGTCTGACGGGCATTGAGCAGCACCCGTTCGGAGGCCACGATTTGCGGGCTGCGAGTGGCCAGCTCTTCGGGCACGGTGAAATCGAACTGACCGGCCAGTTCGGCCTCGAGCCGGAGGCGACGGATTTCAAGCGCGGTGATCTGATCGCGCAGCTCTTCGACCGAGGATTTGAACTGCGTGCCATGCAGACGCGCCAGAACGTCGCCGCGTTCCACGATATCGCCCGCGTTGACCAGCAGCTCCGACAGGATGCCGCCTTCGAGGTTCTGGATGATCTGGGGGCGCGACGACGAGATGAATTCGCCATCGGCGCGCACGATCTCATCGACCGAGGCCAGAGCGGACCAAATCAGCACCAGAAGGAAGCTCGCAGCACAAAGCCATATCGTCAGGCTTGAGCCGCGCAGCCGGGCGCCGAATTGCGAGGAGAGATCGGTGGTTTGCGTTGCCATGCCCTAGCCCCCTGCCCCGGCGCGCTGCGCGAGATGTGCCAACACCTGATCGCGCGGGCCATCGACAGCCATGCGCCCGTTTTGCAACAGCATGGTGCGGTTGGTCAGTTGCAGGATCGGCACGCGATGTGTGGCGATCACGGCGGTCCGATGCGCGAGCCAGCCCTCCAGCCGGCTGACCAGCGTGCGTTCCAGCGTCTGATCGAGGGCCGCTGTGGGTTCGTCCAGAAGGCAGATCGCCGGGTCCTGCAACCACAGACGCGCCCAGCCGATCGACTGGCGTTGTCCCTGGCTCAGCCCCTGACCGCCATCGCGGATTTCCAGATCGAGCCCCTTGGGATGGGATTTCACATACGGACCGAGCCCGGCGAAATCGAGTGCCGCCAGAAGCCTGTCATCGTCGCTTTCCAGAAGCGTCAGGTTCAGGTTTTCGCGCAAGGACCCGGTGAAGAGCCGCACATCCTGCCCCAGATAGCCGACAAGGCGGCGCAGATCCCGAGGCTCGAGCTGGGACATTTCGGCGCCGTCGATCAGCAGGCGGCCGCTTGTGGGGGCGTAAAGGCCCGACAAAAGTTTGAGCAATGTCGATTTGCCAGACCCGTTGGCCCCCAGAAGGGCCAGTTTCTGCCCCGGCTGGATGACAAGCGCCGGAATATCGACCACCGGCGCCATGTCGGCATCATAGGTGAATTTCACCTCGCGCAGCTCGAACCCGCCAGTCAGCCGTTCACGACGCAGATAGGTCCGGTCGGGCGCGCTGTCCTGTGGGGCGCTGACGATCGCATCGAGCCCTTCGAGTGCGGATTTCACATTGCCCCACCGCGCCATGGTGCCGGCAAGCTGTGTGAGGGGCGCCAAGGTACGGCTGGTCAGGATGCTGATCGCGATGATCGAACCGACGGTGAATTCCCCCGCAAACACCAGATAGGTGCCGAAGATCACGGCGGCGATATAGGTGACCTGCTGGATGCCCTGGCTCCAGAATGTGAGCACCGAGGCCAGTTGGCGCTGTTCGCTGGATTTGAGCGCCTGAAGCGCGGTCAGCTCGGTCCAGACGCGGCGGAAGCGGTCCTCGGCGCGCTGTGTCTTGAGGGTGTCGAGCTCGAAGATCGCCTCGTGCAGGAGGCGCGAGGATTTTGCCGACGCGCCTTGGGTTTCCTGCGTCAGGCGGATCATCTTGCGCTGCAGGAAGATCCCCGGCAGCACCATCAGGATCCCGCCGAGGATCAGCACCCAAACGACATTGCCGCCGATCGAGGCGACGAGCAGGAGAAAGACGAAGATGAAAGGCACATCGGCCAAAGTGCCGATGGTGGAGGCGGTGAAAAACTCGCGCACCGAGCCGAATTCGCGCATGGCGCTGAACAACTGGCTGGGCGCCTGCCCCGCCTGTTCCGAGCGCATCCCGAGAATGCGGTTCATCAGAAGGGTCTGAACGTTCATCTCGATCTGGCGGCCTGCGCCGTCCATCAGCCGGGCGCGCGCGATCTTGAGCAGCGACTCCATGGTCAGCGCCAGCAGCGCACCGCCCGCCAGCACCCAGAGCGTCGCCTCGGATTGATGCGGGATCACCCGGTCATAGACCTGCAGCGCGAAGAGCGCCACGGCGACCGCCAGGAGATTGGCCACGAAAGAGCCAAGGATCACCTCGCCCATGGCGCGGCGGCAGTCTGCGAATTGACCCCAGAACCAATGCGCGCGGGGGCGGTCCGTGAGATGGGTGCCGGCCAGCCGGTCGAGCGGCACCTCGGCGCGGATGGTCAGCCCGGTGAAGACCGGCGCGAATTCGTCAAGCGAGACGGTGGCGCGGTTGTCGGGGCAGGTCTTGTCGTAGATCACCAGATCGCTGCCCGCGCGCTCGAGCACGAGAATGAACTGCCCGTCGGTCATCCGCGCCAGCGCAGGCCATGCCCCTGCATCCGAGAGATCGCTTGGGGCCACGCGGACCTCGAAGCCCGCCGCCCTGAGACCGGCCGCCAGCATCGTCTGCGGCGCGGCACGCTCGGCGGGGGGAAGGGTGGTGAGCGTATCGGCGATGTCGCGGCGGGTGCAGGGCTGGCCGATGCAGGCGGAATAGACAGCGATCAGTTCGGCGAGGCGGCGGGTGGCCTGAGCCGGTTGCGGCGCTTGGGCCACGGCGCGCGGGGGCGCGTCGCAATTCGACACGTCAGCGGCGTCTGCCGGGGGCACGGCGCGGATGGTCCAGTTTACCGGGCGCACGGTCACAGGCGGTTTCCTTCGGCAAGAACACCCAGATGCTCGGCAATCTGAAGCTGGGTTTCGAGGCGTTCGTATTTCAGATCGAGCGTGGCGGCCTGCCGGGCGGCGAAGGTCTCGTAGACGCCGACCACATCCATGACCTGCCGCTGACCGGCCTTGTACTGGCTCTGGAAGAGATCGAGATTGGCCTTGGCGCGGCTGGCCAGGGCGGTCGCTTCATCCACTTGTCGCGTCAGGGCGGAAAGGCGGTTCTGCAACCGGGCGGTGCGGCGCTGCGCGTCCTCTTCGGCCTGACCCACGCGGGCGGCGGCGGCCTCTTGCGTGGCCTTTATCGCGTTCAGGCTGTCGCCGGTGCCGAGCCCGAGAAGCTGATCGGACGACACGTTGAGCCCGATGCCCGAGCCATTGTCGCCAAGCGTTCCACCGGCGGTGAGCCCCGGCAGGAGACCGCCGCGTTCGACCTGTGCGCTGGCGATATCGCGGCTTTTCTCGGCCTCGGCCCGCAGCACTTCGATGGGGCGTATATCGCCTTTTGCCCGCGACAGGTCCGCAAGCCCCGTGACATCATCGAGCGGGCGGGTGGACATGGCGTTGAGTTCTGCCAGTGCCGTGGCCTCGGCTTCGGATTGCGCGGCAAGGGTCGCGCGGATCTCGGCCAGTTTCTGACGCAGGACATGGAGATCCGAGCCGTCCGAGATGCCGCCCGAGACGCGCTCGGACATCACCCATTCGAAATGCTCCATGTCCTTGAGGGTCCGCTCTTCCAGCACCCGGCGCTCGCGCGCCTTCATGGCGGTGAGATAAAGGCTCAGGGCGGTGCGGATCCGGGCGTTGGTATCCTCGGACAGCGTGACGGCGGCGACCTCGACATCGGCCTTGGCGAAGGCGCGTTCGGCCTTCTTGCGGCCATTGTCGAAGAGCACCTGTTCCACGACCAGTTGCGCGATCACGTCGCTGAGGCTGGTGAGGCTGATATTGGGTCCGATCTTGGGCAGCCAGTTCTTGGAGGCGGCCCGCGCCCTGAGCCGTGCGCTGCGCAATTCGGCCTCGGCGGGGCGGCTGTTGGCGGCCAGAACCGGATCGACGATCTTGGCATAGGGACTGCCCGGGGGGATGACGCTGCGCCGCGCCTGCAAAGCGCTGATGACGGGCGAGGCAGCGGCTTCGGCGCGGGCGGCTTCATCGGCATCGCCCGGAGCGCCGAGACCCGACAGGCCGCCCATGAAGCGAGATGTCTCGCCGGTCGTTCCGTCGCCGCCTGCGTCGGGTGACATGCACCCGCTCAGCGTCAGCGCGGCAATCATGCACGCGCCCCACCGCTGGATTCCGTCCCTCTGCCCCATCATTGCCCCTTGATCGGTAGCTTTTTATGGTTGGTGGCGCGCACGGGGACAAAGCCCACGCGCGCCAAGGTCTTGTTCGTCAGGTCACGATGTCGATCTTTTCGTCGACGATGATCGTGGCATCCTGACCAAGTGTATAGATATCGTATCCCTGTGGCTCGAGCGCGCCGCCATTGACCCTTTGCGCCCCGGTGATGATGACCGTGTCGTCCGTCCCACCTTCGATTTGCAGCGTGTCGGAATTGTCCGACAGCGCCCGAAGCTGCTCTTCGGTGATGGTCAACTGGCTGCGATCGGCAAAGCGCAGATCGACCGTCTCGATCTGGAAATCGGCCAGGTTGGGATTGGCGAGGTTCACGGTCGAGGTATTGACCTCGTCCAGCACAAGATAGGTGCTGGAGGTGTTCTGTGCGGCATCGGTCGTCGTGACCACCAGGTGCGAGCCGTCGGGGATGGATTGCGCCTGCCCCGACTGGTTGAGGAAGAAGTGATCCGTCTCACCGAGGAAGGCGTTTTCATCCGCATAGAGCGCCATTTCGTTGACGCTGCCATCGGCACCGACCTGATGCACCGAGACCGGGTCATCCCCTGTTTCGGTGGTGATATAGCGATATCCGCCGCCCTGCCGGAAATATCCCACGATTTCGGCTTCGTCGGGGGCGACCATGTCGATCGTGATCGATCCGGGGATCGTGTCCACGTTGCCCGCGGGATCGGTCACGGTGATCGTCGCCTGCGCCGTGGTTTCCGTGCGCGGCACATCGCCTTGCGGGATAGTCAGCGTCCAGTCACCATTGGCGTCGCTGGAGGTGCGGTAGGTCCGGCCGAAGATCTGGATGCGCAGTTGGGAATTGGCCTCGGCGGTGCCGGTCATCTCCAACCCGCCTTGCGCTGCGGCGATATTGGCCACGCCGTTGATGGCGCCGGTCGTCGGGCCTTGGGCCATGTCCAGAACCACGGTGTCGATGAAGATCGTTTCGGTCAGCTCCGAGACGTTGCCCACGGGATCCTCGACCGACACGGTCAGGGTGCCCGGGCGCTGCCCCGGCGGGATCGCGTTGGGGCCGAAGCGCACGGTCCAGTTGCCGTCACCGTCCACGACCGCCTGTCGGCTGACGCCGTCGATATCCACCCAGACAATCGAGCCCGGCTCGATCGTGCCGGAGATGTCGAACCCGCTGCGCACGATCTCGGCGTTGAGAACATTGCGCCCATCCGTGGTGGTGGCGAATTGCGGCGGGGTCAATTGCAGATCATCGACACGGGTATCGACCAGCAGCGTGCGGCTGACCGTGTCGCTGTTGCCGTAAGGATCGGTGATTGTCGCCGAGACGACGGGATTGTGCCGACCCGGTGTGAGATCCTGCATGTCGTACCGCTGTTGCCAGATACCGGCGCTATTGGCCCGAACGGTGAATTCCACCCCATCAAGATCCACCACCACATTGGCGAAGGGATCTGCCGTGCCCGACACGATCACACCGTTCTGATAGGCGGTGGCGTTGATCACGCCTTGCGTGCCGATTGCGTCGCCATTCAGCGTCAGGGTGCCCGCCTCGGTATCGACCGAGATGCTGCGCGTGATCGAGCGCACGTTGTTTGCGCCATCCGTCGCGGTGATGGTCACGTCTTCCTGATAGGTGCCGGGCGGAATCTGCGCCCCCGAAAACTCGGCGCTCCAATTGCCCGACGCATCGAGATCGGCAGTCACGACGGCGCCCATGAAACGCAGAACGACCGAGTTCGAGTTGGGCTCTACCGTGCCGTTGAGAGCAAAGCCGCCCGAGATCTCGGACCCGCTGATCATGCCGTCCTGACCGCCGGGCGTGCCCTCTTGCGTGAGGTCGCGCACTTCGAGATCGACGCGGATCGTCTCGGAGGCGCGGCTGACATTGCCTGCGGCATCCTGCGTGACAGCGGTGATGGTGGCATCGAACTGCGTGTCGGGCAGCGCGAAGGGATCGAACTCGGCGCGCCAGGTGCCGCTGGCACCGGCGGGAACATGCTGTGTCTGACCATGCATCGATACGGTGACCGTGGTTCCCGGCTCGGAGGTGCCGGTGACGATCAGCCCTTCGTTGCGGGCGATATCGCCGTTGAGCACGCCGCGATTGCCCACGGCACTGGCGTTGATGGTCAGGCCAGGATGGATCGTGTCGATCGAGATCGTCTCGGTCAGGGTGGTCGTGTTGCCCGCGCTGTCGGACGCAACGATGGTCACAACCTCGTCGTAGTCGCCATCGGGAAGCTGGCCGGGCTGGAACGACACGGTCCAGTCGCCGTTCTGGTCCACAACGGTCGAGCCGGTGACGGTGCCGATGGTCACGGTGATGGTGGCCCCCACCTCGCCCGTGCCGGAAATATCGACATTATCATCGTAATCCGCAGCATTGACCACGTGACCCGAGGACATGACCCCGTCGGTCACGGCGGCTTCGGGAGGCGTCGTGTCGATGATGATCACCGGCACCTGCAGCACGGTTTCGGTGCCGTTGGGCTCGGTCACGGTCACGGTCACGCCGTGATCGCCATCGGGCGGGAAATTCGGACCCGCGAACTCTGCCTGCCATGTGCCGTCCGGGTTGGCGGTTGTCTCAACGGTCTTGCCGCCGATCTCGACCACCACGGTCGAGCCGGGTTCGGCGCGGCCGGTAATGGTGATCGTGCCGTTTTCCGCACCGTCCCCACCGATCGAGATCGGCCCTTGCTCGTTGACCAGCGGTTCGATCCGCGGCGGCGTGTCGGCAGGTGCGCCGCCACCGCCAGGAACGCCGCCGGGAATGCCGCCGCCGCCCGAACCGCCACCGCCAACGCCCGTCGCAAGACCAGCGGCCACGGCCGTGGCCGCAAGGCCCGCAGCCCCTGCTCCGGCACCGCCCAGAAGACCGGCGCCGCCCAGAAGGCCCGCGCCGAGCATCGACACGGTTTCCTCGCCGGCTTCTCCAGCGGGTGCCACGACTTCTGCGCTGTCGAGGAAGATCAGATCGTCCGACGGGCTCCATTTGCCCCAGATCTCGGTCGGACCGTATTGGGCATAAAGCGCGCCCTGCTGGCCCTCGATCAAGGTGACTTCGTTGAGGTAGCCATCGGCGCTGATGAAGAGCCGCGACTGGGGCGTGCCTGCCGCGTTGAAATACCCGTCGAGAACGATGACCCGGCCATCCGCCAGGGTGATCTCGAGCGCGGGGCCATCACGGCGATAGGTTTCAATTTCGAATTGTCTAAGGTTCAGGGAGATTTCCTGCCCGTTGCCGACAGGAATGATCGTGACATCCGCGTCATTTCCGACATCGCCACGAACCAAGGGTCCCGTATTCGAACGGGTCACGTAACCAATACTCATAACCGCACCACTCTACCTCAAGTGAAGCCCCGTCTTGATGCGAGGTCATATTCATATCTTAAGAGTCTACTATTTTCCGTGCTCAACTTCTAGTCATTTTTTTCCAACACCCCCCAAATAGCACGTCTGAGAGCAGATATCGTGGGTTCTGGCAGGGATTTTCGCGACGCCCTGATCCTTGGCACAGGCCACATGGCACGCCCGCCAAAGGGGCAACAGGGCATTTGCACGCTGAGACATCACCAGATTTGGGTTGACGCATAGCAAGCATACCAACAAAGTCGCGCAGGTTTTCCGACATTTCAACGAGGCCGAAGTGAGCACACAATTCTCTGATACCGTTGCGCTTTTGGGCGATCTGATCGCCTTTCCCACCGTCTCGGAATTCAGCAACCTGGACATGATCGCCTACCTGGCGCATCGGCTGGAAGGCGAAGGCGCCAAGGTGGACATTTTCCACGACGAAATCGGCCATAAAGCCAATCTTTTCGCCACGATAGGACCCGAAGTTGATGGGGGCATCGTGTTATCGGGCCATTCGGATGTGGTGCCCGTGGATGAGCAGGACTGGGCCAGCTACCCGTTCGAGATGACCGAACATGAAGGGCTTCTTTATGGGCGTGGGACCTGCGACATGAAGGGGTTCATCGCGGCGGCGGTGGCGATGGCGCCCTATTTCGCCGAGCGGGTGCGGGACCGGCCGATCCATTTCGCCTTCACCTATGACGAGGAGGTGGGATGCCTTGGCGGACAGGCTCTGGTCGAAAGTCTCAAGCAGCGCGGCATTCGGCCGGGCGTGGCGATCATCGGCGAACCGACCTCGATGCGGATCATCGAAGGGCATAAGGGCTGCTATGAATATACCACGCATTTTCATGGGCTTGCGGGCCACGGCTCATCCCCGGATCGGGGCGTGAACGCGGTGGAATACGCGGTGCGTTATGTCAGCCGCCTGCTGGAACTGAAGGACGACTTGCGCAGCCGGGCGCCCGCGACAAGCCGGTTTGACCCGCCCTGGACGACGATCAACACCGGCAGCCTGTCGGGGGGTGTGGCGCATAACGTGATTGCGTCGATCGCCAAGCTGGAATGGGAGATGCGCCCGGTGCAGGCCGAGGACGCGCAATATGTGAAAGATAGCCTGCGGGACTATTGCAACGATGTGCTGCTTCCGGCGATGCGCGCGGTCTGTCCTGATGCCTCGATCATCACCGAGGTGATCGGCGAGGTGGAGGGGCTGGAGCCCGCAGATGTCAATGAAGCCAAGGACATACTGATGGAACTTACCGGAGCGAACACCGCCGATCTGGTGCCCTTCGGGACCGAGGCGGGGTTGTTTCAGAGCTATGGGATGTCGGCGGTGGTCTGTGGGCCGGGGTCGATCGAGCAGGCGCACAAGCCGGATGAATATGTGTCATTGGACCAATTGCAGCAATGCGTTGATATGCTGGGCCGGTTGGGCGACAAGCTGGCGGCGTAATATGCCTCCAGATCAAGGGCTTGGCGTCAGGTCTTCACGAAGGTGAGGTAATGGGGACTGCGGCCTTCGCGCAGGGCTTTTTGCTCGTAACGTGTTGAAATCCAATCAGTCCACGGCTCCCGCCAATCGGCGGGACGCTCGGCCTGCCATGTGAAGCCATGGCGCGGCACCTCTTCGAGGGTCTGGCGCACATAGTCGGGAATATCCGTGGCGACACGGAAAATAGCACCTGATTTCAATACCCTAGACAAAGGCTCAAGATATCCGGGCGTGACGAAACGGCGCCGGTGGTGGCGCTTTTTGGGCCAGGGATCGGGATAGAACAGAAAGGCGCGTGAGACGGAATTTTCGGGCAGAACATCGAACATATCGCGGACATCACCGGGGTGAACCGCTATATTTTGTGCGCCACTGTCGCGGATCTTGCCCAGAAGCATGGCCACGCCGTTTATGTAAGGTTCGCAACCGATCAGACCGATGCCGGGATTGTGGACAGCCTGATGCACCATGTGTTCGCCGCCGCCGAAACCGATCTCGAGCCAGATATCCCGATCCCCGAAAAGAGATTTCAGATCAAGGGGTTCGCGGTCAGGGTTCACGTCCCAATCGACCGGTCCGGGCGAGAGTTCGGCAAGGTCCTCGTCGAGATAGGTCTGTTGCGACGGGCGCAGACCCTTGCCCTTGAAGCGGCCATAGAAATTGCGCCACGGGGCGCCAGAGGGGTGTTTTTCGCTGCTCATGGGGACCAGATGCACCAGATCGGGGGCGGGCTGCAAGCCCCCTGACGGAGCGGAGGCTATGTGTAGGGTTCGTACGAAACCTACACGCGTTCAGGACGAAACCGGGGGCAAAAGAAAGGAGTTGTGTCCATGTTGGACACAACTCCGGTTTTGGGCGCGTAAACGGGTCGGATCAGACGGCTTTTTTCAACGCCTCGACCAGATCGGTTTTTTCCCAGCTGAAGCCGCCATCGCCATCGGGTTCGCGCCCGAAATGGCCGTAAGCGGCGGTGCGCTGGTAGATCGGCTTGTTCAGCTGCAGCTTGTCGCGGATGCCGCGCGGGGTCAGGTCCATGACCTTGGCGACGGCCTCTTCGATCTTGGCGGGTGGCACGTCGCCGGTGCCGTGGGTGTCCACGTAGATCGACAGCGGACGCGCCACGCCGATCGCATAGGAGAGCTGCAGGGTGCAGCGTTCGGCCATGCCTGCGGCGACCACGTTCTTGGCGAGATAGCGCGCGGCGTAAGCGGCCGAGCGGTCCACCTTGGTCGGGTCTTTGCCGGAAAACGCGCCGCCGCCATGCGGGGCCGCGCCACCATAGGTGTCGACGATGATCTTGCGACCGGTGAGGCCCGCGTCGCCGTCAGGGCCGCCGATCACGAAGGTGCCGGTCGGATTGACCCACCATTCGGTGCGGGCGGTGATCCATTCGGCGGGCAGAACCTCGCGGATATACGGCTCGACGATGGCGCGGATGTCGTCGCTCGTCTGGGCTTCGCTTTCGTGCTGGGTCGAGAGCACGATCTGCATGACTTCGACCGGCTTGCCGTTTTCGTAGCGCAGCGAGAGCTGGCTTTTGGCATCAGGGCGCAGCGAGGGTTCGACGCCGGATTTGCGCACCTCGGCCAGCCGGCGCAAGATCGCGTGGCTGAACTGGATCGGGGCGGGCATGAGCGCGTCGGTCTCGTTGGTGGCATAGCCGAACATGATGCCTTGGTCGCCTGCGCCTTCGTCACCGCGTTCGCCGGTCACGCCTTGGGCGATATGGGCGGATTGCTCGTGCAGGAGGTTGGTGATCTCGCAGGTTTCCCAGTGGAACTTGTCCTGCTCGTATCCGATGTCCCGGATGCAAGCCCGAGCGATGTCTTCGATCCGGTCCATGTAGACGCGCAGGCGGTCCTGATCCTGAAGTCCGACCTCGCCGCCGATGACGACGCGGTTGGTGGTGGCGAAGGTTTCCGCAGCCACGCGGGCGTTGGGCTCCTCGGCCAGGAAAGCATCGAGGATGGCGTCCGAAATCCGGTCACAGACCTTATCGGGATGCCCCTCCGAAACGGATTCGGAGGTAAAGATGTAATTGTCACGGGACATGATGAGAGTGCTCCATTGTATGTCAGCCGTCACGCCAGGAAGCCGTTGTGACGGGTTCGTCAGTGGTTAAGCGGCCTGTGAAGGCGCGTCAATCGCTATCTGAGCGCGCCGGAGACCTGTTGCGCAAGAATGACAGGGCCAGCAGCAACAGTGCGCCACCGATGGACGGACTATCGCCGGTTCGGGCATAGATGGTGGGGGGCAAGGGCGGCGGCAAGGGGGCATCGCGCCAGCCCGCCTGCCCCAAGGGGATCGAGGCGGTGACACGGCCCGCCGCGTCGATCATCGCCGAGACACCGGTATTGGCGACACGGATCATCGGCAGGCCCTGTTCGACGCTGCGCAGGCGGGCTTGGGCCAGATGCTGGTAGGGACCCGAGCGAGTGCCGAACCACGCGTCATTGGTAATGAGCAGCAGCATGTCGGGGCGCGCGGGTGCGGCGCGCACGTCCTGCGGAAAGACGCCTTCGTAGCAGATGAGGGGCAGCGCGAGGCCCAGATCGCCGAGGCCGATCACCTGCGCGCCCGGCCCCGAGGAATAGCCGTTGCCCGCCTGAGCGGAAAAGGCGGTGATCCCGAAGCGGGCGAAAAAATCGCCGAAGGGGATGTATTCGCCGAAGGGGACAAGGTGGTGCTTGTCGTAAAGGGCGACCACCTGTCCCGAGGCGTCGAGCATCACCAGAGAGTTGAAATAGCGCAGCTCATCGGTGCGTTGCAGGCCAAGAACCACGGGCGCGCCGCCTGCGGCCGCCGAGATCGCGTCAAAGGCCGGACCGGCACGCTCGAGTAGCACGGGGATCGCGGTTTCGGGCCAGACGATCAGATCGGGGCGGGCGGCAGGCGTGGGGGCGCCCTGCCCGTCCGGTGGTGCGGAGGTGAAGGCGATCTGTCGCTCGAAGAAGGTGCGGGTGTGGTCGGGATGCCATTTGAGATGCTGGGCGGCATTGGGCTGGATCAGGCGCACGATGGGGGCATCGGGCGTGGGCTGTGCGGCAGGCGTCAGCGCGGCCCCTGCCCCATGGAGTGCGGCAATGAGCGCGAGTGCCACGAGGGCCGCCGGGCGCGGGCCTGTCGCCGCACGCCAGAGCGCCGCCGCCGCCGCAAGCACGATCGCCGTCAGCATCAGAGAGCCGCCCCAGGACGCCCAGTGAAGCCAAGCGGTGTCGATCAGGGCATGGCCCGTCTGCGCCCAGGGAAAGCCGGTGAAGAGATAGGTGCGCGCGGCTTCGGACAGGAGCAGCGCGGCGATCCACGCAAGCGCCCCGCCGCCCGCCGCGCGCGCCAGCGCAAAGCCCGCCGCCCAAAAGAGCGCCAGCCCCGCCGAAAGGCCGAAGAGCGCGAAAGGCGCCATCCAGCCATGGCGCGCGACATCCACGAGGAACGGCTCGACGATCCAGTTGAGCGAGAGCATGAAATAGCCGGTGCCCGCCGCCCAGCCGAGAAACCCCGCGCGGCGCCATGTGGGCGCGGCGGTGAAGATCGCGAAGAGCATGGCAAGGGCTGCCACGGTCAGTGGCCAGAGCCCCCACGGCGCCTGCCCCAGCCCGGCCAGCGCGCCGATCAGCGCGCAGAGGATCAGACGGTTGCGCGGGCGCAGACCGGCGGCCCATGCCGCGAGGCCGACAAGGCGGGTGTCAGGCATCCTTGTGGTCGGGAAGACGCACACGCAGGCGCTTGATTCGGCGCGGATCGGCATCGATCACCTCGATCGAGGCGCCGGAGGGATGTTCCACCACCTCGCCGCGCACCGGGACACGGCCCAGCAGCATGAAGACGAGACCGCCCAGGGTGTCGATCTCTTCCTCGTCCACCTCTTCGGCGTCGGTCAGCGACAGGCCGGTTTCGGCCTGAAACTCGTCGAGCGGGGTCTTGGCGACGGCGAGATAGCTGCCGGGGCTTTCGCGGACGAAATACTGATCCTCGTCCACGTCATGTTCATCCTCGATCTCGCCGACGACCTGTTCGATCAAGTCTTCGATCGTCACGAGACCGTCCACGCCGCCATATTCGTCGATCACAAGGGCCATGTGGCGCCGGTCGGTCTGCATCTTCTGCAAGAGCACGCCGATCGGCATGGAGGGCGGCACGAAGAGCAGCGGGCGCAGCATCTTTTTCAGCGAATAGGCGCTGGACTGCCCGTTGAAGCCGTGGCGCAGGGCGAAATCCTTGAGATGGACCATGCCGATGGGGGTGTCGAGCGTGCCCTCGTAGACCGGCAGGCGGGTCATGCCGCTGTCGCGGAAGACATCGACCAATTCATCGCGGGAGATGGCAACCGGGACCGAGACGATATCGGCCTTGGGAATGGCCACATCCTCGACCGCCATGTCGCGCAGGTTGCGCAGGCCCGGCATGGCGCCGGCCGCCGAGGCGTCGGATCGGGTCTCATCGGTCTGGGTGTCATCACCGGGGGAGAAGACCCCGATGATCCGGCGGAAAAACCCGGCTGGTTCATCGTCATCGTCATGCCTCTGAGGCTGCGCGCTTTGCGCCGCGTTAGAGGACTCGTCTATACTGTCGCCCATCGTCTCTTGTGTCCGTTGGCGGGGTGCAGGCACCCCAATGCAGTCAATATGGGTCAGGGACCCCCAGTTTGCCAAGTATCGCCACTTCGGTTGTTTCCATCAAAGTGGCATCTTGGTCACGGATATGGTCATAGCCGAGCAAATGTAACACCGCATGCACGATCAGATGCGTCACATGGTCCGGCAGCGGTTTTCCGGCGGCCTCGGCCTCGCGCTGGCAGGTGTCCCAGGCGATGGCGATGTCGCCAAGCGGGGTGGGCGCGTCGTCACCCGCTTGCGCGGGCGCCTCGGGACGGGCGCCGGGGGTGTCGGGGGCGAGATCGGTTTCGGGCCAGCTGAGGACGTTGGTGGGCACCGGCTTGTCGCGGAAATCGGCATTGAGTGCGGCGATGCGCGCATCGTCACAGGCGAGGATGGCGATTTCCCACGCGTCGGGCGCAAGGCCCAGATGGGTCAGCGCCGCACGGGCGGCGGTTTCGGCGAGGCCGGGCAGATCGAGCGTCTGCCAGCGGTCGTCTTCGAGCATGGTTTCGGTCAGCATGGGGGGAGGATCGCGGGTTTCGGTTCGGGGGATTGGGTTGCTGGGTTGGGTTCGGGGGCACTGCCCGCAGGATAGTTTTCGGGGGCTCTGCCCGCAGGGTGAGATTCGGGGGCTCTGCCCGCAGTGCAGGAGTCGGGGGCTCCGCCCCCGGGCCCCCGGGATATTTGGGGCCAGAAGAAACGCAAGGGCCTGCCCTTGCCGGGGCAAGGGTCGTGGTGGCGCGAGCATGAGCCGGGGTCAGGCATTCAGGCGCCGGGCGTGTCGGCTTCGTAGGCTTCGATGATCGCGGCGACGAGCGGGTGGCGGACCACGTCCTTGGAGGTGAAATAATTGAAGGACACGCCGGAGATGCGGGTGAGCAGGCGTTCGGCGTCATGCAGGCCGCTGGTCACGCCGCGCGGCAGGTCGATCTGGCTGCGGTCGCCGGTGATGACCATGCGCGAGCCTTCGCCCAAGCGGGTGAGGAACATCTTCATCTGCATGGAGGTGGCGTTCTGCGCCTCGTCGAGCACGACGAAGGCATTGGCCAAGGTTCGCCCACGCATGAAGGCGAGCGGCGCGATCTCGATGCGCTTTTCCTCGATCAGCTTGGCCAGTTGCTTGCCGGGCAGGAAAT